>NZ_PKOI01000008.1:0-250824 GCF_002870055.1 Herbaspirillum sp. BH-1 | reverse complement strand
AGTTACAGATCGAGTTACGCAAGTACATGCACTACTACAACCACCACCGCATCAAGAGCAAATTAAAAGGACTGAGCCCTGTGCAATACAGAACTCAGTCCTTGAGGCCTTAACCGGCTATTGACCGCCCAACTTTATGGGGTCAGTTCAAGCGTGGTTTTTTTTCGTCCCTGCCCGGCATACTGCGTCAGGAAAAGCGATCCAGCACGCTGTACCAGGCCACGCCGGCGGCGATGTAGAAGCGCTGCAGGCCGTGCAGCGGAATCGGCTGGATGGTACTGACCGGGAACGGAAACACCGCCCCCGCCTGCCCCGTGATGCGCTGCGCCAGGCAGCGTCCCATGGTACTGGCCATGGCAATGCCGCGCCCGTTGTAGCCCACCGCGATGGACAGCCCGGCCGCCGGCTCATGCACGTGCGGCAGGAAATCGCGCGTGATGGCGACCCGTCCCGACCAGCGGTATTCATAGCCGATCCCCGCCAACTGCGGGAACAGCAGTTCCACCGACCGTTCCAGGTGCGCGAAATCGCCCGCCCCGCGCGGCTCGCCGAAGGGACCCCGACCGCCCATGAGCAGGCGTCCCTGGGCATCGCGCCGGTAATACAGCAGCAGCCGCCGCGAATCGGAGGTGACCTCGCCACCCGGCAGGATGCTGGCACCCTGCTCCGGCGGCAGGGGTTGCGTCGCCACGATGAAGCTGTTGGCAGCGATCACCGACTGCCGCAGATGCGGCCACAGCCCGTCGGTATAGCCATTGGTGGCGATGACCACGCGCTCGGCATCCACATGCGGCCCCTGGGCGGTATGCAGGCGCCAGCCCGGCTGGCGTCGCTCCAGCCGTACCACCGGCGTGCCACCGTGGATCACCACGCCCAGCCGCTGCGCCGCACGCGCCAGCCCCTGGCAATACTTCAGCGGATGCAGGCTGCCGGCACGCTCGTCCTTCCAGCCGCCGACGTAGGCATCGGTGCCGATATGGCGCGCCACCTCGGCCGCATCCATCAGCCGCGCCGGCGCGCCTTCGGCCATCCACTGGCGGGCGCGGGCTTCCAGCGCATGCATCACCTTGGACGAATGGGTGGGCTGGATCCAGCCGCGTCGCAGCGCATCACAGGCGATGCCGTGGCGTTCGATGAGGTCGAAGACGGTATCGGCGGCCGAACCGATGGCCGCGATCAGCGGATCGGCCACGGCGCTGCCGAACATCACCCGCAACTGGTCCGGGTCATACTTGAGCCCCGGAATCACCTGCCCGCCATTGCGCCCGGAAGCGCCCCAGCCCGGGGCATGGGTATCCAGCACGCACACCGATACCCCGGCCTCGGCCAGGTGCAGTGCGGTCGAGAGCCCGGTATAACCGGCACCGACGATGACCACGTCATAGCGCGCGCTGGCGGCCAGCGGTGGCACCTCCGGGGCGGTGTCGGCGGCCGCCGTGGCAGCCCACAGGGAGGGCGGAAAATCCTGCAGCAAGCTCGTCATGCGCGCCTCACTTGCCGATCACGCGCCGCAGGAAATCCTGGGTACGTGCATGTTGTGGTTCGCTCAGCACCTGTGCTGCCGGGCCGGATTCGACGATGCTGCCGCTGTGCAGGAAGCAGACGCGGTCGGCCACTTCGCGGGCGAATCCCATCTCGTGCGTCACCACGATCATGGTCATGCCGTCCGCGGCCAGGGTGCGCATCACCGCCAGCACCTCGCCCACCAGTTCCGGGTCCAGCGCCGAGGTCGGCTCATCGAAGAGGATGGCTTCCGGCTGCATCGCCAGCGAGCGGGCAATGGCCACACGCTGCTGCTGGCCGCCCGACAATTGCGCCGGATAGGCATCGCAGCGCTGCGCCAGGCCGACCTTGTCCAGCAGGGCGATGGCCTGCGCCCGCGCCTGTTCACGCGGCACCCGGTTGACGAAGATCGGCCCCTCGGTGACGTTCTCCAGCACCGTGCGATGCGGGAACAGGTTGAAGCGCTGGAACACCATGCCCACCCGCGTGCGCAGGCGATGGATGTCGGCGCCGTTGCGATCCACGCGCTGGCCGTCGATCAGGATGTCGCCGCGCTCGTAGGATTCCAGTCCGTTGATGCAGCGCAGGACGGTGGACTTGCCCGAGCCCGAGGGCCCGATCAGGCAGACCACCTCACCCTCGGCCACCGACAGCGAGACATCCTTGAGCACCTCGTGCTGGCCGAAGCACTTCGAAATACGTTTGACCTCGATCATCGCGCCCTCCCCTTGCTGCCACGGATTTCCAGGCGACGGATCAGGAACACCAGCGGCAGCGACAACAGCAGGTACAGCACCGCCACCATGGTATAGACCGTCATGTTCTGGAAGGTGCTGGAGGCGATCATCTGGCCGGCCCGGGTCATTTCCAGCACGGTGATGGTCGAGACCAGCGACGAATCCTTCAACATCATCACCAGCGTATTGCCATAGGGCGGCAGCGCGATGCGAAAGGCCTGCGGCAGGATCACGCGGCGCATGATCAGCGGCCCGCGCATGCCGATCGATTGCGCCGCCTCGATCTGGCCCACGTCCACTGCCTCGATGCCGGCGCGGAAGTTCTCGGCCTGGTAGGCTGAATAGGCGATGCCCAGCCCGATCACCCCGGCCTGGAAGGCGGAGAGCTGGATGCCGATCTCGGGCAGCACGAAATAGATGTAGAACAGCTGCACGATGATGGGCAGCCCGCGGATGATGTTGACGATGGTGGCGCCCAGCAGCGAGACCGGTTTCAGGCGCGATACCTTCATCAGCGCCAGCACCAGCCCCAGCAGCGAACTGAGCAGGAAGGAATAGATCGTGACTTCGATGGTGACCAGCGCTCCCTTGAGGAGGATGGGCAGGAAGTCCAGCACGGTTTGGGAAAGCATGGGCGTGGAAGATAGGTGGAAATGAGCGTGGAAAGCAGCGCAGGAGAACCGCCCCGCCACCCAGCGGCGACGGGAACTTGCGCGGCCACCGGTGGAGCGGCGACCTGCGGTTACAGCGACGTCGCGCCGACGTCAGCCCGGTTCACTCAGTTCAGCTTCCACTGATCGACGATGCGCGCGAGCGTGCCATCAGCCTTGAGTTCGGCAATCGCCTTGTTCAGGCGCTCCATGAGCTTGGGGTCTCCCTTGCGGATCACCAGGCAGACATCCCCCATCAGGGTGGACTGGTATTCCTTGACCAGTCGCACCTGCGGATTGGCGCCCTGCGAGAGCTGGTAGGCCACGATCGGGCGATCACCGAAACCGGCCTTGATGCGACCCAGGCCGACGTCGCGCATCATGTCGGCCACCGAGTCGTAGGTCTTCACTTCCTTGAAGCCGCCCTTCTTGTTCAGGGCATCGACGAACACCGTCCCCACCTGGGCGCCGACGATCTCACCCTTGAGGTCGTCCAGCGTCTTGTAGACCTTCTGGTCCTGGGCGTTGACGAACAGACCCTCGCCATAGGAATAGACCGGATCGCTGAAGTCCACGATCTGGGCGCGGGCCTCGGTCTTCAACATGGCCGCGGCGATGATGTCGATCTTGTTGCCGGTCAGCGAGGGGATCAGCGCGGAGAACGGCGTCTGCTGGATGTTCACCGAAAAGCCGGCCTTGCTGCCCACCGCCGTGACGGTATCGACCATCATGCCCTGCAGCTTGTTGGTCTTGATATCGAGGAAGGTGAAAGGCACCCCGGTGGAGGTGGCGCCCACGTTGTAGCTGGACTGGGCCATGGCGGGCGCGGCAGCCAGCACCGACATCAGGGCCGCAGCCCCCAGCAGTGGCGACAGCAGACGATGCAACAGGCGACTGGACGGCAGATTGAACGACTTCATACGACTCCCCCTTTGGCACAAGATCACGACGGATCGGAACGAACGGCTGGAAGTCCGCACGCCGGCAGGTGCCGACGGCGGTGTGGACTGCAGCGCCCCCGGGCGGGGACGCGGTTTCCGGTCTTCCTCCCCGGCCCGGCCTGCATCGGACTACCCGGTATGGCGCGATGCGACTTAAACCACTGAAGCGGCTGGAAGGGCTGAGGCGGGAAGAACGGCAGACGACAAACAAAGATGCATGAATATCAATATACGGCCTTGGATTAAGTATATTTGGTTTACTCGAATCGTCAATAGATATTTATGTATCGATATTCGATACATAAGAAGCGAATTCCCGTAGAATTCTCCCATTCCTATCTGCGAGGAGTAGGCATGAGCGAGACCGAAGCAAACCCCACCGACCTGCTGTTCAATCAATCACTGGAAAAAGGCCTGGCCGTGCTGCGCGCCTTCAATGCGCAGCGCCGCACCATGACCCTGGGCGACGTGGCCAGCGCCACGTCCATCTCCAAGAGTTCGGCACAACGCATGGTGCATACGCTGGAAACGCTGGGCTACATCTGCAAGCATCCCAGGACCCGCCGCTACCAGCTCACGCCCAAGGTGTTAGAGGTGGGCTACAACTACCTGGCGGCCGACATCCTGGTGGACGTGGCCAATCCCTTCCTGTCGGAACTGGCCAACATGACCGGCGAGACCGTCAACCTCACCGAGCCCTACGAGCGCGAGATGGTCTATGTGGCCCGCTTCGTGGCCAGCAAGTTCATCCCCATCCACATGCCCATCGGCAGCCGCATCCCCATGTATTGCACCGCCTCCGGGCGGGCCTACCTGAGCGGGCTGGACGAGAGCGAGGCGCAGACGCTGCTGCTCTCCAGCGAGCGCGCCGTGCACACGCCGCATACGCGCACCGGGGTAGAAGACATCATGGAAACGGTCAGAGTGGCCCGCGAACGCGGCTTTGCCAGCAACCGGGAAGAACTGTTCCTGGGCGACATGACGGTGGCCGCGCCCATCTTCAACAGCGAGCGCCGGCCGGTGGCTTCCGTACATGTGGTGGCGCCGACCAGCCGCTGGACGGCCGAGGATGCCGAACGCAAGCTGGGGCCGCTGGTATTGGAGTGCGCACGCTCGATCTCCAATTCGGTGCGCACGCTGGTGTAAGGCCGCAGCAGGAAAGTACAAGATCGGCCGCCGCGTGTGTGTCACAATCGCCGCTCCCCCTTAAGCCACACAGACTACCGATCGGAGAAACCATGGCCCACGTCACCCTGCACAACGCCGCCGGCTACGCCCAGGACATCAAGGCGCGCATCCACCAGCTCAAGTCGGATGAACCGGAAAGCAATGGCGGCAAGGACAGCGGTCCCGCGCCCTATGAACTGCTGCTGGCCGCGCTGGCATCCTGCACCTCGCTGACCTTGCGCATGTACGCCGACCGCAAGGGCTGGGACCTGGGCAGCATCGCGGTGGACGCCCACTTCGGCCGCGACGACAGCGGCCTGGAAACCATCACCCGCAAGATCAGCTTCGGCAATGCCCTGAGCCAGGAACAACTGACCCGCTTGGCGGAAATCTGCGAAAAGACCCCGGTCACCAAGACCATCCGCCAGGGCACGGCGATTCAGACGTCGATCGCGTAACCGGCTGCGCGCCAGGCATCGATGCCGCCGGTCAGCGGACGCACCCGGGTGTAGCCGCGTCGCATCAGCTGGCGCGCCACCACGGCCGCCGAGGCCTCGTTGGGACAGGCGCAATAGACCACCACTTCCCCCTCCACCGGACCATCGAAGACGAAGGTCTGGATTTCCTGGTTGGAGATGGTCACCGCCCCCGGGATGCGGCCATCCTGCTGCGACAGCGGCGAGCGCACATCGATGATGGTGGGCGCATTGCCCTGCTCGAGCATGGTATTGAGTTCATCCACGGTGATGCGCGCCATCTCCAGCGACTTGCGGAAGCGCCGGCGCTGCCACCACTTGTTGGCCACGAACGCCGCCAGCGCCACGGCGATCATCAGCATGCCGTAATGCCCCAGCTGGGCCAGCACGTTCAGCAGGTCATCCACGGCCGAGCTGAACAGCGAACCCAGGAAAATCCCCAGCCCCGCCCATAAAGCGCTGCCCGCCGCGTCCCACAGGATGAAGCTGACGCGGCGCGTTCCCATGGTGCCGGAGAGTGCACTGGCAATCGAGGCAAAGCCGGGGATGAACTTGGCCAGCAGCAAGGACCGCGCGCCCCAGCGCAGGTAGATCGATTCGGTCTGGCGCACACAGGAATCCGGCGAGAGCGATATGCGGCACAGGCGCGACATGATCTTGCGCCCGTAGCGGCGACCGGCGAGATACCAGACGTAATCAGCCATCAGTGCCGCACAGACCGCGAGGACGAGCAACAGCAGCGGCGAGTAGCGCCCGGTGGCCGACAGGGCACCGGTGATGATCAGGGTCGGATAGGCCGGCACCGGCGCGCCCAATTGCTCCACCAGCACGTTGACGAAAACGAGGATCAGACCGTATTGCTCGATGAGGTGGTAGAGGGTTTCCATGGCCAGGCCGCCTTGATGTCTTGCCGCGTGAGAAGCGGCGACTGTCCCGCCGTGATGACGGATTGCAGGGTGCCATTATAGTTTTGCCGGGTCCGGCTTGCTCGGCGCACAGCGAAGCAGGCTGATTGTTGATCGCAATTTGTGGAGGATTCCTGTCGAAATCTTGCGTCTAAAGAAACATTCATCTGACAACCCGTATGCTCCCACCCGCGATATTGCTACTCGCCGTGACCTCTGGCTCCTGCTCGGAAGTCGCGTGAGAACCACGTCTAGGAGCACAGATGAACGCAAAAGGAAGCAACGGAACGTCCATGCAGTTGGAGGCCATTCACGAGACTAAACCGGTGGGCGAGCGGGAGCCGAGAATCGTGCGTGTCTGTAGAGATTCCAACGATGCGATTCCGGTGGCGCAATACATCGTGACCGAAATGAAGAAAAATCCCTTTACGCCAGAGGGCAAAAAAATAACATCAGCCAATCTCTTTGATCCTGCGGCAGAGGTTGAACAATGGAATGCGCAGCCATGGCACGCCAAGTTGGGCGGTATGCCGGACTACTACAGCATCGCGACCGGACACAAACTGGCGGCGTACCAAATCTGGACCATGCAGGTCGCACCCGGACAGCCGTGGGATCACAAACCGATAATCAAAGCCATGCTGATACAAAGAGGGATATTTCGTAAGGGCTGGCAAAGATACGCACAGTACGATTATTTTTACGATATTTGGTCAAACATCCATTACGGGTACGTGGGAACCGCAGTCGGCTTCAGTAGTAACGAATTGCTCGGCGGTGCTGGACTTGCCCAAGCCCTCAGCGATGCTAAGTACGACCTGCACAAAAAACGGCAATGGCCAACAATGCAGCATCATCCGGAGAATGGCGCATGGCCCAATAGCGCGGACGATGTACAAGATCACATTTCAATACAGCTAGGTATCGATCTTTATACTTCGATCAAACCGAATGCACTGTCGGCCGATCTTCTCTTGAGCGAAATCACTTTCGTTGAGTTACCGTGGGGATCCGGAGGAGATAACCATGCCAAGCGTCTTCACCAATGCCATAGCTGAACAACGCGATTGATCGACCATGATTCTTCGCACCATCAAAATCGTCCTTTGGGGCTGCGTGATCATCTTTATTGCATGGTATTTAGCGCGACCGACAATCGCTATTCACTATGCCGCTGATGCCGACAAACCCGTTTCCTATTTTTACGATGAAGAACACGCCATCATCCGTAACCATCTCAACCCAGGCCAGAGCGTTCTGTTCG
Source organism: Herbaspirillum sp. BH-1 (assembly GCF_002870055.1). Classification (NCBI taxonomy): domain Bacteria; kingdom Pseudomonadati; phylum Pseudomonadota; class Betaproteobacteria; order Burkholderiales; family Oxalobacteraceae; genus Herbaspirillum; species Herbaspirillum sp. BH-1. Next base: position 243,181 of record NZ_PKOI01000008.1, on the reverse strand, counting down.
CCACATCCATGTTTCCCGACGCCGACTCCCTGGTCATTATCAGCACACCTTTCGTTAACACAGACGGCGTAGAAATCACCCCACCTTTCAGCCGGGTGGATGTCTATATCGATGCACAAGCCCACTTTCGGGTAGAAAAACATCACGACTTCCTGGCTCGATTCTGAACCGCACGCAGAAAGATATCCCGGGCCGGCAGCAGAGCTGCCGCCATCCCGCACAGACGACGGTGGGCTCGGGCCAAGCCAAGAACACCAGGAATACCCATGATTCTTCGTGCAACGAAACTGGGCCTCGGGGCCTGTGTAATCACTTTTTCTGTATGGTATTTAGCACGACCATCGATCACGATTCACTATGCCGCGGATGCCAAGCAGCCCGTTTCTTATTTTTACAATGAAGAACACGACATCATCCGCGATAACCTCAACCCAGGCCAAAGTGTCCGCTTCTCCACGCCAATGTTCCCCGCTGCAGATTTTTGGGTCATTGTCAGCACGCCTTTTACCTACACACAGGGCGTAGAAATCACTCCGCCCTTCAGCCGGGTGGATGTCTATATCGATGCGCAAGCCCACTTTCGGGTAGAAAAGCATCACGGTTTCCTGGACCGATTCTGAGCTGCATAGACAAAGATGCCCCGGCCTCTGGCTATCGCCAGAGACACGGGGCAAACGAGGAAGACCTCGGAGAAATCGATACTGCCGGACTGCCTCAGGCAGCGTGCTTGATGACGGCCTCGCTCTTGCCGCTGGCGGTGCCACCACCATCCTGTGCTGCCGGCCGGGTGCGCGCCAGGAACACCAGCACCGCCGCCAGCAGCGAGGCACCGGACAGGGCATACAGCCCGCCCTGGATGGAACCGGTCTTCTGCTCCAGGTAGCCGAAGGTGGCCGGCGCGAAGAAGCCGCCCAGGTTGCCCAGCGAATTGACCAGTGCCAGCACCGCTGCCGCAATGCGTGCATCCAGGTAGGCCTGCGGGATCGGCCAGAACAGCGAAGAAGCCGCCTTGAAGCCGATGCCGGCGAAGCACACCGCGACAAACCCGATCACCGGCCCGGACGAGGCCGACACCGCCATGCCCGTCGCCGAGATCACCAGCGCGGCAGCGACCCAGAACTGCTGCCGCTTGAAGCGCGCCGCCAGCACCGCGAACATGTACATGGCGGCAATGGCGATGATCCACGGAATGGTATTGAACAGGCCGACCTGGAAGTCATTGAAATGACCCATCTTCTTGATGATGGTCGGCAGCCAGAAGGTCGCGCCGTAGATGGTCAGCTGGATGGCGAAGTAGATCAGACAGAACAAGACGATCTGCGGGTCGCGCAACAAGGTCAGCGCGGAAACGTGCGCCGGCCGGTTGGCAGCGCGCAGCTCCTGTTCGGCGGCGATCACCGCGGTCAGTGCTTGGCGCTGTTCCGGCGAAAGCCACTTGGCATCGGCCGGGGTGGAGTCCAGCACATTCCAGACCACCACGCAGAACAGCATCGAGACGCCGCCTTCGATCAGGAACATCCATTGCCAGCCATGCAGGCCACCGCCCTCGATGAGCAACAGCGCGCCGGTAATCGGACCGGAGAGGATGGAAGCAATCGCCGAGCCCGACAGGAAGACCGCCATGGCGCGCCCACGTTCATGGTTGGGCAACCACTGCGTGAAGTAATACACCACGCCGGGGAAGAAGCCCGCCTCGGTCACGCCCAGCAGGAAACGCATGAAATAGAAGCTGGTCTCGCTCTGCACGAAGGCCATGCATGCCGCCACCAGGCCCCAGGTGAACATGATGCGGGTCAGCCAGGCGCGCGCGCCGTAACGTTGCAGCAGCATGTTGGACGGCACCTCGAAGATCGCATAACCGACGAAGAACAGCCCGGCGCCCAGGCCGAAGGCCGCCGCGCCGATGCCCAGGTCGGTAGAGAGGTGACTGCGCACGAAACCGATGTTGACGCGGTCGATGTAGTTGATGATGAACATGGCCACGAACAGCGGCAGGATGCGCCACTTGATCTTGCTCACCGCGCTGGTGAGGGCCAGGGTTGCTGCGCCGGATGATGCGGATGGGGAAGGATTCACGGGTTGTCTCCTCTGTTGAGCCCGTACTACCGATGGATGAAAGAAAAGCTGAACGAAAATTCGGACCGGCGGCGCGTTCATCGCGCTCTTGTCACGGCCCCGCTAGCAGATGTGCAGCCCTGTGCTCAACGCACCAGGCAGGGTTTCTTGGGATCGAATTTCCAGCCCGGGATCAGGTACTGCATGGCCACCGCATCGTCCCGCGCACCCAGTCCCATGTTGCGATAGGTCTGGTGGGCCGCTTCCACCTGCTCCATGTCCAGTTCCACGCCCAGGCCGGGCTTGGCCGGCACTTGCACCTTGCCGCCCACGATCTGCAGCGGTTCGCGGGTCAGGCGCTGGCCGTCCTGCCAGATCCAGTGGGTATCGATGGCGGTGATCTTGCCCGGCGCGGCTGCGGCCACATGGGTGAACATCGCCAACGAAACGTCGAAGTGGTTGTTGGAATGTGAACCCCAGGTCAGGCCCCAGTCATGGCACATCTGCGCCACCCGCACCGAACCCTGCATGGTCCAGAAATGCGGATCGGCCAGCGGGATATCCACCGACTGCAGCGAAATGGCATGGCCCATCTGGCGCCAGTCGGTGGCCACCATGTTGGTGGCGGTCTGCAAGCCGGTGGCGCGGCGGAACTCGGCCATCACCTCGCGTCCGGAATAGCCGTCCTCGGCGCCGCACGGATCTTCCGCATAGGCCAGCACGTCATGCTGGTCGCGGCACAGGCGGATGGCATCCTTGAGCAGCCAGCCGCCGTTGGGATCGAGGGTGATGCGGGCCTTGGGGAAGCGTTCGGCCAGCGCCGTGACGGCGGCGATCTCTTCCTCGCCACGCATGACACCGCCCTTGAGCTTGAAGTCGTTGAAGCCATACCGCGCATAGGCCGCTTCGGCCAGGCGGACCACCGCCTCGGGCGTGAGCGCGGCTTCATGGCGCAGGCGCAGCCAGTCATCAGCCTGCTCCGTTTCGGCGTGATATGGCAGGTCGGTCTGCTTGCGGTCGCCTACGTAGAACAGGTAACCCAGCATTTCCACCTCATCACGCTGCTGCCCCTCGCCCAGCAGCGCTGCCACCGGTACCTCCAGGAACTTGCCCAGCAGGTCCAGCAGGGCCGCTTCCAGCGCGGTGACGGCGTGGACGGCGATGCGCAGGTCGAAGGTCTGCAGGCCACGACCGCCGACATCGCGGTCGGCGAAGGCCGTGCGTGCCCGGTTCAGGATGCCCTGGACATTGCCGATGGACTGCCCCACCACCAGCGAGCGCGCATCTTCCAGGGTCTGGCGGATGCCCTCCCCGCCCGGGACCTCGCCCACCCCGGTATGGCCGGCGCTGTCGGTGAGGATCACCAGGTTGCGCGTGAAATACGGACCGTGGGCGCCGGACAGGTTCAGCAGCATGCTGTCATGGCCGGCCACCGGAATGACGCGCATGTCGGTGACGCGGGGCGCCCCCTTGGCCAGGGCAGCGGAAGACGAGGTGGCAGACGTCGAGGAGGCAGGAGTGGCAAGGGCAGTCATGGCAGCACTTTCTCTTTCAATGAAGAAAACCCGGCACCCGCCGGGAATGACCTGGCAGCGGATCCGGCGATAATTTGGTAGCGGTACCAAATCAAGATGAATGCATGGTAGCGGTACCAAATCAGCCTGTCAACAGGGGGATGTGAAGTGCCAGATCAACTTGCCTGGCAGCATCGAAACGGATGGGGCAGTAAAGGTGGGAAAGACAGGAGGGGCAGGAGGAGCAGGAAGTGCGGAATCGCCGCGTCAGGCGCTTTCGCGCTGGATGATGGAAAAGCCGACATCGACAATGCGCTCGACCACCTCGATGCCCGCCGCCCGGTCGATGATGAAGCGCGCCGCGCGCTGGCCGATGCCGGTGCCGTCGATGCGCACGGTGGTCAGGCGGGGTTGCAGGTCACGCGAGAATTCCAGGTCGCCGAAGCCGACCACCGCCAGTTGCCCGGAAATGGCGATGCCACGGCTCTGGGCCTCGATCATCACGCCCAGCGCCAGCAGGTCGGAACTGCAGAAGATGGCATCGGTGTCGGGCTGTTGCTGCAACAGATCGGCCAGACCCCGCCGTCCCTGCCCCAGGGTGGTCGGGGCGATGACGTGGTACATCGGCAGGGCTGCTGCCCCCTGCCCGTCGTTCATGCCCAGCGCCACCGCTTCCTGCGCGAAGGACTGCATGCGGCGCTGGCTGCGCTCGTCGCGCCCGCCCACCACCGCGACCTTCTTGCGACCGCGCTGGTGCAGGTAGCGCGCCACTTCGCGGCCGATGGCCTCGTGCGAAAAACCGACCAGCATGTCGATCGGCGTGGGCGTCAGGTCCCAGGTCTCCACCACCGGGATGCCACTGGCCAGCAAGCGCTTCCTGGCCTCGGCCGAGCGCATGATGCCGGTCAGCACCACGCCATCGGGACGGCGGCCGATGATGGCTTCCAGCAGCGCATCCTCGCGCGAATTCTCGTAGCCGCTCTGGCCCAGCATGACCTGGTAGCCGGCGGCGGCCAGGGTTTCGGTCAGGGTATGGACGATTTCCTGGAACACCGGCCCGATCACGGTGGGCACCACCACCGCCACCAGCCGGCTCTTGTTGGAGGCCAGCCCGCCGGCCAGCAGGTTGGGGACGTAGCCGGTCTTTTCCACCGCCTCGCGCACTGTCTGCAAGACCTTGGGTGAGACCGCCGAGGGTGTGTTCAAGGCCCGCGAGGCCGTGATCGGCGCCACCCCGGCCAGCTGCGCCACGTCGCGCAGCGTGATGCCACCGGCGCTCTTGCGCGGGCCGCGACGACGCGGTTCGGGACCATCGTCGTCGCGGCCGCCACGCGCATCTGCGGAGGTGTCGTCGGGGGTATTTTCAGGGAGCGGGCTGTGTTGGGGCATGGCCGCATTCTAGCATCGCTGGTAGCGTTACAAAAACAGCAAGGTTGACGCCGCTCATGCCCTCCGATTATTGATCTTGAATCAATAATGTTTTGTAGCAGCGGCGGTTTTTGCAAGGAATGAATTGGCCGATACTGGCTCACCACCATTTCACGCGCCTAGCCCACCCGGCCAGGCGCACCACTGCAAAGGAAAATCCTATGAATACCCCCACCCTCCCCGCCCTGGGCCTGGGCACCTTCCGCCTCAAGGACCAGCAGGTCATCGACTCGGTACGCACCGGCCTGGAGCTGGGCTATCGCCATATCGATACCGCGCAGATCTACGGCAACGAAGCCGAAGTCGGCCAGGCGCTGGCCGAGAGCGGCGTGGCCCGTGATGCGCTGTTCGTCACCACCAAGATCTGGACCGAAAACCTGTCGCGCGACAAGCTCATCCCCAGCCTCAAGGAAAGCCTGCAGAAGCTGCGCCTGGAACAGGTCGACCTGACGCTGATCCACTGGCCCTCGCCGCAGGACGCGCTGCCGGTGGCCGACTACCTGCAGACGCTGGCCGAGGCCAAGGCACAAGGCCTGACGCGCCTGATCGGCATCTCCAACTTCACCATCGCCCACATGGAGCAAGCCATTGCCGCCGTCGGTGCCGACCAGATCGCCACCAACCAGGTCGAGATCCATCCCTTCCTGCAGAACCGCAAGCTGATCGAGTACGCCCGCACCCAGGGCATCCACCTGACCGCCTACATGCCCCTGGCGTACGGCCGGGTGATGCAGGATGCGACGCTGCTGGAGATCGCCGCCAGGCACGGCGTATCGGCCGCGCAGGTGGCGCTGGCCTGGTCGCTGCAACAGGGCTTTGCAGTGATCCCCTCGTCCACCCGGCGCGAGAACCTGGCCAGCAACCTGGCCGCGGGCAAGATCAGCTTGTCAGACGCCGAGATGAGTGCCATCGCAGCACTGGATCGCGGCGAGCGCCTGGCCAATCCGGACTTTGCTCCGGCGTGGGATTGATGCCGCTTCGCAGCATGGCCCCGTCTCGATCCGGCCCTGCCGGTGGCGAACTCAGTTGAGCGCCTGCACCTCCCTGGCAACTGCCGCGATGATGCCGACGGCCTCATCGATCTGCGACGGCGAGATGTTCAAATAGGGAATGGCACGCACGCCCCGCTCCCCGGATGGCAGAACATGCAGCCCACGGACGTGCAGCCTGTCGACGAAATCGCCGGCCGTGGTCGAAGTGACTTCGAAGCGGACGATATTGGTTTCGACCGTGGCCACATCGATGGCGATGCCGGGTATCCCGGCGATGCCTCTTGCGAGAATTCTTGCGTGGAGGTGATCGTCGCCGAGTCGCTCGCGATGGTGACGCAGCGCATACAGGGCGCCGGCAGCAATGATGCCCGCCTGACGGAAACCGCCACCGATCTGCTGCTTGAAGCGACGGGCTCGCGCGATGAATTCCCGCGAGCCCGCCAGTGCGGAACCGACTGGCGCTCCCAGCCCCTTGGAAAAGCAGACACTGACGGAATCAACGTGCCGCGCATATTCGCGCTCCGTGATGCCGGAGGCGGCCGTGGCATGCCACAATCTGGCACCGTCAAGATGCAGGGCGATGCCGCGCTGCCGCGCCAGTTCGCACACCGCGGCCATCTGCTCGATGGGCCAGACCTTTCCGCCTCCCAGGTTGTGGGTATTTTCCAGGCACAGGAGTTTCACCGGTGCCGGAATCGTGCTGGGGAAGAAGCGGTGCGACAGGCCCAGGGCGCCACTCACATCGGCAGCCGAGAACACACCGCGCGCGCCCGGTAGCAAGCGCGGCAGCACGCCCGCGAAAGCCGCCGGCGCCCCGCCTTCCAGGATGTACACATGGGCGTTCTGATCGAACAGTACCGCATCGCCCGGTTCGGTATGGGCGCGGATGGCGACCTGGTTGGTCATGGTGCCGGTCACCATGAACACTGCATCCTCCTTGCCGAGCAGCGCGGCAACCTCGCGCTCCAGTTCTTTGACGGTCGGGTCGTCGCCATAAACGTCGTCACCGACCACTGCATCCCGGATGGCGTCGCGCATGGCCTCGGTAGGCCGACTGCAGGTATCACTTCGAAGATCAATCACGGCACACCTCGCTTCAATGATGGAGCAAGCAATATGCGCGCGGCGCGGTCTCGGGATTTGGATAATCTTGCTATTTTCTAGCGACCGATCCGGCTCGGCGCTACACCGTAGAAGGTCTTGAACTCACGACTGAGATGCGCCTGATCGCAATAGCCCAGCTCGATGGCGACCCGCCTGGGCTGGCGGCCGGCCAGCAGCATCGTCTTGGCCATGGCAACCCGCCGCTGGATCAGGTAGCGATGGGGCGCCATGCCGTGAATGGCCTTGAACTGGCGCAGCAGGTGGTAGGGGCTGACCCCGGCCACCGACGCCAACTCCTCCAGCGAAGGACTGGCGACCAGATGGGCATCGATGAATTCCCGCGCATGACGGACTGCCCGCGGCGCAGCCGCCTGCTCCAGCCTGCGCTGACGGAACTGCGCATGCCGGGCGAACAGCTGGATCACCGCCGCAGTCAAGAGCGAGCTCACCTCCAGTCGGCTCGCATGGGGCGACGCCGAACTGCAGTGCGCCGCCCGCAACATGACAATGGTCTGGTCATCGAAGATCACGTTCCGGGCAAACCAGGGCAAGCCAGCCGGATGGCCGGCTTCCCGCTCGAAGAGACGGCAGACGAAGTCGGGCGACAGATAGACCATCCGGTAATCCCATCCCTGACCGTCGGCGGGGCGTCCTTCGTGTACGTCGCCCGGATTGATGACGCCGATCGATCCTTGCGGCATGGTCAGCCGCTTGCCACGGTCGTGCTGGAAGGCCTGAGCACCTCGTTCGATGATGCCGAAAGCATATTCATCATGCGCATGCGGTGGAAAATGGTGGTTGTGATAGCTGGCGGCAAGCAGTTCGGCACCGCCGAAGTCCGCCTCGCGCCAGAGGCGCACCAGATTGGATCGTTCGGAAGCAGGTGGCGATTTATTCATGGACGCAGACGAGGAATTCGATACCGTGGATGAACAAGGATAAATGACAAGCATCATGCATGCCCACCGGCCACGACCGGGGACCGCTCAGGCCAGGCCGGGACCAGGTACCGGTGGCAGGCTTGATCGCTTATGATGAAGCCTTTTCTCCATCCCCAGGAACCACCATGCCCCGCGTTACCCTTGAGCAAGCAGAACTGAATCGCGACCGCATCGAACACGTCTCGGCGCAACTGTTTCGCGAAATGGGCATCGACCGGGTCAGCGTGATCGACCTGATGAAGGCCGCCGGCCTCACGCACGGCGGTTTCTACGGCCACTTCAAATCCAAGGACGAGCTCGCCGCCATCGCCTGCACCCGCGCCTTCGATCTGTCGCGCAACAAATGGCACGCCCAGGCCGCCCAGAGCCGATCACCGACGGACGCCATCGAGGCCATCATCGGCCGCTACCTCAGCGAGGAGAACCGCGACGCGCCCGGCAAGGCCTGCCCAGCCGCCATGCTGGCCAGCGACGTGGCACGCGTGGACGAGGACAAGCCGGTGCGGGCCGCCTATCGCGCCGGCCTGGATGACCTGCTCGACAGCCTGACCGCACTTCAGCCACAAAGTGGACCCAAGACCCGCAGACGACGCGCCATCGCCCAGCTCTCCACCATGGTGGGCGCACTGCTGCTGGCCCGGGCCAGCGGCGCGACCGCTCTGTCCGGCGAGATCCTCGACGCCACCCGGAAGGAATTGCTCTCGGACCTGAAGGAAAAGCGGCCCTAGAAATCCCGCCATGTCCTGCGCCTAACGGCCCCGGACGGGTCTCCTGCACGCCCATCGAACCAGCTACCGCCTCCCGAGTAGGGTGCGGTGCATATTTTCTCCGATTTATATATTATGATAATAATTTATTTAACGGATCAATGAACATGAAGATACTGGTTCTCGGCGCTGGCGCCATGGGAGGATATTACGGTGCACGTCTGATTGAAGCGGGCCAGGACGTCAGCTTCCTGGTGCGTGAGCGGCGTGCCCGGCAATTGCAACAGGAGGGACTGGTCATCGACAGCGCGCTGGGCAACTTCGCCGGCCCGGTCAAGACGCTGGTCTCCGGTACCGCCATCGCGGCGGAGTTCGACCTCATTCTGCTGGCCTGCAAAAGCTACGACCTGGACGGTGCCATCGAGACCTTGAAGCCACTGACGGGGCAGAACACGGTCATCCTGCCCATTCTCAATGGCCTGTCCACCTACGACAGCCTGGACGCCACGTTCGGTCGGGATCGCATCCTCGGTGGGGTGTCCTATATCGCGACCACGCTGGACAAGAACGGCCATATCCAGCACCAGGGCAGCAACGACAGCCTGAGCGTAGGCGCCCGCGCCAGCAGCAGCGAGAACATCGCCAGGGCGTTCCACGCTGCCATCGCACGCACGCCAGGCCTGCGACAGTTCTCCGACAACATCGATCAGGCGCTGTGGAACAAGTGGGCCATGATCGCGGCCGGCGCCGCCGTGACCTGCCTGATGCGCGGCAACATCGGCCAGATCCTGGCGACGGCCGAGGGTGAGTCACTGGTGCGCCAGGCCATCACGGAGACCACCTCGGTGGCCGGCGGCAGCGGCTATCCCCTGCCGCAGGTAGCGCTGGACCAGATGCACAAGCTGCTGCTGTCACCCGCTTCCACCTGGGAAGCCTCGATGGCGCGCGACATCGCCGCCGGCATGGCGCGGCTGGAAGCCGACGCCATCATTGGCGACATGCTGACCCGGGCCCGGCAGCTCGGCATCGAGCTGCCCTTGCTACGGGCGGCCTATTGCCACCTGCAGGTCTATGAACTGCGGCAAGCCGCCAATTGAGCTGCAGTCCGCTAGGGGCTGCTACGGGAGGGGGAAGATTGCGGCGTCTGGGAGGATGGCCGGTCCAGCAACTGCAGATTCAGGCGCTGCAGCGCACTGCCCACCGGAATGAAGAAATTCATCCCGGCCAGCCCCTTGGCCCCCAGGCCGGCCACGGTGATGCCGATCACCTGCCCTGACTTGTCCAGCAGTGGACCGCCGCTGCTACCGGGCAGGATGGCCACGTCACTCTGGAGAAAATCCAGATCCCGCACCGTGCGCACGCCACTGAGGATGCCGCGCGTCAATGTGGTATTGAAGGCATCGCCCAGCGGCGAGCCCAGGGCATAGACATCCTCGCCGATGCCCGGCTCGGTCAGGCGCAGTGGCAGCGGGCGCACGCCGGGTGGTGCGGTCTTGAGCAGGGCCACATCCCGCGCCACGTCGGAGCGCACCACCTCGGCCATCAGTTCGCGTCCGGAGGGCAGGCGCACCCGCACCACCCGCGCATCGCCGATGACATGATGATTGGTCAGCAGCCAGCCGGAACCGCCGATATAGAAGCCGGTCCCGGAGCTCCGCTCGCTGAAGACCGTGACCACCGCCGTGCGCAATTCGCCGATGACCTTGGACATCTCCGCCCCCTGGCGGTCGGGTGAGCGGTTGTCGATCTCCACAGCCCTGGCCGGCGGCTGATGCTCGGTTCTGGGCGGTGGCAACGCAGCGGCAGCGCGCTCGTAGGGTGTCTGCACTGCCAGTGCGAAGGCCGGGTCGGCCAGCAGATTGCGCAGCGCCACGGCGAAGGCTTCCACCGGAACCTGGGGCGATGCGCCCTCGAAGCCCGTGCTGCCCGAGCGGAACACCCCTTCGCTGCTGCCGCGATAGATCACCTTGCGCTGCTCCGGCGCGAACAGTTGCCAGTCAAGCCTGACGTAGGCCTCGCCGGTCCAGGCATTACCGCCCTTCATGCAGAGATTGGTCCGCAACTGGGTGACCACCACGCCGACCTGCAGATTGGATTCTCCAGTGCGGTTGGGATCGGCTTGTGCGATGTCTTCCGGCCGCTCGGGAAACAGGATTTCCGGCCGCGCCGCCGGCACCGGGTAACCCTGGGCCTGCAGCTCCTGGCGAAAGCGTGCAGACAGGGCACTGGTCGGCAACAGCACATCGGCGCTTTTCGGGTTCCAGACGATGTCGTTCTTGCGCGAGCAGAACAACCCCTGCTGCAGCTCGCCGATGATCTGCGGGCCCTGCTCGAAATGACGCAGCGCACGGGCCAGGAAGGCCGGCCGGGCTTGGGCTTCGGCCGGCATGCGCAGCGGTGTCTTGTCCGCTATCGATGGCAGGGTCGCCGGACCGGCGTAGGCCGGCAGGTTCAGGCCGAGCATGACCGCCAGCGCGGTCAACATCCTTGGCAGGGTGAGGTTGCGGTTCTTGTTCATCATCGGGCAAGTGTTTGGACCGGCGCAAGCAATGCTGGAGATCGGCACGCCCGGTCAGGCCGGCGCTGCGAGCGTGCGGCATTCTCGCACGCCATATGCCCTTGCACGATTGCCACAAATACCTAACAAGCAAGAAAAGTCATCCCTCCAAAAGAAGGATGACTTTTCGCACAAACCAGGGGGCAGAATCAGGCCGGAACCGGCGTCGGCTGCCCCTGCTTGCCCTTGATGCGTAGTACCAGCACCGCACCGATCAGGCAGGCCACACCCATCATGATGGACGACAGGGTGTAGTTGCCCAGCGTGGCCCGCATATAACCGGCGACCGTGGTGGCGGTGGCGGCACCCAGCTGGTGGCCGGCGACGATCCAGCCGAAGACGATGGGTGCAGCCAGGCGACCGAAAACGTCATTGGCCAGGCGCACGGTCGGCGGCACGGTGGCGATCCAGTCCAGGCCATAGAAGATGGCGAAGATGGTCAGGCCGTAATATTGGAGACCGAAGGCATAGGGCAGGAAGATCAGCGCCAGGCCGCGCAGGCCGTAGTACCAGAACAGCAGCACGCGCGGATTGTAGCGATCCGACAGCCAGCCCGAGAGCGTGGTGCCGACCAGGTCCAGCATGCCCATGGCGGCCAGGATGGAGGCGCCACTGACTTCATTGATGCCGTAGTCATTGCACATGGCGATGAACTGCGTACCGATATAGCCATTGGTGGACAGGCCGCAAACGAAGAAGCTCATGAACAGCAGCCAGAAGTCCGGCATGCGTACCGAGGTGCGCAAGGCGTCCAGGGCAATGGCAAGGGGATTGCGGCGGGACAGGCCTTCATCCTTGACGTCCTCGACCTGGCCGACCATCTTCTGGCCGATGGCCGCCGGGCTCTCCGGCAACAGCAACCACACCAGCGGGATGGCCAGCAGCGCCACCGCCGACACCAGGAAGGCCACCGAACGCCAGCCATAGCTGCCGACCATCGCCGCCATCAGCGGCAGGAACACCATCTGTCCTGTCGCCGCGCTGGCGGTCAGCAGACCCATGGCCAGGCCGCGCCGGGTCTCGAACCAGCGGCTGACGATGGTGGCACCCAGGGTATTGGCGGCCACGCCGGTACCGGCGCCCACCAGCAGGCCCCAGGACAGCAGCATGTGCCAGGGCATGTGCATCAGGGTCGACAGTGCCGTGCCGGTGGCCAGCAGCACCAGGGCTGCCAGCACCACCCGGCGGATGCCGAAGCGCTGCATGGCGGCAGCCGAGAATGGACCGATCAGGCCGTAGAGTGCGATGTTGACCGAGATCACCACCGAGATGGTGGAGCGGTTCCAGCCGAACTCCTGCTCCAGCGGCAGGATCATCACCGAAGGCGTGGCGCGGATACCGGCCGAGCACAGCAGGACCAGGAAGATCACGCCCACCACCACCCAGGCGTAGTGAAAGCGTGGCGTGACGGCGTTGGCGAGTGATTGTGTGAGCTTGTTCATTGCGGTCCTGTGGAGAAAGAGACGCGTAAGAGATTGGAGTTGTGGTGTTGGATGAAGCAAAAGCAAAAACGAAGACGGACGCGATCAGGCCTCCTGCAGGCGTGCATAGGCGTCTTCGATGATGTCGTTGAATTCACGTGCCAGCTTGGGGCCGAGGCGACGGTCGATCTCGTCCTGGGCGCGCCGCCAGCGGGGGCGCGCTTCTTCCAGCTTGGCCTGGCCGGTGCGGCTCAGTTGCAGTGCGAAGGAACGCTTGTCCAGCAAGGCTTCCTCCGGCAGGTCCACGGTCTCGACCCATCCGGCCGCCATCAGCGGCTTGAGGGCGCGACTGAGGGTGCTGCGGTCCATGCCCATGTCCTGCGCCAGGGTGATATTGGCGATCGGGCCCTTGCGGCCGATGCGGCTGATCAGCGAATACTGGGTGATGCTCAGGTCGCTGTCCTGCAGGTGGTGGTCATAGATGATGGTGATCCTGCGCGTGAGGCGGCGCAGGGGCGCGCAGGTACAAATATCCTTGCTCATGGGCATCCCGGTCGTCAGTAGATACAAACCCGACAACCGGGATGGCCGGCCGTCTGATCGCAACAACTATGCATATGCATCGATGTATGCGCATCATATGGACGGTGCGACGCCAAGTCAAGCGCCTTGCTGCGCTTGCGAAGTCCGGCGGGAATGTTTCCCGGGATCACGCCACCTGTTCGGTGCATGCATCCCGACCATCCTCCCGCCGGCCCATTTCATTTCAGGTTGAGGTCCTTGCGGATGGCCGCATCCACCGGGCCGGCCGGCATGAAGCGGCGCAGCTTGCTCAGCAACGAGGCCTGTCCCTTGGGCGTGCGGCGCATGCGCCACTTCGGGTCGAGGGCGGCCGCCACGATGGTCTGGGCCACCGTCTCGGGCAGGGGCGCATGGTTGACGTGATGCGCCACCGCCGCCCCCGCGGCCTGCCGCTGGGCGTCGTAGGCGGGAATGCGGTGATGGACCTTGGGGGCGTTCAGATCCAGGCTGGTGCGGGTATAGGCCGGCTCGATCAGCAGCACGCGCACGCCGAACTGGCGTGTCTCATGGTCCATGCTTTCCGACAGTCCTTCCACGGCGTGCTTGGAGGCGGCATACAAGCCCATGTAGGGCGCCGGCAGGAAGCCCAGCACCGAACTCAGGTTGACGATGCGCCCGGCACCCTGCTTGCGCATCTGCGGCAACACCGCCTGGCTGGTGCGCAGCAGACCCAGCACGTTGACCTCGAACAGGGCCTGGGCCTCGGCCGCCGAGGTCTCTTCCACCGCCCCCACCAGCGACATGCCGGCGTTGTTGACCAGGATGTCGATGGCCTGCTCGCGCTGGACCACCTGCTGCATGGCGGCCTCGATGGAAGCGGCGTCGCGCACGTCCATCTCCAGCAGGGTCACGCCGGTGATGCCGGCGGCACCCTCCAGCTTGCGTACGGTGCCGTACACCTTGTGGCCGCGTTCGGCAAAGCGTTGCGCCGTTGCGCGGCCAATACCGGACGACACGCCGGTCACTACCACTACCTTGATGGGGGACATGTTGCTACTCCTCGTATGGGTTGATTCGGATCGATGGTAAAGACTTTCTTCGTACCGGGTGGTGATCTGCTGCACCACCCGCCGCGCGCCGCGCCCGTTTCCCATGAAAGAAATCGAAACAATTTAGCGTTCGGAAAACATCTAAAATTAGATTATATTAGAACTCTAAATCGCGCAAGCTGATTTGCAGAAGGGAGTTCAAGCCATGAAGAAATCCAAGCAGGAAACACTGGATACACGCAAGCGCATCCTGTCCACAGCCACCCGCATGTTCCTCGCCGACGGCCTGGCCGAGACCGGCATCGCCAGCATCATGAGCGCGGCCGGCCTGACCCAGGGCGGCTTCTACCGGCACTTCCGGTCCAAGGAGCAGCTCATCGCCGAAGCCAACCTGGCCGCCAATGACCGCATGTTCGATTTTTTCAGCCAGGCACTGGCCGGCCTGCCGCCACGCCAGGCGCTGGCCACCGCCGTGGACATGTACCTGAGCCAGCTCGACGGAGCGGAGTGCGGCAGCATGTGTCCCCTGCCCAACCTGGGCAGCGAGCTGCGCCGCGCCGATCGCCTGGTGCGAGGCGCCGCCATGGCCGGTTACCAGCGGCTGGTGCAGTTCTTCCAGGTGCTGGCGACCCGGGCCGGTGCGCCCGATCCTGCCCGCCTGGCCGAAGCCGTGGTCACTACCATGGTGGGGGCGGTCATGCTGGCGCGGGTGGCGATCAACGACGACAGCCAGCAGGCCATCCTCGCCAATTGCCGCAAGACCTTGCATGCCATGCTGCCGCCGGTCGCGGTGGCGGACTGAGCTTTCCGGGCAGCATCATTGTGGTATCCGGACCCCGCCCGGAAGAAAAACCTTGAACAATTTAGAGTTCGTTGATAATCTATTTTTAGTGGTTAGATGCACTCTAATGTTCGCTGGCCAGCGCCAGTACCGCACCATCCCTTTCTTCCGAGGCCCTCATGAAAACCCTGCTCCTCCGTTTGCCGCGGCGCACCCTCCTCAGCGCCACGCTGCTGCTCTCCCTGGCCGCCTGCGGCTATCCGCCCCCACCTGCCGAGAGCGTCGCCAAGGTGGCCTGGACCACCGTGCAGCCGGCCACCACCGAGCGGGTCAGCTTTACCGGCGTGGTGCATGCGCGCACCGAGAGCAAACTGGGATTCCGGGTGGCCGGCAAGATCGTGGAACGCCTGGTGGACCCGGGCCAGACCGTACGCCGTGGCCAGGCCCTGATGCGCATCGATGCCGAAGACTATGACCTGGCCCTGGCCGCCGCCCGCGCCGCCGTGGAAGCCGCCCAGGCGCGCCAGGTGCAGGCGGTGGCCGAGGAAGCGCGGCTGCGCAAGCTGCTGGAACATGGCGCCGTCTCCAATCAGGCCTATGAACTGGCCAAGGCAGCGGCTGACGCCGCCGTGGCGCAGACCCGCGCCGAAGCCGCCAAGGCCCGCGAGACCGAACATCAACGTGACTATGCCGTCCTGAAAGCCGACATGGATGGCGTGGTCCTGGCCGTTCCCAGCGATGTCGGCCAGGTGGTGGCCGCTGGCCAGAACGTGGTGACCCTGGCCCGCGATGGCGCCCGCGAAGCCCTGGTCTATCTGCCCGAGCAGGAACTGGGCATGGCCAGGCGCAATGCCACCGCCTCGCTGTTCAGCGATCCGGACAAGCAGGCCCCGGCCACCCTGCGCGAACTGGCCGCCGTGGCCGATCCGCAGACCCGTACCTACCTGGCGCGCTACGCCCTGGGTGGCAGCGCCGCCCACGCCGCACTGGGCGCCACCGTCACCATCCATGTCGCCACCCCGGCCGCCATCGGCGTCACCCTGCCCATCAGCGCGCTGGTCGATCAGGGCAAGGGCAGTGGCGTGTGGGTCATCGATGCCAAGACCAATACCGTCAGCCTGCAAGCGGTGAAGGTGGAGCAACTGGGGGCCGAGCAGGTCCGCATCTCCGACGGCCTGGTCACCGGCCAGCGCGTGGTGGCCATGGGCGGACACCTGCTCAAGGCCGGGCAGAAGGTAGCCCTGCTAGCAGAAACCCGCATGGGGAGCGGAACATGAGCGGCTTCAATCTCTCCGCCTTCGGCGTGCGCCAGCGCGCCATCACGCTGTTTTTGATCATCGCCGTCAGCGTGGCAGGCATCTTCGCCTTCTTCAGCCTGGGCCGTGCCGAAGACCCCAGCTTCGTGGTGAAGGTCATGACCATCGCCGCCTCCTGGCCCGGCGCCACCGCCCAGGAAATGCAGCAACAGGTGGGCGACCGCCTGGAAAAGCGGCTGCAGGAACTGGAAGCCTATGACCGCGTGGAAACCGCCGCCCGCCCCGGGCTGGTCACCATGAAGCTCTACCTCAAGGACGACACCAACGCCAAGACCGTGGAGGAACAGTTCTACCAGGTGCGCAAGAAGCTGGGCGACGAAGCCGCCAACCTGCCGCATGGGGTCTACGGTCCCTTCATCAACGACGAATACTCCGACGTCTATTTCTCGCTCTTCTCGCTGGAAGCCAGGAAGCTGCCGCATCGCCAGCTGGTCCTGCAGGCCGAGGACCTGCGCCAGCGCCTGCTGCATGTGCCGGGCGTGCAGAAGGTCAATATCCTGGGCGAGCAGCAACAACGCATCTTCGTCGATATCTCCTACCAGCGCCTGGCCACGCTGGGCATCAAGGCCCAGGCCATCATCGATGCGCTGGGCAAGCAGAACAACGTGACCTCGGCCGGCTTCGTCGAGACCACCGGCCCGCGTGTGCAGTTGCGCCTGGATGGCGCCATCGACAGCGTCGAGGCGGTCAAGGCCATCCCCATCGTGGGTGCCGATCGGACCGTCAAGCTGGGCGACATCGCCGAGGTGCGCCGCGGCTATGAAGACCCGGCCAGCTTCGTCATCCGCACCCAGGGCGAGTCCGCGCTGGTGCTGGGGGTGATCATGAAAAAAGGCTACAACGGCCTGCAACTGGGCGAAGACCTCGGCAGCTTCCAGCACAAGATGCAGGATGAACTGCCCACCGGCGTCGCCCTGGAACAGATCGCCGACCAGTCCAAGGCCATCAAGGCCGCCATCAATGAATTCATGGTCAAGTTCTTCATGGCCCTGGCGGTGGTGATCGCGGTCAGCCTGGCGACCCTGGGCTGGCGCGTCGGTGTGGTGGTCGCGGCCGCCGTGCCGCTGACGCTGGGCGCGGTGTTCGTCATCATGCTCATGACCGGGCGGGTGTTCGACCGCATCACGCTGGGCGCGCTGATCCTTTCGCTGGGCCTGCTGGTGGACGATGCCATCATTGCCATCGAGATGATCGTGGTGAAGATGGAAGAAGGCCTGGACCGCGTGGCGGCGGCCACCTATGCCTGGACCGCCACGGCCGCCCCCATGCTCTCGGGGACGCTCCTGACCATCATCGGCTTCCTGCCGGTGGGCTTCGCCCGCTCCACGGCAGGCGAATACGCCGGCAACATCTTCTGGGTGGTGGCCTTCGCGCTCATCACCTCGTGGGTGGTGGCGGTGCTGTTCATTCCCTACATGGGCGTGAAGATGTTGCCCGACATCGCCGTCAAGGCCGGTGGCCATGACGAGATCTACAGCACGCCCAACTACGTGCGCCTGCGCAATCTGGTGCGCTGGTGCGTGGACCACAAGTGGCTGACCGCCGCCGTGACCGTGGGCCTGTTCCTGCTGGCCGGCGTGGGCATGGGGTCGGTGCAGAAGCAGTTCTTCCCCAACTCCGAACGTCCTGAACTGACGCTGGAAATCAATCTCCCGCCAGGCAGCGCCTTCGCCGCCACCGACGCCGTGGTCAAGCAGATTGAAGCCAATCTGCGCCAGGAACCGGAAGCCGAGATCGTCTCCAGCTACATCGGTCAGGGCACGCCGCGCTTCTTCCTTTCGATCAATCCTGAGCTGCCCAACCCGGCCTTTGCACAGATGATCGTGCTCACCGCCGGCCCTGCCGAGCGCGACGTGCTCAAGGAAAAGATCCGCAAGATGATCGCCGAGGGCCGCTTCCCGCAGGCACGGGTGCGGGTGAGCCAGTTCGTGTTCGGCCCGCCGGTCCCCTTCCCGGTACTGTTCCGCGTGGTCGGTCCGGACCTGGACAAGGTGCGCGACATCGCCGAGCAGGTGCGCGTGGTGATGATCCAGAACCCCGACATGCGGGATGTGCACATGGACTGGGGCAACCGTACGCCCACCGTGCACCTGAGCCTGGACCAGGAGCGTCTGCGCCAGCTGGGCCTGTCGCCGCGCGACGCCGCCAACCAGTTGCAGGCCATGCTCAACGGCATCCCCGCCACCCAGGTCAGGGAAGGCCTGCGCACTGTGGATGTGCTCATCCGCAGCCCGCACGCCGAACGCAACAACCTGGCCGACCTGCGCAATCTGGTGCTGACCACCGACACCGGCGCCAGCGTGCCGCTGGCCCAGGTGGCGCGACTGGAAACGCGGATGGAAGATGCCGTCCTCAAGCGCTATGACCGCGAGACCTACATCGCCGTGCAGGGCGACATCCGCGACGGCACCCAGCCGCCCGACGTGACCCACGCCATCCTTCCCAAGCTGGAACAGCTCAAGGCCAGCCTGCCGGCGGGTTACCACATCGATACCGGCGGCTCGGTGGAAGAAAGCGCCAAGGCCGACAAGGCGCTGGCCAAGCTGTTCCCGCTGATGATCGTGCTGATGTTGACCGTCATCATGCTGCAGGTACGTTCCTTCGCCACCATGTGGATGGTGTTTGCCACCGCCCCGCTGGGCCTGGTGGGTGCCGTTCCCACGCTGCTGGTGTTCCATCAGGCGTTCGGCTTCAACGCCATCCTGGGCCTGATCGGCCTGGCCGGCATCCTGATGCGCAACACGCTGATCCTGGTGGACCAGATCCGCCATGACCTCGACGCCGGCCTGTCGGCCTACGAGGCGGTGATCGAATCGACCGTGCGCCGTGCGCGTCCGGTGATCCTGACCGCCGTGGCGGCGATGCTGGCCTTCATCCCGCTGACCCATTCCAGCTTCTGGGGTCCGCTGGCCTATGTGCTCATCGGCGGTGTCGGCGTGGGTACCCTGCTGACCCTGCTGTTCCTGCCAGCGCTGTATTCGCTGTGGTTCAAGGTGCGCAAGCCCTCGGGCGACGCCCCTCTGGTCAAGCATTCCGATTCCAAGGAGTTCGCATGAACGTCATCAAACACCTGGGCGCCGCGTCTCTGCTGGCGACCCTGCTGGCCGGTTGCTCGCTGGCCCCCACCTATGAACGCCCGGCCCTGCCGGTGCAGACCCAGTGGCCGGCCGATCTGGCCGCTACCGCCAACGCCAACGTCAATGCCAACGCCGGCGGCAGCGAGGCGCCGTCGGCGGCCAGCCTGCCCTGGCAGCAGTTCTTCCGCGATCCATCGCTGCGCCAGCTCATCAGCCTGGCCCTGGATCACAATCGCGACCTGCGCGTGGCCGCCCTGAACATCGAGCGGGCGCGCTCCCTCTACCAGGTACAGTCGGCCGACCGCCTGCCGACGCTGAACCTGGGCGTCTCCGGTGCCCGCCAGGAAACCCCGAATGCGGTGGCCCCGGCCGGCAAGGGCGGCCTGACCACCGCCTACAGCGTGGGACTGGGCGTGACCGCCTTCGAGCTGGACCTGTTCGGCCGGGTGCGCAACCTGAGCGGCGCAGCACTGGAGCGCTTCAGCGCCACCGAGCAGGCTCGCAAGACCACGCAGATCAGCGTGGTGGCGCAGGTGGCCTACACCTATGAAGCCTTGGTGGCCGACGAACGCCTGCTGGCGTTGGCGCGCCAGACGCTGGACAGCCGCACGGCCTCGCATCAGCGCCAGGTCAGCCTGCGCGAGATGGGTGCCAGTTCCGATTACGACCTGCGCCAGTCCGATTCGCTGCTGGAAGCCGCCCGCATCGCCTTGTTGCAAGCCCAACGCCAGCGCGCCCTGGACCAGAATGCACTGGCCCTGCTGATCGGCCAGCCGGTCCCGGCCGGCCTGCTACCGGCAGCCGACACCGACTGGAACGGCAGCGTCATCGCCGAGTTGCCCGCCGGTCTGCCTTCGGACCTGCTCACGGGCCGTCCCGACATCGCCCAGCAGGAAGCGCTGCTGCGCGCCGCCAATGCCAACATCGGCGCGGCCCGGGCAGCCTTCTTCCCGCGCATCAGCCTGACCGGCAGCTTCGGTTCGGCCAGTGATGCCTTGAATGGCCTGTTCGAATCCGGCAGCCGGGCCTGGAGCTTCCTGCCTTCGATCACCCTGCCGATTTTTGATGGTGGCCGTAATCGGGCCAATCTCGGCGTGGCCCAGGCCGACCGCGATATCGCCGTGGCCCAGTACGAAAAGACGATCCAGGTGGCCTTCCGCGAAGTGGCCGACGCCCTGGCCGGACAGGCAACGCTGGGCGCCGAGCTGCGTGCGGTGCAGGCCCAGGAGCGTGCCGAACAGCAGCGCCATGACCTGGCCAAGCTGCGCTATGACAGCGGCGAAGCCAGCTATCTCGACTACCTCGATGCGCAGCGGGCCTGGTTTGCCAGCCAGCAGCAGACCATCCGTACCGGCCTGGCCGAAGTGCAGAACCGCATCGCGCTGTACAAATCGCTGGGCGGAGGCTGGCAGGAACAGAGCAGTGGCAGCGCCACCGGCACCGACAGGCTGGCCCGCAAGGACTGAGCACCATCCCCGTGGAGCGTCGCTGTCCGCCAAGGGGTAGCGACTTTATCCCGACAGGAGCCATCCTGCCGGGATTTTTTTATGGGCGGGCAGTGACCAGATCGGTCTGGGTGGGAGCGCTCTGCAGGAGCAGCTGGACGGTGTTTTCGGCGTTGCCGACGATGGTGTCGACCAGGGCCTGGTCATCGGCCATGCGGGCCAGCGAGACCGCGCCGACGATGACCGAGACGATGGATTCGGCCAGGCCGATGTAATCCTGGTAGTCCAGCCGCATCAGGTGGGCGGCGAACAGCTTGACGAAGCGCGAATAGCCGGCCGTGACCACTTCCTTGACCTGCTGATCGGCGTGACCCAGTTCGGTGGACAGATTGGCCAGCGGGCAGAGCATGCGGGGGTCCTCGCCCAGATGCTGGCGCAGGTAGTGGAAGACGATCTGCTGCACCGCCTCGCGGGGTGACATGCCGCGCGTGGCCTCGTCGAGGTTGGCAACGATGAAGTCGAAGGCCACCGCGTTGGCGTCGGCCACGAGGTGTTCCTTGGAAGTGAAGTGACGATAGAAGCCGCCCTGCGTCAGTCCGGCAGCGGACATGACGTCGGAAATGGCGGTGGCGGCGATGCCATTCTTGAGAAACAGCCCGGAGGCGATGGCGAGGATGCGCTTCCTGGTTTCGGCGGTTTCGGCGTTGGATTTGCGCATGGCGCTCTCCTGTCGATCAACTTCGAAAATAGATGATCATTGTACGCCAAAAGTTCCGCCCCCAGGCGGGCCCGCCGCGTGGGCGGGCCGAGGCATGACGCCGCAACTCAGCGGGCCAGCGCGTCCTGCAGGTAAACCGAGGACGACAGGGCCTGATGCACCTGGCGGCTGACTTCATCGACGAAGACCTCCAGCGCACCGGCTTCCAGCGCATCCAGGGTCTGGCGCACCACATCTTCGGGACGCGACTTGGGGGCGTCGAAGCCGCGGGTCAGGTCGGTATCGATGAAACCTGCGTGCACGCCCATCACCTGCGTCCCCTGCTCGCGCAGTTCCTGGCGCAGGCCATTGGTCAGCGACCAGGCCGCTGCCTTGGAGACCCCGTAGGCCGCCAGCATGGGCGAATTGACCATGCTGATCACCGACAGCACGTTGACCAGCGCGCCGCCACCCTGGCGGGCCAGCACCGGGGCGAAGGCCTGGCTCAGGTTGAGCATGCCGAACAGGTTGGTGTTCAAGTGATCCTGCAGTTGTTCCTGCGCACCGGCGTGCAGCAGGCCGCCTACGCGGGCGATGCCGGCGTTGTTGATCAGCACGCTCAGGTCGCCGATGCGTTCCACAGCGGCCTTGACCTGCTCGGGCCTGGTCACGTCGAGCTCGATCGGCTCCACGCCGGCCAGCTTGACCGAAGCGATATCACGCGCACCGGCATAGACGCGACGGGCGCCGCGCTCCAGGGCTTGTCTGGCAAATTCCAGGCCCAGGCCACGGTTGGCACCGGTCACCAGGACGACAGCGTTTTCGAGTTTCATGATCTTTCCTTTCAATGGAGTTCTGTGGGGTCAGTGAGGCCGGTCTATCCGGCCTCGATCCGGGTTGGCAATCAAGCGTCTTGTGATCGGGTCAAATCAAAATATGATGATCATCATATTCATGGGTAAAAAAACAGGGCGCCACCCGATCCCGGGCGCCCTGGCTCAGTTTCCTGTTCAGTCTGCGTAGCGCGCCAGCAATTCGGCCCGGGTGGATGCCAGCAAGGCGCGTCCCTGCGGGGTGTTGCCCATCACCCGTGCCATCTGCAGCGCGCCGCTGAGGGTCGCGGCCACCACCCAGCTCGCCTGCTCGCCATGATGGGCCGGCAAGACCTCGCGTACCAGTTGCTGCAGGCTGTGGACGGCCTCGCGCGAGGACGCCATCACCTCCGGCGCCTGGCCGCGCATCTCGCTGCATAGCGCCGCCACCGGGCAACCGTTTTCGCAGGCCTCGATCTGGGTGTCGGACAGATAGGCGTTGACGTAGGCCCGGAAGCGCTCGCCGCCGGCCTCCGCCTGCTTGCCGACGTGGTTCATGATCAGCGTCGCGCTATCGCGGCTGGCATGGCTGACCGCCTCGGCCAGCAAGGCATCCCGCGAGGCAAAGTGGGCGTAGAAGCCACCATGGGTCAGCCCGGCCTCCTTCATGACCTCGGCCACGCTGACGCCCTTGAAGCCACTGCGACGCATCGCCCGCGCGGCGGCGGCCACGATGCGCTGGTGGGATTGCTCCTTCTTGCTGGGTGCGGTGGAATTCATGGGAGCACAATAGCACAAATATGATGATCATCATATTTCTTACCAATTCCCGGTTTGCGTTGTACCTCCCGCACCACACTGCAGAATTGAGCCCGGCCGTATCAGGTGCCCAGGTCCTGGCCAAAGGCCTCCCGATAACGCTGCGGGCTCACCCCCAACACCCGCACGAAGGCATTGCGCATGCGGCCGGCGTCGCCAAAGCCGCAGGCGTAGGCAATCGCTTTGATCGGCGCGGTGCCGTGCTCCAGCTGGGCGCGTGCGGCATCGATGCGGGCGCGCTGCACGAACTCGGCCGGCGCCATGCCCGCCTCGCGTGAAAAACTGCGGGAGAAGCTGCGCAGGCTCATGCGCGCCACGGCCGCCAGTTCGGCCACCGACAGCGGCTGCCTGAGATTGGCCAGCACATGGCGCTGCACCTCGGCGATGGGAGAATCGGGCGGTGCCAGATGATCGAGATACGGGCTGAACTGCGACTGGCCGCCGCTGCGCTGCATCACCACCACCAGCCGCTTGGCCACGTTCAGGGCCAGTTCGGCGCCATGATCCTGACGCAGCAGGTAGAGCGCCAGATCGATGCCGGCGGTGACGCCGGCCGAGGTGTACAGGCCCTCGTCCTGCACATAGATGCGATCGGCCTCGACCCGCGCCAGCGGACACAGCGCGGCCAACGCGGCGGCATCATTCCAGTGGGTGGTCACGGTGCGGTGATCCAGCAGCCCGGCCCGCCCCAGCATGAACGCACCATTGCAGATCGAGCCGAACTTGCCGGCACGGGCGCAGGCCTGGCGCAACCACGCATGGATGGCGGGATCGAAGCGACGCTCCACCAGCGTCGGGCCACCGGCCACCAGCAAGAGGTCATCCTCGCCGTCGGCGTCGCGCCAGGTAAGGCCGGCGTTCAAGCCCAGGCCATTTGAACAAGTCACTGCCGCGCCATCCACGCTGACGGTCTGCAGGCGATAGCGGTCACCCGGCAGCAAAAACCGGTTGGCCTCGGAGAACACGTCCAGCGGGCCGGACACATCAAGCGATTGCACGCCATCGAAAATCACGACTGTCACTGTCTTCATGGGAGGGATCGCACGAGGGGTCGGAAGAACGGCATGCAGGCCTGCCCGTATGCCGTCGGCAGAGCGCAATTGTGGCACGCGCATGGGCTGGCCGCTGCGGCAGCGCCATTGAGCCTCGGCCAGACGACAGCCGAATCCGGCCAGCCCCGGTGCTGGCCGGATTCACCTCCAGACTGGCCGAAAGCCCAGGCCGAATGCGCATCCCGGCTTGCGGTGGCGCCGCGATAATCCTCGCTTCCGCCGCACCGCCGGCATGACCACCAGGAGTTCTGCATGTCATCCCCTACCCCCTCCGTTTCCCTGCCGGCCGAACGCGTCGGCCCCGCCTTCTCCGTGGACGGCATGCTGCTGGCGCGGCGCAAGACCCGTGAAGCCATCGCCCGCATCGCCGAGCGCGTCGTGCCGGGCATGGTGGAAGAAGACGCGGTGGCCATGGCCAAACAGGAGATGGCCGACATGGGCCTGGCCCTGAGCTGGCACCCCACCCGCGTGCGTTTCGGGCGCAATACCATCAAGCCCATGAAACTGGCCTCCGAGCCCGGCGTGGTGCTGGGGGAAAACGATATCTTCTTCCTCGACATCGCCCCCCGCGTGGAGGCCTGGGAAGGCGATGGCGGCAAGACCTTTACGGTCGGACAACATGCTGACTATGCACGCTGCGCCCGCGATGCCGAAGAACTCTTCCACCAGGCACGCCAGGCCTGGGACCGGCAGCAACTGAGCGGACGCCAGCTCTATGACTTCGCCGACAAGACGGCACGCGCCATGGGCTGGGAACTCAACTTCGACCTGCCGGGCCACCGCGTGTCGGATTTCCCGCATGCGGCCATCCATACCGGTGCGCTGGCCGAGTTCGAGCAGGCCCCGGCGACCATGCGCTGGATCCTGGAAATCCACCTGCGCGATCCGCAGCATCGCTTCGGCGCCTTCTTCGAAGACATGCTGCTGGAAGATGAGCACTACCCGCTTTGAGCCATGACAGCCTGAGCGAAAACAAGAAAGCCAGCTCCGCGGAGCTGGCTTTTGTTCTTCCATCAGGCAATCAGGCAATCACGCCAAATGCCCATGACCTCATGCGCTCATACCAGCGAATCGTCGTAACCGCCGCTGTCGTCCAGATCGAAGTTGCTCAGGTCTGCCAGATCGCTGCTGGAGCCGAAGTCACTGCTGTCATTACTGCTGTCATTACTGCTGCCACTACCGCTGGCATTGCTGGCCAAGTCTGATTTGCGCTCGCCATCGCTGCCGTAGTAATTGTTGACCGTGGTGTTCTCGATGTTTTCCACAGGAGCGCTCAGGCCGTTCTGGCGTGCCAGGCCAGCCCCGCTATTGCCATTGAACATGTGCTCGATGCCCTGGTACAGGAAAGCACCACCGGCCACACCGGCCGCCGTGGCGGCGACACTGCCCAGCACGCTGCCCATGCCGCCCCCGAAGAAGCCTGAAGACGGCGCCGGTGCCGGCGCTGCCTGGTAGGCCGGCGCTGGCGCAGGTGAAGCATAGGCCGGTGCCGGTGCGGGCGCAGGCGCAGTTGCATAAGCCGGAGGATAGGTCGACGCCGGTGCCGCCTGCGGGCGGGCACCAGACGGTGCATGCCCCCAGGCATTGCCATCCAGAAAACCCGGTTCCCGGGCGCCACCGGCCTGCAGCGCCTGGACCTGGGCCTGCAGCGCGCTGACCTGGGCCTTGCTGGCATTGAGCGCCTGCTCCATCAGCAGCGCCCGCTGCACCAGCAGATAGGCCGCATCCGGCTGCTGCGCGACCGCCTGGGCGATCATCGCATCGGCCTGGGCATCCTTGGTGATGCCCCGGACCTGGGTCAATTGTTGGAGAAAATCCTGAAGGGCTTGGGTTTCTTGCGGATTCATCATGGCGGGCTCCTGCCGTTACGGTAATGACGACAAATGTAGACACAGCGACCCACATTCAACCCATGGACGAACGGGATCGCCGACAAATGGATTATGCGCGCCTTCATCTCGAAGAGATGTGTCGACAATCAACGAGATGGAAACAGCTTGTAACAGACAGCCGACAAGACTTCGCTCAAAGCGGACATACGCACAAAAAACCCGAATGCTGAAAATTTAGGTAATATCCCCCTCCCCGCACCCGTTCCGGCGGCCACAAGCCCGGAGCGGGCGGAGGCAGGCGCGTGGAGCCGATGGCCGGTTCCCGCACCCATTATCCGAGCCGACGAGAACGCAGCACCCTGCGCGATCGGCCCGCCGCATTCAGACCAGGAAACCAGAACAGCGAACGCGAGCCGCCTGCATCCGGCCCTCGCTTCCTCAAGACCGTTAATCCCTCATCAAGATCATGACCCAACAAATTTCTGCCGCCGAGCAACTCCTGCGTGACGCCGCCCGCGAATACCACCGCACCCCGTCGCGCGGCAAGATCGAAGTCCGCCCCACCAAGCCACTGTCCAACCAGCGCGACCTGTCGCTAGCCTATTCGCCGGGCGTGGCCTATCCCTGCCTGGATATCGAAGCCGATCCGCTGAAGGCCTTCGACTACACCTCGCGCGGCAACCTGGTGGCCGTGGTCTCCAACGGCACCGCCGTGCTGGGCCTGGGCAACATCGGTCCGCTGGCGTCCAAGCCGGTGATGGAAGGCAAGGGTTGCCTGTTCAAGAAGTTTGCCGGCGTGGACGTGTTCGACATCGAACTGGCCGAGACCGATCCGGACAAGCTGGTCGAGATCATCGCCTCGCTGGAGCCGACCCTGGGCGGCATCAACCTGGAAGACATCAAGGCTCCCGAGTGCTTCTACATCGAGCAGAAGCTGTCGGCCCGCATGAATATCCCGGTCTTCCACGATGACCAGCACGGCACCGCCATCATCTCCTCGGCGGCCCTGCTGAACGGCCTGGAACTGGTCGGCAAGGACATCGGTAGCGTCAAGATCGCCGTCTCCGGCGCCGGTGCAGCCGCGATTGCCTGCGTGGAAGTGATGATCGGCCTGGGTGTGAAGCGCGAGAACGTCTTCATGGTCGACAGCAAGGGCGTCATCTATGAAGGCCGCCCCGGTGGCCTGGACGCCTCCAAGCAACGCTACGCCATCAAGACCGAGGCGCGCACCCTGGCCGACGTGGTCAATGGCGCCGACGTCTTCCTGGGCTGCTCGGCCCCGGGCGTGCTGAGCGCCGAGATGGTCAAGACCATGGCCGACAAGCCCATCATCCTGGCCCTGGCCAACCCGGAACCGGAAATCCGCCCCGAACTGGCCAAGGCTGTGCGCCCGGACTGCATCATCGCCACCGGCCGTTCGGACTATCCGAACCAGGTCAACAACGTGCTGTGCTTCCCCTACATCTTCCGTGGCGCGCTGGACTGCGGCGCCACCAAGATCACCGAAGCCATGAAGCTGGCCTGCGTGCGCGAGATCGCCGACCTGGCCAAAGCCGAGACCAGCGCCGAAGTCAGCGCCGCCTATCCCGGCAAGGAACTGGTATTCGGTGCCGACTACCTGATCCCGACCCCCTTCGATTCGCGCCTGATCCTCAAGATCGCTCCGGCCGTGGCCAAGGCTGCCGCCGAGTCCGGCGTGGCGACCCGTCCCATCAAGGACTACGCCGCCTACCGCGAAGAGCTGACCCGCTTCATCTACCAGACCGGCATGTTCATGCAGCCCGTCTTCAACACCGCCAAGGTGGCCGCGCAGCGCGTGGTCTATGCCGACGGTGAAGACGAGCGCGTCCTGCGCGCGGTGCAGTTCGTGGCCGACGAAGGCCTGGCCGCGCCCATCCTGGTCGGCCGCCCGGATGCCATCGAAGCGGGCATCAAGAAGGCTGGCCTGCGCCTGAAGATCGGCCAGAACGTACAAGTCATCCACCCCGCCAGCGACGCCCGCGTGGCCGCCTACGCCGCGCAATACCAGGGCGGCAGCGAAGCCGACGTGCGTGCCAGCGGCAGCCTGCTGGCCGCGCTGATGGTCAAGGCCGGCGACGCCGATGCCATGCTGTGCGGCCTGGACGGCAACTACGACGGCCACCTGGCGCATGTGGAAAAGGTCATCGGCCTGAAGGACGGCGCCCAGGAATTTGCGGCATTGAACGCCGTGCTGCTGCCGGACCAGACCCTCTTCATCACCGATACCTACGTCAACGACATCCCGGACGCCGAGCAACTGGCGCGCATCGCCAAGGCCGCCGCCGAAGAAGTGGCGCGTTTCGGCGTACCGCCCAAGGTAGCCTTCCTGTCGCACTCCAACCATGGCAGCTCCTCGCGCCCGTCGGCCCGCAAGATGGCGCAGGCGCATGAAGCCTTCAGGAAGCTGGCCCCGGAAGTGGAATCGGCCGGTGAACTGCACGGCGACGCCGCCCTGTCGGAAAAGATCCGAAACAACGTCGGCCTGGCCGACAGCGGTCTCACCGGCGCGGCCAATGTGCTGGTCTGCCCCAACCTGGATGCCGCCAACATCCTCTTCAACGTCTTGAAGACCAGCAGCGGCCAGGGCACCACCATCGGCCCCATCCTGCTGGGTGCGGCCGCCCCGGTGCATGTGCTGACCCCGTCGAGCACCGTGCGTCGCGTCATCAACATGACCGCGCTGGCAGCGGCCAAGGCACAGGACGGCAAGTCCAAGGCCTGAGCCAGGCCCTAGGCAAGCAGCCAGAAAAGACCGGGTTCGCCCGGTAATGCTGTTCAGTTAAGAAAAAATCGCCGCGCCAGATGACTTTGGCGCGGCGATTTTGCTTGGTTCTCTTCAAGCCATCTGAAACCGTTCGGACTGAGTAGGCCCTTTAGGGCCGTATCGAAGGCGCTGCTCAGCTTGTGGCGCGCCTTCGATACGCGGCTACGCCGCTACTCAGGACGAACGGTCAGCGCTGGTGCAAACAAAGTCTGAGCGAGCTTTCGAGCTGGTAACAAGCTTAACTGAACGGCATTAGGGTTCGCCCGGTCTTTTTTTTCGTCCCTCGACAGCCAATGCCGCGACCGACGGGAACGGGCTGCAAATCGATATCAAATCGCGCATTGCCCGAAAGAATAATTTCATTGGATGGAAGTCTTGCCGCTGATTACTATCGGTGGCGATTCAGCCATGCGACCATCGAACAAGCAAGCGCCGGCAGTACAGGGAAGCCGGCGGCAAGAAGAGAGACAGGATGGGCAGGAAGCCGACGCTTCGTGACGGCATGACAGCATGACATCACCAGCACTTCATTGCTCGCCGCGACCGCCCAGCCGGGCCGGCCGCCGCTCTTGACGCCTCGCGCCCGCACGCCCGCACGCCAAACGGGCGGCTCCGCTTCGATCGCATCGCCTGGGTCCGATACCAACAACGATAGCAATCGAACGCGAGGAAGACATGATCTGGTTCTACAACCTCAACATCGCCAGGAAGCTGGCCCTGTCCTTTGCCGTGGTGATCGCACTGACCCTGCTGCAGGGCCTGTTCGCCATCAAGGAGCTCAAGCAGGTCAACAACGCTTCCGGCGAGATCGTCACCAAGTGGATGCCGACCATGGATGCCGCGCGCGAGCTGCAGGGTTCGTTGCCGCCGCTGCGCCTGACCGAACTGGAACTGGTCACCGCCGTCACCCCGCAGGAGCGCGCCGCCGCCAACCAGGCCATCAAGACGCGCCTGGAGGCCCTGGCCAAGCAACGCGCCGTCTTCGAACAACGCATGTCCGAGCCGCAGGAGAAGGAACAGTACGCCCAGTTCGGCAAGAACCTGGCCGCCTACATCAAGGTCGATGAGCAACTGGCCGAGATGGCGGCCAACCAGCAATACGACGAGACCCGCGTCCTCTTCAAGGGCGAATCGGCGCGGCTCTATGGCGCCATGGTCGGTAATCTGGACGCCATCGTGAAGATCAACGCCAGCGGCAGCGCCCGGGCCGACGAAGAGGCCACCGGTGTATTCCGTGGCGCCCAGCGCTGGATCGGCGGGCTCTTGCTGGCGACCGTGGCGATCGGTTCGCTGCTGGCCTTCGTGGTGGCCGCCAATGTGGCGCGCCCGCTCAAGGAAGCGGTGGAGATCGCCCAGCGCGTGGCGCGCGGCGACCTGACCCTGCGTATCCGCCCGGCCGGGCGCGATGAAACCGGCCGCCTGATGGAGGCCCTGCGCGCCATGAATGAAAGCCTGCGCGACATCGTCAACGAGGTGCGCCAGGGTACCGATACCATCGCCACCGCCTCCAACGAAATCGCCCGCGGCAACCTGGACCTGTCCAACCGCACCGAGCAGCAGGCCGGTTCGCTGGAAGAGACCGCCTCGGCCATGGAGCAGCTCACCTCCACCGTGACCCAGAACGCCGACAACGCCCGCCAGGCCAACCAGCTGGCAGCCACTGCCTCGGACATCGCCAGCCAGGGCGGCGAGGTGGTGGGCCAGGTGGTGCAGACCATGGAAGGCATCACCGAAAGCTCGCGCCGCATCGCCGACATCATCAGCGTGATCGACGGCATCGCCTTCCAGACCAACATCCTGGCCCTGAACGCAGCGGTGGAAGCAGCCCGGGCCGGCGAACAGGGCCGTGGCTTCGCGGTGGTGGCCTCGGAGGTGCGCTCGCTGGCCCAGCGTTCGGCCGGAGCAGCCAAGGAGATCAAGGAACTGATCGACGATTCGGTGCAGAAGGTCAGCGCCGGTAGTGCCCTGGTGGAACGCGCCGGCAGCACCATGAACGAGGTGGTCGCCAGCGTGCGGCGCGTGACCGACGTGGTGGCCGAGATCAGCGCCGCCACCCAGGAACAGAGCGGCGGCATCAATGAAGTGAACCTGGCCATCACCCAGATGGACGAGACCACCCAGCAGAACGCCGCCCTGGTGGAACAGGCGGCAGCCGCCGCCGATTCACTCAAGGGCCAGGCCGGCAACCTCGCTGCGGTGGTGGGCAAGTTCAAGCTGGACTAGGGCCTCATCCCTACGGCAGATGGACGGGAAGCAGGCGGGAGCCAGCCTCCTGGCGGCCATCCCTGAGCACGTAATCGACTTCGCTGGCGCCGATGCCCAGGTCATTGAGTTCGCGGGCATCCATGCCCCGGATCTCAACGACCGCGGCGCCGCGTGATCTGCTGTAGTCCCCGAGCATGCGGGCAAGGACCTGGCTGACGATAGGCCACATGGACTTCTCCTTGGTTGAATGCGCACATGATCAGGCAATCCAGGCTATTGGTAAAATTGAGTTTGATGACATCTATTATCAGGAAACCTGATGCGAGAACTCAGCCTGGACCAGTTGCGTACACTGGTCACCATCGTCGACCTGGGGACCTTTTCGGCCGCCGCCAATGCGCTGCACCTGGCCCAGCCCACCATCAGCCTGCATGTCAGCGATCTTGAGGCGCGCCTGGGCGGTGCCCTGCTCATGCGTGGCAGTCGCCGCGTACAGGCCACGGCCCTGGGCGCACTGGTGATCGAACGGGCCAGGCGCCTGTTGCGCGATGCCGACGATCTGCTGGAAGTGGCCAGAAAGCACGTGGAAGGCAAGGTCGGCCGGGTGCGACTGGGGACTTCGACGGGGGTGGTGGTCAACCTGCTGCCGCGCGTATTGCGCAAGCTGGAAAGCAGCTTTCCCGGCATCGATGTGGAGGTCAACATCCTGGGCTCGAACGAGACCATGGCGCGCCTGCAGGAAGGCACGCTCGACATCGGCCTGGTGGCCACCCCCATCCAGTCTTCCAAGGACATCCTGATCACGCACTGGCGCAGTGATCGCATGATGGCCTTCCTGCCGGCCACGTGGAAATCACCGGCTGCCATCAAGCCGGGCTGGCTGGTGGACAAGCCGATGATCTTCAACGACGCGACCACGCAGATGTATCGCCTGACCATGGCCTGGTTTGCCGAGGCCGGGGAAAACCCGCGCGCGCGTATCGAGCTCAACTACAACGAAGCCATGAAGAGCCTGGTCTCGGCCGGCTACGGCGCCGCCGTCCTGCCGCTGGAACAGCCGCTGGCCGCCGAGCTGGAGCGCCACAAGGATATCCGCATCGTTCCCCTCTCCCCGGTGCTCAAGCGCCACATCGGCGTGGCGCATCGTGCCCTGCCCGGCCTGGACAAGGCGACGGCCAACGTGCTGGAGACGATACGGCAGTTCGAGCAGGCCTGAACCGGGGTCTCCCCTGTCAGCCCGTCTTCCGGAGGCACACACAGGCTCATTAACGAGCGTTTAATGCTGGATTCAATGAGCATTAAGCACAGCCCCGGGCGCATCTCCTATAGTCAGCACTCCTTCACGTGCAATCTTCAGGAGTTCCCCATGAGCCTGGCATCCCTGCCCACGCCCGCCGCATTGATCGACATCTCCCGCATGGAGCGCAACATCGCCCGCATGCAGCAGCGCATGGATGCGCTGGGCGTGCGCTTCCGCCCACACGTCAAGACCACCAAGTGCCAGCAGGTCGTGCAGGCGCAATTGCAGGCCGGGGCGAGCGGCATCACGGTCTCTACCCTGAAGGAAGCCGAGCAGTTCTTTGCCGCCGGCATCGGCGACATCGTCTATGCGGTAGGCATGGCGCCCACCAAGCTGGAGCAGGCGCTGGCCCTGCGTCGCCAGGGCTGCGATCTCAAGATCGTGGCCGACAGCGTGGTCTGTGCCGAGGCCATCGTGGCCTTCGGCCGGGAGCACGATGCGTCGTTTGAAGTCTGGATCGAAATCGACGTCGATGGCCATCGCTCCGGCATCGCCCCGGACGATGCCGTCCTGCTGGCCGTGGGATCGATACTGCACGCAGGCGGCATGCGCCTGGGCGGGGTATTGGCCCATGCCGGCTCCAGCTACGACCATGACAATGATGCCGCCCTCGTCGCCGTGGCCGAACAGGAACGCGCCGGCTGCGTGCGCGCCGCCGAACGCCTGCGCGCCGCCGGCCTGCCGTGCGAGGTGGTCAGCATCGGTTCCACCCCGACCGCCCTGCGCGCCGAACAGTTGCGTGGTGTCACCGAGGTGCGGGCCGGGGTCTATGCCATGTTCGATCTGGTGATGTACAACGTGGGCGTCAATACGCTCGATGACATCGCGCTGAGCGTGCTGACCACCGTGATCGGCCACCAGCCCGAGAAAGGCTGGGCCATTGTCGATGCCGGATGGATGGCCATGAGCCGCGACCGGGGTACCCAAGGGCGCCGCCAGGATTTCGGCTATGGCCAGGTCTGCACCGAGGATGGCCAGGTGCTGCAAGGCTACCTGATGAGCGGCGCCAACCAGGAGCACGGCATCCTCTCGCGCCAGGGCAGCCCGGATAGCCAGATCGCACAGCACCTGCCGATCGGGACGCGCCTGCGCATCCTGCCCAACCACGCCTGCGCCACCGGCGCGCAGTACCCGCACTATCAGGCCATCGCCGCCGACGGCAGCGTGACGACCTGGCCGCGCTTCAACGGCTGGTAGGCGTCGCGCCGTTCAGGCCGCTGCCGAAATAGGACTGCGCCAGCGCCACCCAGTAGCGCACGCCCTCTTCGATGATGTCATCGTTGAAGTCGTAGCGCGGGTGGTGCAGCGAATGGGAGCTGCGGTCCTGCGGCGCATTGCCGATCAGGACATAGGTCCCCGGCCGCTCCTCCAGCATGAAACCGAAATCCTCCGAGGTCATGTTGGCGGGGATGCCGGTGCGGATGCGTGCATCGCCGAAGGTGGTGCGGATCACCCGTTCACAGAAGTCGGTCTCGGCCGGTGTATTGATGGTGGCCGGGTAGTACTGGAAGAATTCCACCTCGACCTGCGCGCCATAGGCGTCGGCCAGCGCATGACACATGCGGCGGATGTCTTCCTGCAACTTCTGCTGCAGGGTCGATGAGAGCGTGCGGATGGTGCCGCGCAACTCGGCGCGGTCGGGAATCACGTTGTCGGTATCACCCGCATGGAACATGCACACCGAGATCACGGCCGGATCGACCGGGTCCTTGTGACGGGCGGCGATGGTCTGGCACTGCAAGACCATGGAGCAGGCCAGCGGAATCGGGTCCAGCCCGAGATGCGGCTGGGCCGCGTGCGCCCCCTTGCCGGTGATGGTGATCTTCAGGCGCGAGCCGGCGGCCATGATGGGACCGGTGCGCAGGCCGAACTGCCCGGCCGGCAGGCCTGGCCAGTTGTGCATGCCGAACACGGCCTCGGTCGGAAACTGTTCGAAGAGGCCATCCTCGATCATCTTGCGCGCCCCCGCCCCACCCTCCTCGCCCGGCTGGAACACGAAGTGCACGCTGCCCGCCAGCGTCGGCATCTGCCTCAGCACCCGGGCCGCACCCAGCAGCATGACGGTATGGCCATCGTGGCCGCAGGCATGCATGACGCCGTGCGAGCAGGAAGCATGGGCGAAGTCATTGGCCTCGGTGATGGGCAGGGCGTCCAGGTCGGCGCGCAGCACGATGCCGCGCTGCGGGTCGCTGCCCGGCAGGCTGGCCACCACGCCGGTGCCACCCAGGCCACGGGTGACGGCATAGCCCAGTGACGCCAGTTCCCGCACGACGACGTCGGCGGTGCGATGTTCCTCGAAGCGCAGTTCGGGATGCGCATGCAGGTCGCGGCGCAGGCCGGCCCAGTGGGCCAGATGCGGCTGCAGGCTGTCGTGCTGATGGGGGGTGTGTTCCATGATGCGGCTCTGTCTCCGGTTCGGCAGGCAATCAGGCGTAATAGCCCAGGATCGATTTCACTTCCATGTACTCTTCCATGCCCTCGACGCCGTACTCGCGGCCGTTACCGGACTGCTTGTAGCCGCCGAAGGGCGCCTGCGGGTCCCAGGCCGGGTAGTTCAGGTGGACCTGGCCTGACTGGATGCGGGTCGCCACGGCGCGCACCTGGTCCTTGTCGGTCCCCTGCACATGGGCGCCCAGGCCATAGACGCTGTCGTTGGCGATGGCGATGGCTTCTTCCACGCTGTCGTAGGGCAGGATGGCCAGGACCGGGCCGAAGATTTCCTCCTGCGCGATCACCATGTCGGTATGCACGTCCGAGAAGATCGTGGGCCGCGCATAGTAGCCCTGCTCCAGCCCCTGCGGGCGTCCGGGACCGCCGGCCAGCAGCCTGGCACCATCCTGCAGGCCGGCCTCGATCATCTGCTGCACGCGCAGGAATTGGGCGCGATTGGCCAGCGGGCCATGGGTGGTGGCCTCCTGCCACGGATCGCCCACCTTCATCTGCGCCAGCGCTGCCAGCGCCAGGGCATGCACGCGATCCAGCGCCACGCGCGGCACGATCAGCCGCGTCGGCGCGCTGCAGGACTGGCCCATGTTGCGCAGGGCGGCCGCCACCCCGGGCGGGATGGCGCGCTCCAGGTCGGCATCCGGCAGCACCAGGTTGGGCGATTTTCCACCCAGCTCCTGGGCCACGCGCTTGACGGTGGTCGCCGCCGCCTGCGCCACCAGCACGCCGGCACGGGTGGAGCCGGTGATGGAAATCATGTCCACCTGGGGATGCACGGACAGGGCCGCGCCGACCTCGGCGCCGGTGCCATTGACCAGGTTGAAGACCCCGGCCGGCACCCCGGCCTCATGCACGATCTCGGCGAACAGCAGCGCCGACAGTGGCGACAGTTCGCTGGGCTTGAGCACCACCGTGCAACCGGCCGCCAGGGCCGGGCCGACCTTGGCGGTGATCTGGTAGATCGGCCAGTTCCAGGGCGTGATCAGGGCGCACACGCCGATGGGCTCGCGCACGATGGCGGTGGTGCCGCGTGGGCGGATGAAGGGGTAGTCGGCCAGGTTGTCGCGGGCCACGCGCAGGTGCTCGGCCGCCAGCGGCACGTGGGCGTTGCGGGCGTAGCTGATGGGCGCGCCCATTTCCAGCGTGAGCGCCTGGGCGAACAGTTCGCTGCGTTCCAGCAGCAAGGCATGCACCCGGCCCAGCAAGGCGGCGCGCTCAGCCGGCGAAGTCGCGGCCCAGGCCGGGAAGGCCCGTCGTGCGGCCTGCACAGCATGGTCCACATCGGCAGCATTGCCCAGCGCGATCTCGCCGACCGCCGCTTCGGTGGCCGGGGCGATGACGCTGGCGCATTCGCTGCCCTGCGGGCGCACCCAGGCACCATCGATATAGAAATGCGCCAGCCGGGCGGTGCGGCCCAGGTGGTCCAGCGGAAGTGAGGCAGAAGCGTGGAGGGTCATGTCGGGATGTCCTTGGGTTGGGGGCGGTCCTGATCGCAAAACCAGGAGTTCACAGCAGCGCGGTCGCCTCGACCTCGATCTGCAGACCGAAATGCAGGGCCGGTACCGGCACGACCGCGCGCGCCGGACGGGCGGCGCCGGCCCAGGCCGCATAGAGCTGGTTGAACAGGGGCCAGTGCGCCACGTCGGTGAGGTAGATGCGCACCTGCAGAAGCTTGCCGATCTCGCTGCCGCCACCGATGAGGGCGGTCTCGACATTGGCCAGCACCTGCCGTGCCTGGACTTCGAAGGACGCCTCGGTGAGCTTGTGGCCGCTGGCATCGATGGGCAGTTGGCCGGAGATGAACAGCATGCCGTTGCCGCTGGCAACATGGCTGTAGTGGCCGCCGGGCGTGGCCAGGCCGACCGGGTTGAGGGTGACCGGGTAGTGGTGGGGATCGGTGTCGTGATTCATGAGGTCCATTGATCGAAGTGAAAAGTCAGAAAACAGATAAGAAACCGGAACGCCGAACGCTATGCGACCGCAGTTTCCCTGGATGGACTGTAGCCAGATGGCGCTCATCCATGTTTAATATCCGTTCAATTCACCATTAAGAGGTCTTTAATGCTGCAACTCGATGACATGCAACTGCTGCGCGCCCTTGGCGCGTCGTCTTCGCTGGCCGCCGCCGCTCGCCTGCTGGACCTGACGCCGCCTGCCGTCACGGTGCGCCTGCAGCGCATCGAGGATCGCATCGGCGTGCGCGTGGCGCACCGCGCTGCGCGAGGCATCGCCCTGACCGACGAAGGACAGCGCCTGGTGCAGGAGTCCATGGACATCCTGGAGCGCATCGAATCGCTCGCCGCCAGCATCTCGCGCGAGGCCGACCGCGGCGGGTCCATTGGCGAGACCCAGATCAGCGGATCGCTGCGGGTGGTGGCCCCGTTCGGCTTCGGCCGCCGCCATGTGGCACCGCTGGTGCGCGATCTGCAGCGCAGCCACCCGCAGCTGGCGATTTCCCTGCTGCTGGCCGAGAGTCCCCTGTCGGCCGCCACCGGCGCCGATGCCGTGATCTCCATCGGGCGCGTCAGGGACTCTTCGTGGGTCGGGCATTTCCTGGCGCCCAACGAACGCTTCCTGTGCGCCGCACCGACGCTGGCACGACGCATGCAGCGCCTGAAACATCCGTCCGAACTGGCCGAGTATCCCTATGTCTGCCTGCGCGAGAACGACGACGACGTCAGTCGCCTGCGCTTCACTCCCGTGGACCGTGCCGGAGGGCGTACCGGCAAGGCCCTGACGGTCAAGCTCAAGGGCATGCTCTCGTCCAATGACGGCACCATCACCCGCGACTGGGCGCTCGACGGCGAAGGCTTCGTGGCGCGTTCCGAATGGGATTGCGCCCATCTGGTGGCCGAGGGCCGCCTTGCCCGCATCCTGCCCGGCTGGCAGCTGGAGCCGGCCCCCGTCATGGCGCTGCTGCCCGGGCGCGAGGGCTTGACCACGCGCCAGCGGGTCTTCCTGGAAGCGGCCCGGCGCGCCTTCGATCCGGTTCCCTGGCGTCGCTGAAGGCCCCGACCAGGGGCCACCTCAGAAGTCGGCCACCTTGCCCCAGGACGAATCGTTGAAGCGATTCGGGTGATAGGGGCGCGGATCGACGATGGGCGCAACGCCACTGGCCAGGTCAGCGATCAGGTGCCCGGCGCCCGGTCCGATGCCGAAGCCGTGGCCGGAAAAACCGGCCGCCAGGATCAGCCCCGGGGTCTGCGGCAATTCGCCGATGCCCGGCACGCCGTCGGGCGTGCTATCCACGTAGCCGGCCCAGGTATGGGTGACGCGGGCCTCTGCCAGCTCGGGCAGCAGTTCGATGGCACGGCGATGGGTGGCACGGATGGACACCGGATCGGCCGGCGCATCCAGGATGCGCATGTGTTCCATCGGCGTGGGCGCATCCAGGCGCCAGCGCGACAGGCTCTCGTGACCACTGCGCCAGGCCTGCAGGCCACCCGGCGACAGGTTGCGCCAGCGCTTGGCGAACATCGGCAGGAATTGCGGCGAAAAGCGCAGGAACTGCAAGGTCGGATCGACCCGCGCCCGACCACTGATGGCCAGTGCATAGGAGCCGTCGCTGCGCCGCGTGACCGCCACACCCGAGGTGTACAGCGCGCCTGGCAAGGGCTCATTGGTCGGCGCCACACTCATGATGGACTGCCGCACCGAGGCCTGCGGAAAGCGGATGCCCAGCTGGTGGCAGAACGATGACGCCCAGGCGCCGCCGGCCAGGATGGCGGTGCGGGTCTTGATGACGCCGGCTTCGGTGATCACGCCGGAGACGCGTCCACCTTCGGTTTCGATACCACGCGCCGCGCATTGCTGGATCACGTGGCCGCCCAGCTTCATCACCGCGCGCGCCACCGCCGGTGCTGCCTTGCCCGGATCGGCAGTGCCGTCGGTGGGCGAGAACACCCCACCCTTCCAGGGACGTCGGGTGGCGTGCCCACGTTCGGCGGCCTGTTTGCTGTCGAGCATATAGGTGGTCACGCCGGCGCTCTTGGCGAACTTGCCCCAGGTGGCCCAACGATTGATCTCCTCGTCATCGTTGGACAGGTAGAGCAGGCCGCAGCGGGTGAAACCGGTGTCCTCGCCGCTCTCGGCGGCGAACTGCTCCCACAGGTCGATACTCTTGGTCGCCATGGGCAGCTCGCGGGCATCGCGGTTCTGCTGACGGCACCAGCCCCAGTTGCGGCTGGACTGCTCGGCACCGATGCGCCCCTTTTCGACCACGGCCACCGAGATGCCGCGCTTGGCCAGGTAGTAGGCGGTGAAGATGCCGATGATGCCGCCACCGATGATGACTACATCGGCCGCAGCAGGCGGCGTGGTCGGGCTCTGGACTTGGACGAGTGGGGGCGACATCTTACTTTTCCTCCCCGGCCGGCACGGTCTGGACCACATAGAACTTGGCGACGCGCTCGCTGCTCTCCCAGCCGATGGAGGCTCCCTGCGGCACGAACACGGCATCGCCCCGCTCCACCGCCACCACGCTGCCATCGGGCTCGGCGAAGCGCACCCCGCCATCGAGGATGTGCATGAATTCATTGACCGGATGGGCGCGCACGATACGGTGGTAAGGGGTGGAATCCCAGGTGCCGATCTTGGCGTGGATGGAGGTTTCATCGACCACGTTGTCGCTGCGGCATTGCGGGACCGGCCCCAGCAGGATTTCCTTGGGCAGGGAATTGGCCGAGGGCTTGAAGTCGGCCTCGGCCACCAGGGGAAATACGCCCGGCTGCACCGGTTGCGGGCAATCGGCGGCGCAGAACACCACCAGCGTCGGCATCGGGGCCGATACGCGCAGCGCGGCACCGGTGGTGAGCACCACACCGCTGTCGGGTTTCAGCACCAGCGGCGCGGCGCCCTCGGTCTCGACATGCAGTTCGCCCTGCACCACCACCAGGGTTTCCTGGTGCGGGAAACGGGCGATATCGATTGCCAATGCGCCATCCAGGCGCAGCCGTCCGGCGCTCATGCCGCCGTTGCCCTGCCAGGCGATTTCACGCGAAGCGGCAAAGGGATCGGTCTGACCCAGCGCGGCCGGGCGGAACGGGGTGGACAAGGGTGCGCCAGAGGCACGGTACAACACCAACGCTGCAGACATTTCTTCTCCTATGGGATGGCCAATCGACTTGGCCTTGAATTCGAATACCGGTGCCGGGATCAGACCGTCACGCCTTCCACCGGCAGCAGCGGCGCCTGCGCCTGCTGCAGGTCGGCGTCGGAGCGATGGCACAGGATCTCGCCGCCATGTTCCATGTTGCGGCGACGCGGCGGCACCACATTGCAGACACCATCCACCCGCAGCGAACAGCGCGGCAGGAAGGCACAGATCTCAGGCGACGGATCGACCGCGCCGATGGGCGGCAGCTTGTGCTGGCCGGCCCCGGCCACCTGTTCCAGCCAACCCTGCTGCATGGCCGGGACCGATGACAGCAGGAGGTGCGAATACGGGTGGTAAGGCGGCGCCATCATCGCCTCGCGCGGGCGGTTGGCCACCATGCGACCGGCATAGAGCACCACGATGTCGTCACAGATGGCGCGCACCGTGCTGATGTCGTGGCTGATGAACATGTAGGACACCTGCAGCTCGCGCCGCAGCTCGGCCAGCAGTTCCAGGATGGCGGCGGCCACCACCGTATCCAGGGCCGAGGTCACCTCGTCGCACAGGATCAGGTCGGGCTTGGCGGCCAGGGCGCGGGCCAGGTTCACGCGCTGCTTCTGGCCGCCGGAGAGTTCGGCCGGCAGCCGGTCGATCACGCTGGAGGGCAGCTTGACCAGGTCCAGCAGTTCGGCCGTGCGACGCCGCATGGCA
This sequence comes from Herbaspirillum sp. BH-1, assembly GCF_002870055.1. NCBI lineage: Bacteria > Pseudomonadati > Pseudomonadota > Betaproteobacteria > Burkholderiales > Oxalobacteraceae > Herbaspirillum > Herbaspirillum sp. BH-1. Next base: position 202,519 of record NZ_PKOI01000008.1, on the reverse strand, counting down.
TCGCCCTTGAGGCCGTGATAGAAGGCCAGCGGACGGTTCAGGATGCGGCCGATGCTGTGGGCCGGGTTGAGCGCGGTATCGGCGTTCTGGAACACGATCTGCACCCGCCGGAACTGTTCGCGGGTGCGCCCCTCCAGGGTCGGCGAGAGGTTCTGTCCATCGAGCTGGATGCTGCCGCGCGCCGGGGCGATCATGCCGGCCACCGCGCGTGCCAGGGTGGTCTTGCCGGAGCCGGATTCGCCGATGATGCCCACCGTGCTGCCGCGCTGGATGGTGAGGTTGATGTCGTCCAGGATGCGCACGCCAGGCAGGCCCAGGCGGTCCGGGGCGCCGTAGCCGGCCACCAGGCCGCTGATGCGCAAGAGCGGCGCCCTGGCCTCGGCCGGCAGCACTTCACGTAGCTGCGCCACCCGCGTGGCCGGGGAGACGGCGGCGATCAGGCTCTGGGTATAGCTGTCGGCGGGTTCATGCAGCACCTGGCCGGTGCTGCCCATTTCGCGCACGGCGCCATCGCGCAGCACGATGATGCGGTCGGCCATCTGCGCCACCACGGCCAGGTCGTGCGAGACATAGACGGCGGTGGTACCGAGTTCCTTGACCACCTTCTTGAAGGCGCGCAGCACCTCGATCTGGGTGGTCACGTCCAGGGCCGTGGTGGGCTCGTCCAGGATCACCAGTTCCGGGTCGGTGATCAGGGCCATGGCCGCCATCACGCGCTGCAGCTGGCCCCCGGAGACCTGGTGCGGATAACGGTCGCCGATGCTCTCGGGTTTCGGCAGTGCCAGCGCGCGGAACAGCTCGACCGCCTTGGCGCGGGCGCTGGCCTTGTCCATCACGCCATGTTGCAGGGCGCTTTCGATGACCTGATCCATCAAGGTACGCGCCGGGTTGAAGGCCGCCGCCGCACTCTGGGCGATATAGGCCACATGATGGCCACGCATGGCCAGCAGCGCCTTTTCATCCATCTGGTCGATCTGGCGCTGGCCGATGCGGATCCGGCCGCCGGCGATCTGGCAACCGCTACGGGCATAGCCCAGCAGCGACAGGGCGATGGTGGTCTTGCCGGAGCCGGACTCGCCGATCAATGCCAGCACTTCGCCGCGCGCCACGGTGAAATCGACGTTCTTGACGATCTCCACCGAGCTGCCATCGTCCTTGCGGGCGGTGACCCGCAGGCCCTGCACGTCGACCAGGGGCTGACCGGTCGGGGAGGCAGGCGTGCTGCCCTTCTTGCCGAGGAAAGTATCGAACTGCTTCACAGGCTTACTCCTTGGCAGCGCGCTTGCCGCGCAGGTTGTCGATCAGCAGGTTCACGCCGATGGTGAGCGAGGCAATGGCCAGCGCCGGCATGATCACCGCCAGGGCACCCTCGCCCAGGCCGGAAATGTTTTCCCGCACCAGCGAGCCCCAGTCGGCATCCGGCGGCTGCACGCCCAGCGAGAGGAAGCTCAGGCCCGACAGCAGCAGCACCACGTAGACGAAGCGCAGACCGAAGTCGGCCAGCACCGGGCGGATCATGTTGGGCAGCATTTCGGTGGTCATGATGTACCACACGCCCTCGCCACGGGCACGCGCAGCCTGCACGTATTCCATGGCCTGCACATTGACCGCCAGCGAACGGGCGATGCGGTAGGCGCCGGGCATGTAGGTGATGGCCGCCGTGACTACCAGCAGCAGCATGGAAGAGCCGAAGGTGGCCACCATCATCAGCGCGAACATCTTGCTGGGGATCGAGATCAGGGCATCCAGGGCGCGACTGATGACGGCATCGCGCCAGCCACCGGAGAAGGCCGCAAACAGCGCCACGGCCGTGCCTGTGGCGCTGGCCAGTACGGTCGCCGCCAGCGCCAGGCCGATGGTGGCGCGGGTGCCGAAGAGGATGCGGCTCAACATGTCACGGCCCAGGTAGTCGCTGCCCAGCAGGAACTTGTGGCTCATGCCGGAAAACACGTCGGTATCGACGATGGCCGTGGCGTCATAGGGCGAGATGCTGGGGCCGAGGATGGCCATGAGCACCCAGAAGCCGACGATGGCCATGCCGATCCAGGCCATGGTCGAGTGACGGCGCACGCGCTTCACGGGAGCGGGGACAGAAGCGGGCACAGGCGCGGCCGGGGCGGCCGGGGCGGCAGCTTCCCCGCCGGTGGAATCGTGGAGGGCTTTCATCGTGTCTTCAACCTTGGATTGGAAACAATGGCCAGCACATCGGCCGCCAGTACCAGCAGCAGGTAGCCGGCACAGAAGATCATCGAGCAGGCCTGCACCAGCGGCATGTCACGGGTGGTCACGGCATCGATCATCAGGGTGGCGATGCCGGGATAGTTGAAGATGCTTTCGACGATGATGACCCCGCCCAGCAGGTAGGACAGGCTCAGCGCGACCGCGTTGGCGATCGGGCCGATGGCATTGGGCAGCGCATGGCGCAGCACGATGCGGGTGCGCTTGACGCCTTTCAACAAGGCCATCTCGGCATAGGAAGAACGCAGCTGGTCGATCACGGCGGCGCGGGTCATGCGCGTCATCTGGGCCACGATCACGCAGCACAGGGTCAGCACCGGCATGGCATAGGCCTTGATGAAGGCCCCCAGGGTGGCGGCCTCGCTCGCATGCGACAGCGCCGACAGCCAGCGCAGCTTGACGGCGAAGATCATCACGGCCACGGTGGCGACCAGGAATTCCGGCACCGAGACCATCGACACCGCGCTGACGTTGACGGCGCGGTCGAAGAAGGAGCCCCGGTACATGGCCGAGAAGATGCCCAGGAACAGCGCCAGCGGCACCGATACCAGGGCGGTGACGGCAGCCAGCATCAGCGAGGCCGGCAGGCGCCCGCCTATCATCTGTGCCACCGGCACGTTGTTGACCAGCGACATGCCCGGATTGCCCGAAACCAGGTTGCCCAGCCAGTGGGCATAACGCAGCGGGGCTGGCAGATCCAGGCCGTACTGCAGGCGCAGTGCGGCCACCGTCTCGGGCGTGGCAGCCTGGCCCAGCGCCGTCTGGGCGGCATCGCCCGGCAACAGGTTGGTGATGAAGAACACGCCGGCCGACACCAGCAACAGCGTCAGCACCGCCTGCAGCAGGCGGCGCACGATCAGACGCAGGACCATTCCATTCATAGCTATCCTCGGTAACCAGTGCCGGGACCGGCCGGCTGTGCCGACCGGTCCCATGCGACTTGCACTGCCTTCATTGCGTCAGGCGCGAGACTTTCCCGTTCTCACGCATCCAGCCAGACGTACTCGGCACAGGTGTAGTTCATGAAGGCACCCAGCGGCACCGGATCGATGCCCTTGACCTTGGTGCTCATGCCTTCCAGGTTGATGATGAAGACCGGGATACCGATGCCGCACTTCTCGTGGATCATGGTCTGCAGGTCGGCATACATGGACTTGCGCTTGGTGAAGTCGGTCTCGCCGCGTGCGGCCACCACCAGCTGGTCGAACTGGGCATTCTTCCAGCCCGATTCGTTCCACTGGGCATCGGACTTGAAGAACTGGGTCAGCAGGATGTCGGCGCTGGGGCGCGGATTGATGTTGCCGAAGCCGACCGGCACCTTCATCCACTGGTTGGACCAGTAGCCATCGGCCGGGACGCGCTTGACATCAAGCTTCAGGCCGATCTTGGCGGCGCTCTGCTGCATCAGCACGGCCATGTCCACCGAGCCGGTGGCGGCCACCGAGGCTACGACCGGAATGGTGCTGCCCATGACACCGGCCTTCTCCAAATGGAACTTGGCCTTGTCGGGATCGAAGGCGCGCTGCGGCAGGCCGGCGAAGTAGAAGCGGTTGGTGGGGTCGATCGGCTGGTCGTTGGCGGTGACGGCGTAACCGCGGAAGGCGGCCATCTTGATCTGTTCGCGGTCCAGCAGGTACTTCATGCCCAGGGTGAAATCCATGCTGTTGCCGGGCGCCACGTCCTGGCGGATGACCAGATCGGTGTACTGGCCCGACTTGGTTTCCATGACGGTATAACCGGCGGTACCCTTGACGCGGCCGGTGGAGCGGGCGTTGACGTCGTTGATCCAGTGCACGTCGCCGGAGAGCAGCGCATTGACGCGGGCCGCCTCGTCGGGGATGCCGAACAGTTCGACCTCGTCCAGGTAGGGCAGGCCGCTCTTCCAGTAGTTTTCGTTGCGTACGCCGATGGTGCGCACGCCGGGAGTGAATTCCTTGAGCTTGAAGGCACCGGTGCCGTTGGCGCTGCTAAAGTTGGTGGTGCCGTCGCGCACGATCAGGAACTGCGCGGTCGCCAGGATCACCGGCAGGTCGGCATTGGCGCTGGTGAGCTTGATCTGCACTTCATTGGGGCCGGTGGCCTTGACCGATTCAATCTGGTCGGCCAGCACCTTGACCTTGGAGGCGGTGGCCGGGTCCTTGTGGCGCATGAGCGAGAAGACCACGTCGGCCGGGGTGAAGGGCTTGCCGTCGTGGAAGGTCACGCCCTTCTTCAGCTTGACGGTCCAGGTGATGGCGTCGTTGGTGAGCATTTCCTCGGCCAGCACCATCTGCGGCGCCAGCTTGCCGTCCAGCTTGGTCAGGCCGTTGTAGAACATGTGCGCCCGGGTGTAGTCGGTGGAGTGCGCGGTCTTGGCCGGGTCCAGGGTGTCGGCGGTGGAACTGGTCTGGGTGGCGATGCGCATCTTGCCACCGCGCTTGCCGGTCTGTGCCGCCTGCGCCATTGCGCTGCCGCTGGCCGTGAGCAGGCCGCTGCCGCCCACCGTCATGAGACTACCGGCCAGCAGGGTGCGCATCATGTCGCGGCGGGTGAAACCGCCCTGCGCATTTTCCAGCGATAGGTCGGTGATGATGGAGCCCTCTGCGGGGAGTCGTCCGTTTTCCTGCTTGCTCATGAAAAGCCTCACGATAAAAGTTCAACCACGAAGACCACCGGCCTGCCCTGGCGTCTGCTGTCGCAGATCCCTCCGCACAGGGCGTGCCACCTGATGGGGCCGGTCGCATGGATCGCAAGCCTGATGCCAGGCCGGCGGCGACCGGAACACTGCTGTTACCGGGAGTGCCTGCGCACGTGCTGCGCGTGGGCGGCTCCCTTCCTGCTCCTGCCCGGCTTACAGCCCGAGCACGCCCGGCAGGCCGGAGATGTCCTTGATCTCGGTATAGCCGTAGTACGGCGTCGAGGGCTCATGGCCGCGATTGACGAAGACCTTGTTCTTGATCCCCATGTCGGACGCCGGCATGAGGTCGTAGCGCAGGCTGGAAGAAACGTGCAGCACGTCTTCCGGATTGCAGTTGAGGTTGTCGAGCATGTATTCGAAGGCGCGCAGGCGCGGCTTGTAGGCTTGCGCCTGCTGGGCGGTGAAGACCTTGTGGAAGGGCGCACCCAGTTGTTCGACGTTATGCATGATCTGGCTGTCGTCGGCGTTGGAGAAGATCACCAACGGGAATTCCTTGGCCACCTTGGACAGGCCGGCCGGCACGTCGGCATGCGGGCCCCAGGTCGGCACGGCCTTGTAGAAGGCGCCGGTTTCCTCGTCGGTGGTCTTGATGCCCCAGCGCGCGCAGGTACGGGTGATGGCGTTCTTGCAGACCTGTTCGTAGGGCTTCCACTGATCCAGCACTTCATCGAGGCGATAGGCGGCGAACTGGCGCAGGAAGAAAGGCATGTCCTCGGCCGATACACGGTCGGCGTAGATCTTCTGCGCGGTTTCCGACATCTGGAAACGGGTCAGCGTGCCGTAGCAGTCGAAGGTGATGAATTTGGGCTTGAAAGTGCTCATGGAAAATCGTCCTGTCAAAAAAATGATCCTGCGAAGGGATGTGGCGAATTCTCTTGCCTGAGGTTCAATGCATGAGAAGGATTACAACATGGCGACACTTGCGGTTTATTCCTTTTTGACGGGGCCGCGAAACAGAAATATGTGTTTTCGACGGCCCAATCAGCATAGCTTGCCGAGCAGTGCAGCAATGCGAGCCGGGCGCGCTGCTTTGGGGCATTTTCACCAAGCTGGTGCGGTTTGCATCGGCAGGCTGGCGATCCGGAGGCAGGCAGGGTGTTGGCGCAGATGACCCCTGCCCGGGCAGTCGCTTGCACCACACATGCGTAAATCATTTAGCAGTGAGGCATGCGGGGCAGCACCATGCTAATGCCGATGCCGCCCAATTTTGTGCCGAGATAGGGGTGCAGATCGCCATAAGATTGCGAATTCGCGGCACGGAAACCCTCCGCCGCATGCCGCCGATGGCGCATCATCGCTGAGGTGTGCCGACTGCCCGGCAGGTCCGCAGGCAGCGCCCATACAGAACGCGATCACATGGATCGACACGTATTGATAAGGACAAGCTTCATGCACACTGAAAGCACGCTCGACACCACCCAGGCCGACCGCACCACGCTGCGCCCCATGCGCGCCACGGATCTGCCGGCCTGCCATGCCATGAGCCTCCATCTGCACTGGCCGCACCGACTGGCGGACTGGCAGTTCCACCATCAGGTCAGCAGCAGCTGGGCGGTCGAACAGGAACAGCCTGATGGCACCCTCAATGTGGCCGGCAGCGGCATGCTGTGCCGGCTGGACGATGACTATGCGTCGCTGGGTCTGGTGATCATCGCTGATGCCCTGCAGGGACGCGGCCTGGGGCGCGCCATGATGCAGCGCCTGCTGGCCGATGCCGGCTCCCGCAATGTCATCCTCAATGCCACCGAGGCCGGGCGCCCGCTGTATGAAAAACTGGGTTTCGTGGTCACCGATACCCTCAGCCAGCACCAGAGCACCACGGCCAGCGCGCCCGCCACGCTGCCGGCGGGCACGCACATCCGCCCGCTGCGCCCGGATGAAGTGCCGGCCCTGCTGGCACTGGATCGCCAGGCCAGCGGCATCGACCGCAGCGCCCTGCTGCAGGCCTTGCTGAAACTGGCCGAGGTGGTCGTGCTGGAGCGGCAGGGACAGGTGGCGGGCGTGGCCTTCCAGCGCGAATTCGGCCGCGGCCGCGTGATCGGGCCGGTCATCGCCAGCGGCGTGGAAGACGCCAAGGCGCTGATCGCCTATTGGGTCAACGCCTACCCGGGCGCCTACCTGCGCATCGACGTGCCCGGCCGCAGCGGCCTCAAACCCTGGCTGCAGGAGATCGGCCTGACCTGCGTGGACGACGTGGTCAGCATGTGCCGGGGCACGCCGCCCAAGGCGGATCCGACCTGGCGTACCTATTCCATGATCAACCAGGCGCTGGGCTGAACGGCCGGCGCGACTCACCATGACCTTTCTCTACAAAGCCGACCCCGTGCGGGGCGCCGAATGGGCCGAGCTGTTTGCGCAAAAGGCACCGGAGCAGCCCTTCCAGATCTGGCCGCACCAGGGCGATGACGCCAGCGTGCGCTACCTGGCGGCCTGGACGCCGCCGGACGATATCGCACAGCGCTTCCCCAACCTGGAAATCCTGTTTTCGGTCGGTGCCGGCATCGACCAGTTCGACATGTCCACCCTGCCGCCTGGGCTACCGGTGGTGCGCATGACCGAACCCGGGATTGCCGCCGGCATGGTGCAATACGTGACCCATGCGGTGCTGGGCCTGCATCGCGACAGCCGCCTCTATGCCCGCCAGCAGCGCGAACAGGTGTGGCGGGCGCATCGCGTGCGGCCGGCCACGGCCTGCCGGGTCGGGGTACTGGGCCTGGGCATGCTGGGCCAGGCGGTGCTGCAGCAGTTGCATGGACTGGGTTTCCCCTGCGCCGGCTGGAGCCGTTCGGCGCACCAGCTGGAGGGCATCGATTGCTATAGCGGCAGCGCGGGCCTGAGGGATTTCCTGGCGCGCACCGATGTGCTGGTATGCCTGGTACCGCTGACCGATGACACGCGCGGCATCCTGTGTCGCGCACTGTTTGAGCAACTGCCGCGCGGGGCGGCGCTGGTCAATGTCGGCCGTGGCGGCCACCTGGTCGAGGACGACCTGCTGGCCGCCCTGGCTGATGGCCAGCTCAGTGCGGCGGTACTGGATGTGTGCGAGGTCGAACCCTTGCCGCCGGGCCACCCGTTCTGGTCGCATCCCGACATCGTGCTCACCCCCCACATCGCCAGCATGACCCAGCCCGACGGTGCCGTGGAAGCGGTACTGGAAAACCTGCGCCGTCATCGCGCCGGCCTGCCGCTGCTGGGTCTGATCGACCGCCAGCGCGGTTACTGAGTCGGGAGGCGATGCCGCATAGCAAACAAAATGCCGATTGCCCGCGCCAGAACGGCATGCCATGCCGCCAGCGCGCTGCAGTTCGCGCCACATCGCTTGCCGGCACGCCCTATCCTTGATGACATGGCGTGCTGCGTCAGCAGACGCGCCGCCCTGCCCCTATCCACCTGCCCGACATCCCGACCATGAAGCTGGAATCCTACTGGACCGATTCTGCCCCGCTGTATATCTCCCCCTCGCGAGAACTGCCAGCCCAGGTCGACGTGGCCATCGTCGGCGGCGGCTTTACCGGCCTGTCGGCGGCACTGGCGCTGGCCAGGCGCGGCGCCTCGGTGGTCGTGCTGGAAGCCGGTCCGCACGTGGCGGCCGAAGCCTCGGGCCGCAATGGCGGTCACGTCAACAACGGCCTGGCGATGGATTACGCGGAGGTCGCCGCCCGGGTCGGGATCGAACGCGCCCGCGCCTGGTACCACGCCTATGACGATGCGGTCGATACGGTGGCACGGCTGGTGCAGGAAGAAGGCATCGCCTGCGACTTCCTGCGCCACGGCAAGCTCAAGATGGCGACCCGGCCGCAACAGATGGAGGCCCTGCAACGCAGCGCCGAGCGCCTCTACGCCGACGGCGTGGACCGCGATATCGAGATCCTGGACGCCGCCCGCGTGCGTGCCGAGGTGCAGAGCGAGCGCTTCCATGGCGGCATGCTCTACAAGCGCAGCGCGCAGATGCACATGGGCCGCTTCGCCTATGGCCTGGCGCTGGCGGCCGAACGCCACGGCGCGGCCATCCACACCGGCACCGAGGTACGACGGCTGGAACGCATCGGCGAGAGCTACGGACATCGGGTCCATACGCCCCGCGGCAGCATACTGGCGCGGCAGGTCCTGCTGGCCACCGGCGCCAGCCGTCACGGCGCCTACCGCAGCTTCGGCTGGCTGCGCCGGCGCATCGTGCCGGTAGGCAGCTTCATCGTGGTGACCGAGCCGCTGGGAGCCGAACGCGCTGCCAGCCTGCTGAGCCAACAGCGCACCTACACCACGGTGGCCAATATCCACCACTACTTCCGCATGACGCCCGATACCCGCCTGGTCTTCGGCGGACGGGCGCGTTTTGCGATTTCCAGCCCGCAGTCCGATGCCGCCAGTGGCGAAATCCTGCGCCAGGGCCTGCAGCAGACCTTCCCGCAGCTGGGACCGGTGCGCCTGGACTATTGCTGGGGCGGGCTGGTCGACATGACCCGCGACCGCCTGCCGCAGGCGGGCGAACGCGATGGCCTGTTCTATTCCATGGGCTACAGCGGCCACGGCACGCAGATGTCGGTGCACATGGGCCAGTGCATGGCGCAGGTGATGGCCGGCGATGCGCTGGCCAATCCCTGGCGTGACCGCGAATGGCCGGCCATCCCCGGTCATTTCGGGCCGCCCTGGTTCCTGCCGGTGGTGGGCATGTACTACCGGCTCAAGGATAAGCTGGCGTGAATGCCCTTTCGAATCCTCTTCACTTTGACTGAATGCCTGCCATGACTACACTCGAACTGCACCGCCAGGACCTGCTGCCCGGTGCCCACCTGATCGGCGCCGAATGGCGCGCAGCGGCCGACGGTCGCGAACTTGCGGTCAGTGATCCGGCCACCGGCAAGGTATTTGCCAGCGTCCCCGACGGCAATGCCGCCGATGCCCGTGCCGCGGTGGATGCCGCTGCTGCGGCATTCCCGGCCTGGCGTGCCACGCCGGCCAAGCAGCGCGCCGCCATCCTCAAGCGCTGGAACGACTTGCTGCTGGCACACCAGGAAGACCTGGGTCGCCTGATCTCGCGCGAGCAGGGCAAGCCGCTGGCCGAGGGGCGCGGTGAAGTGGCCTATGCGGCCAGCTATGTGGAATGGTTCGGCGAAGAAGCCACCCGCGCCAATGGCGACATCATCCCGGCCCCGGTGACCGGCCGCCGCATGCTGGCGCTGAAGGAACCGGTGGGCGTGGTCGCTACCATCACGCCCTGGAACTTCCCGGCCGCGATGATCGCCCGCAAGATCGCACCTGCGCTGGCGGCTGGTTGTACCGTGGTGTGCAAGCCGGCCGAGGATACGCCGCTGACCTCGCTGGCACTGGTGCGCCTGGCGCAGGAAGCGGGCGTACCGGCCGGTGTGATCAACATCGTCACGGCCTCGCGCGAGCGCACGCCGGAAGTGGTCGACGTGTGGCTGGCCGACAGCCGGGTACGCAAAATCAGCTTTACCGGCTCCACCGCCGTGGGCAAGCACCTGGCGCGTCATTCGGCCGATACCCTCAAGAAGCTCTCCCTGGAACTGGGCGGCAATGCGCCCTTCATCGTCTTCGACGATGCCGATCTGGATGCCGCCATCGACGGCGTGATGGCGGCCAAGTTCCGCAATGGCGGCCAGACCTGCGTGAGCCCCAACCGCATCTACGTGCAAGAGAAGGTCTATGACGCCTTCGTGGCCAGGCTCGGCGCCCGGGTGGCGGCGCTGAAGGTCGGCCCGGCCAGCGATCCGGCCTCACAGATCGGCCCGATGATCAATGCCCGTGCCATCGCCAAGATCGACCAGCACGTGCGCGATGCCATCGCCCGCGGCGCCCACGTGATCACCGGCGGCCAGCGCCTGCAGGGGCCCGGCTACGCGAGCGACAACTACTACGCGCCCACGGTGCTGGCCAATGTGACCGATGCCATGCAATGCAGTTGCGAAGAGACCTTCGGCCCGGTGGCACCGGTGACGCGCTTTACCAGCGAGGAAGAAGTGATCGCGGCGGCCAATGGCACGCCCTTCGGGCTGGCCGCGTATTTCTATTCGACCGATGTACGGCGCATCCACCGTGTCACCGATGCACTGGAGAGCGGCATCGTCGGCGTCAACGAGGGCGCGCTGGCGGCCGAGGCGGCCCCCTTCGGCGGCGTCAAGGAATCCGGTTATGGTCGTGAAGGCTCGGTGCACGGGCTGGATGATTACCTGCACACCAAGTACGTGTGCCAGGGCCAGCTGTGAGACCGCAGCCCTGAAATCGCAGCCCTGAAATCCCTGTACTACGTTACCTTCAACGAACCGACCAGGAGCCCCCATGCCAGCGCCGACCACCCCCGTCCCGAGCAGCGGCCAGGAAGCCTTGCCCGAGCTGCGCCTGCGCGCCATCGCCGCCGATGACCTGGGCAACTGCCACCGGCTGTCGCTGCGCTTCAAGTGGCCGCACCGGCTGGAGGACTGGAAATTCCTGTTGCAGATGGGCCAGGGCTATCTGCTGGAACACACCGCCGACGGTGCCACGCTGCCGGTAGTGGGTTCGGTGGTATGCACCTGCTACGGCGAGCAGCACGCGGTCATCGGCATGCTGCTGGTGCAGGCCGAGCTGCAGCGGCGCGGCCTGGGGCGGCGGCTGATGCAGCACACCGCCAGCCAGGTCAATGGTCGCAGCCTGGTGGTCAATGCCACCGCGGCCGGCATGCCGCTCTATCGGCAGTTGGGCTTTATTCAGCAGGATGTGTTGCACCAGTTCCAGGGCTCGTCGGCGCAACCGGTACTGGTCTCGCTGCCGCCCGGCGAGCGCGTGCGGCCGATGGGCAAGAACGATGTACAGCGGCTGCTGGCGCTGGATGCGCGCGCCACCGGCATGGAACGCAGCAAGCTGCTGCTGGCCCTGCTGGAGATGTCCGAAGGCGTGGCGCTGGACCGCGATGGCGAGATGCTGGGCTTTGCGCTGGTGCGTCGCTTCGGCCATGGCCGCGTGATCGGGCCGGTGGTGGCACCCGATGCCGAACGGGCCAAGGGTCTGATCGCGCACTGGATCAATACCTATTCGGATTCCTTCATCCGCATCGACGTGTTCGAATCGAGCGGTCTGCCGGCCTGGCTGGACACGCTGGGCCTGACCAATGTCGACCATGTCACCCGCATGTGCAAGGGCACACCCCCGGCGCGCGATGCGGGCATGCAGTTGTTTTCCATCGTCAACCAGGCGCTGGGCTGAGGCCGCAGCCGGTCGCACGGGCACGCCGCAGAAAATGCCAAAGCCGCCCGCAAAACCCATGAAGATGCTTTTTGGACCCCGCATCTTGCGCATCCGCTGCGACCGGGCAGGCATAGCATAGAACGCATCCCGGTTGTGTCGCCCGCCTGGCACGACCTTGTTCAACGCCATCGTCAGCGAGTCCTCCTTCATGCAAACATCGACCCTGGCTGCCCTCGACCGCAGCCACCTGATCCATCCCGTGACCAGCTTTCGCGAACACGAAGAGCTGGGGCCCATCATCCTCAAGTCCGGCCGTGGCGCCTACCTGACCGACCATCAGGACAAGGAACTGCTGGATGCCTTCTCGGGCCTGTGGTGCGTCAACACCGGCTATGGCCAGGAGAGCGTGATCCGCGCCGCCACCGAACAGATGCAGCGCCTGCCGTATGCCACGGGCTACTTCCACTTCGCCTCGGAACCGGCCATCCTGCTGGCCAAGAAGCTGGTGGACATCAGCCCGGCCTCGCTCCGGCATGTCTACTTCACCCTGGGCGGATCGGACGCGGTGGATGCCGCCATCCGCTACATCACGCACTACCACAACGCCATCGGCAAGCCGGCCAAGAAGCATTTCATCTCGCTGCAGCGTGGCTACCATGGTTCCTCTTCGGTGGGGGCGGGGCTGACGGCGCTGCCCAATTTCCACTTCAACTTCGATCTGCCGCTGCCGACCCAGCACTACCTGCCCTCGCCCTATCCCTACCGCAGCGAACTGGCCGACGACGCAGCCATCATCGCCGCCTCGGTACAGGCGCTGCGCAGCAAGGTGGCCGAACTGGGCGCGGACCAGGTGGCGGCCTTCTTCTGCGAACCGATCCAGGGTTCGGGCGGTGTGGTGGTGCCGCCCAAGGGCTGGTTGAAGGCCATGCAGCTGGCTTGCAACGAGCTGGGCATCCTGTTCGTGGTGGATGAGGTGATCACCGGCTTCGGCCGTACCGGCCCCATGTTTGCCTGCCTGGACGAAGACGTGCAGCCGGACCTGATGACCATGGCCAAGGGCCTGACCGCGGGCTACGCGCCGATGGGCGCGGTGATGATGTCGGACCGGGTCTACCAGGGCATTGCCGATGGCGCGCCCATGAGCACCGTGGTCGGCCACGGCCAGACCTATTCGGCCCATCCGGTCAGTGCGGCGGTGGCGCTGGAGGTGCTGCGCCTGTACGAGGAAGGTGGTCTGCTGGAAAACGGTCGTCGGGTCGAGCCCCATTTCACAGCTGGCCTGCGCGCCCTGCTCGATCATCCGCTAGTGGGGGATGCCCGCAGCCGGGGGCTGCTGGGTGCGCTGGAGCTGGTGGCCGACAAGCACACCAAGGCGCGCTTCGCGCCCGAACTGAAGCTGCATGAACGCATCTTCAAGGTGGCCTACCAGCAAGGCCTGGTGTTCCGCGCCTTCGGCGACAACATCCTCGGCTTTGCGCCGGCGCTGTGCTATACACCGGCCGATTTCGAACTGATGTTCCAGCGACTGAAGGCCATCCTCGATGAAGTGCTGGCCCAGCCCGAGGTGCGCCAGGCCGTCAAATAAGCCGGTCGATGCGAGCAAAGCCCCCGGTCACATGCCAAAAACAGGGACCGGAGGGGTTAAAATGCCCTGACATCCGGCCTGCCTTCCCCACCCAGGGACAGCAGGCCGGTTGAGTCGAATAACCCGAGGCAACATGATGACTAACGGCGCGTTGAAACTGGACCGGATCGATCTGAGGATTTTGTGTCACCTGCAGGAAAATAGCCGCATTACCAATGTGATCCTGGCCGACGCCGTCGGCCTGTCCCCCAGTCCCTGCCTGATCCGCGTCAAGCGCCTGGAAAAGGCCGGCTACATCAGCGGCTACGGCGCCTACATCCGCCTGGAAAAACTGGCCGACGTACAGATCGTGTTCACCGAAGTGACCCTGTCGGACCACCGCCGCGAAGACTTCGCCAAGTTCGAGTCCTATATCCGCAATGTCGACGAGATCATCGAATGCCACCTGGTCAGCGGTGGTTACGACTACCTGCTCAAGTTCATGACCCGCAGCGTGGTGCATTACCAGAGCGTGATCGAGTCGCTGCTGGAGCAGAACCTGCGCATTGAAAAGTATTTCAGCTACATCGTCATCAAGTCGCCCTTCATCAAGCATCACTACCCGCTGGAAAAGTTCATCCAGACCTGATCCGGACTGAAGCCAGGGTGGGATGGGGCATGGGCCGGAGGCTCCGTGCCGCGCCTTGCCGCCCTCTGCAGCCTTCCTTCTGCCTTCCCGCCGCCCTCCCGCCGCCTTCCCGCGTTCGCTGCCCGCCCTGTTTAGCTGCGCGGGCCGCGTCTCCATCAAATCTCCACAAAAATCCCGAACAAATTCCAGTTTTGGTCAGCAAACTGACCTTTACTTTTGTAAAGAGCTGCCGTTAATGTGGCGAACACTGACGATTTGTCAGTGTTTCCAGATTACAAGAAGAATTCGATATTGTTCAGGGGTCAACATGGCAACTTCCACCGGGTCTATCTCCACGTCAGCCGGTCCGCTCGATGTGGCGACCTTGGTCAACCAGCTCATTTCGGTTGAAAGCAAATCGCGGCTCACGCCGCTGAAAAACAAGGAAACCGGCTTCAACACGCTCATTTCGGCCTACGGGACGCTGAAGAACGCGCTGTCGACCTATCAGAGCGCCCTCAAGGGGATGACCTCGGCCACCTTCAGCGCCCAGAAGACCACCCTGACCAATGCCGGTACCGGCACGGGCCTCACCACCGATCCGCTCACGGCCGAGACCAACACCGATGAATCGACCAAGGTACTGGCGCAGAAGCTGAAGTCGGGCGGCTATGCCACCGGCACCACCTTCAATGCCGGCGATTCGGTCGCCATCAAGGTGGGCAGCAACCAGCCCACCTTCATCACCCTCAAGGCCAATGCCACGCTGGCCGGCGTGCGCGATGCGATCAATGCCTCCAAGGCCGGGGTCACGGCGTCAATCACCACCGACGGCAGCGGCGACCATCTGGTGCTGGAATCCAATACCGGCGGCACCGCCAATACCATCAAGATCACCGCCAACAACACCCTCTCGGGGCTGAGTTACGATCCGGCCTCCAGCACGCCGGGCAGCGTGACCCAGGTGCAGGCCCCGCGCGACGCCGCCAAGGCGGCGTCGGGCTCGTACAGCCTGGCGGTGAACCAGCTGGCGCAGGCGGTCAAGGTCAGCTCGGCCGGCATCGCCCCGGGCAGCACCTTCGACAATGGCGTGCTGGCCATCAAGACCGGCAACGGTTCGACCGTGCTGATCCAGCCCAAGACCAATACCCTGGCCGGTGTGCGTGATGCCATCAACGCCAGCGAAGCGGGCGTGAGCGCCTCCATCGTCAGCGATGGCACCAATGACCACCTGGTGCTGACCGCCAAGGACAGCGGCGCGGCCAACACCCTGCGGGTCAGCGGCACCGGCTCGTTTGCGCCGTTCGCCTTCGATCCCAGCGGCACCGTGACCACCCCGGGCGTGACGGCTGGCCAGACCTTCACCACCGGCGCGCTGGCACTGCAGGTGGGCAACAAGTCCTTCAACATCACCCCGACCGATCTGGACGCCAGCGGCGATATCCAGCTCAATGACGTGATGAAGGCCATCAACGATGCCAACACCGGCGTGACGGCCAGCATCACCACCAGTGGCGGCAAGGAGCAGCTGGTGCTCACCCCGACCGGCAGCGACGCGGTCAAGCTGACCGGCAGCAACGATTACGCCGGCCTCACCGGCAGCAGCATGGGCCAGCTGGCCAAGGCGCAGGATGCGCGGATGACCATCGACGGCGTGGTCGTGACCAGCACCAGCAACAAGGTCACCAACGTGATCTCGGGGGTGACGCTGAACCTGAGCAAGGTCACCAATGCCACCGACAATTTCACGCTGGCCATTTCCAATGACACCAGCGGCCTGACCACCGCCGCCAATACCTTCGTCAACGCCTACAACACGCTGGCCAAGGCGGTGACCAACCTGACCAAGCAAACCCCGTCCACCACCAAGGGCGAGGCCAATACCGGCTCGCCGCTGGCGTCGGAATCATCGGTGCTGAACATGATGGCGCAGATCCGCAGCACCATGCTGGGGGCGCTGGGCGAAGGCGGGGGGATGAACCTGTCGCAGGTCGGCATCTCCTTCCAGAAGGATGGCACGCTGGCGCTGGATTCGACCAAGCTGACCACGGCCGCCAACAAGGACTTCGAGGGCATCAGCAAGCTCTTCACCGCCACGGGCGGCGTGGTCACCAAGCTGCAGACGGTGATGGATGGCATCCTGAAGGAAGGTGGCACGCTGGCCACCAAGACCAAGGGCCTGCAGGCCAGCCTGAAGATCGTCACGGACCAGCAGACGGCGGCCAATTCGCGCTTGCAGGACCTGAAGGATAACTACACCAACCAGTTCAATCGTCTGAACGTCACGCTGGCGACGATGCAGGCAAGGCAAAGCTATCTGACCCAGCAGTTGACCAAGCTGTCGAAGTCGTCCTGAGCCCGAAGCTCGGGTTGATCGCCGGTGACAACGCCACAGGCCGCAGCGCGCCCTCCGCTGCGGCCTGTGGTTTTTGCGGAAGTCGCTATACTGGGGGCCTTTCCGGTTTCCTGAAGACCGGGACATCACAGCGATAACAACGATCAGGAGACATCGTGGATACCCCCAAGTATTTGGAAGACTTCCAGCCCGGCCAGGTTTTCCGTTCACCCGCCACGTTGACCGTGGATGCCGAGGCCATCAAGCAGTTCGCCACCCAGTTCGATCCCCAGCCCTTCCACCTGGATGATGCTGCCGCCCAGCAGACCTTCTTTCGTGGACTGGCGGCCAGCGGCTGGCATACCGCCGCGCTGACCATGCGCTTGCTGGTCGATACGCTCCATATCCAGGGCGGCATCATCGGCGCCGGCTTCGACGAATTCCGCTGGCCACGCCCCACCCGCCCCGGCGACGTGCTGCGGCTGGAGGCCGAAGTGCTGGGTATCAAGACCTCGCAATCGCGCCCCCTGCAGGGTTTTCTCAACCATCGCGTGACCACCTACAACCAGCACGACGAAGCCGTGCTGATCATGACCGGCAACCTGCTGGTGCCGCGCCGCAGCTAAGCCTGGCCCAGTTCAGGCGGCGTCCGGCTGGCGTGCCGGATGGGCCTGTTCGAAGGCCGGCAGGACATTACAGGCAGCCTCGATGGCGCAGAGCGTCGGATAGGGCGCCATGTCGACCTCGAAGCGGCGCGCATTGAAGATCTGCGGCACCAGGAAGCAATCGGCCATGGTCGGCGCATCGCCCACGCAGAAGTGACCGCGCGTGGTGTCGGCGGCCAGTTGCTGCTCCAGCGCGGCAAAGCCGAGCTTGATCCAGTGCTGGATCCAGGCGGTCTTCTGGGTTTCGTCGACGTTGAGCTGGTGCTTGAGGTAACGCAGCACGCGCAGGTTGTTCAGGGGATGGATTTCACAGGCGATAGCCAGCGACAGTTCGCGGATGCGGGCGCGCGCGAAGGCATCGCCGGGCAGCAGCGAAGGCGTGGGATAGCGCTCTTCCAGATACTCCAGGATCGCCATCGACTGCCTCAGCAGTTGCCCCTGGTCGGCCAGCACCGGCACCAGCGCATGCGGGTTCAATTGCGTGAAGGCCGGCAGCAACTGCTCGCCGCCCTGGTTGAGCAAGTGCACAGCCGCCGTCTCGTAGGCCACGCCCTTGAGATTGAGGGCAATGCGCACGCGGTAGGAGGCCGAGCTGCGGAAATAGCTGTACAGGGTAGTCATCCTCTTCCTTTCATCCTTCCTTGGAAACCGGGCGCATCAGGCCAGGCTGCGCGCCGGGAGCACGGTGCCGGCGGCTTCGCCGAACCCGATCGTGGGCAGGCCGTCGCGACGGGCGGCAGCACGCAGGATGATGGTGTCGCCGTCTTCCAGGAACACGCGACGTTCACCGTTGGCCAAGGTAATCGGCGCCTTGCCGCCGGCGCTCAGTTCCAGCAGCGAGCCGGCTTCGTCAGCCTGCGCACCGGACAAGGTGCCGGTACCCAGGAAATCGCCGGGCCGCAGGTTGCAGCCGTTGACCGTGTGGTGCGCCACCAGTTGCGCCACGGTCCAGTAGGCGTCGCGGTAGTTGGACAGCGACAGGCGCTGCGGGGCGGTGCCGGCCTCACGCATGGCGGCGGTCTGGATCAGCACTTCCAGCTGCAGATCGAAGGCGCCGCTCTCGCGCAGGGTTGGGGCATCCAGGTAGGGCAGCGGCTGCGGATCGTCGGCCGGACGGGTCCAGGCGCAACGATACGGAGCCAGCGCTTCCAGCGTGACAATCCAGGGCGAGATGGTGGAGGCGAAGCTCTTCGACAGGAAGGGGCCGAGCGGCTGGTATTCCCAGGCCTGCACATCGCGTGCCGACCAGTCATTGAGGAGGCACAGGCCGAACACCTTGTCTTCGGCCTGGCTCATCGGCACCGGTTCGCCGAGAGCATTGCCACCGCCGATGAAGATGCCCATTTCCAGTTCGTAATCCAGGCGCTTGCAGGGTCCGAAGCTGGGTGTGTCGGCATCCGGCGCCTTGGTCTGGCCGACCGGGCGGCGGAATTGCTGGCCCGAGACCGCAATCGACGAAGCACGACCGTGGTAGCCGATCGGCACCCACTTGTAGTTGGGCAACAGCGGGTTGTCCGGACGGAAGAGCTTGCCCACCGAGGTGGCGTGGTGGATGGAGGTATAGAAGTCGGTGTAGTCGCCGATGGCGGCCGGCACGTCGTAGCGGGCCTGGGCCTGCGGCACCAGGCAGGCCGCCAGTTCGGTCTGGTGCGGCGAACCGCTGCGCAGCAGGCGCGACAGCGTCAGGCGCACCGCCGACCAGGCTGCCGGGGTCAAGGCCATCAGGGCATTGAGCGTGCTGCCGCTGCAGGCCGCATGGGCGGCTTGGCGCGTGGCTTCGTCAAAGCCGGAAAAGGCACCGGCCGCCTGCGCCGCCGGCAGGTCCAGGATCTGGTCACCGATGGCCACGCCTGCACGGAAGCTTTCTTCACTTGCGGCACGACGGAACACACCATAAGGCAGGTTCTGGATCGGGAATGGGCAGCCGTCGGTATTGGCGCTCTCGACCCAGCTGCGCAGCTCGGTGTCGTGGGTTTCGTTCAGTTTCAGGCTAGGCAGGCTCATGCGCGCTCCGGGTTGAAGTTCTTCTGGATCCCCAGCCAGCAATCCTGGTAGTCGCGCTGCAGGGTCGGCGACGCCAGGGCATGGCGGGTGGGGCAAAGGATGTTGCGGGTCTCGAACATGAAGGCCATGGTGTGATCGACCTTGTTCGGCTGGCTGGTATCGATGCGGCTGGCCTTCTCGAAGGTGGCCGCGTCCGGTCCGTGGCCGCTCATGCAATTATGCAGGCTGCCGCCGCCAGGGACAAAGCCGCCGCCTTCCTTGGCGTCGTACTGGCCGGTGATCAGGCCCATGTATTCGCTGGCCACGTTGCGGTGGAACCAGGGCGGGCGGAAGGTATTCTCGGCGGCCAGCCAGCGCGGCGGGAAGATCACGAAGTCGATGGTATCCACGCCCGGGGTATCGCTCTGCGACTGCAGCACCAGGAAGATCGAGGGATCGGGGTGGTCGTAGCTGATCGAGCCGATGGTGTTGAAGTGGCGCAGGTCGTACTTGTAGGGTGCGTAGTTGCCATGCCAGGCCACCACGTCCAGCGGCGAATGGCCGATCTTCGCCTGCCACAGGTTGCCGCCGAACTTGGCGATCAACTGGAAATCCCCCTCGCGATCTTCGTACCAGGCATGGGGCGTGGCGAAATCACGCGGATTGGCCAGGCCGTTGGACCCCAGCGGCCCCAGGTCCGGCAGGCGCAGCAAGGCGCCGAAGTTCTCGCAGACGTAACCGCGTGCCTCGCCGTCCGGCAGCCGCACCTGGAAGCGCAGGCCACGCGGGATGACGGCGATTTCCTGCGGCTCGATATCGATCACGCCCAGTTCGGTGCGCAATTGCAGGCGGCCCTGTTGCGGCACGATCAGCCACTCGCCATCGGCCGAATAGAAGAAGCGATCGGTCATCGAGCAATTGGCCGCATACAGGTGGATGGCGCAACCGTTCTGCGCCTGCGGCGAGCCGTTGCCGGCCATGGTGACCAGGCCCTCGATGAAATCGGTGGGGACCGTGGGCATGGGCTGCGGGTCCCAGCGCAACTGGTTCGGCGGCGCTGCCACGTCATCGAAGTGGCTTGCCAGCAGGCCGCGCTCCATCGGGGCAAAGGGTTCATGTACCGCCGCCGGGCGGATACGGTACAGCCAGGAGCGGCGATTGTGGCCACGGGGGGCGGTGAAGGCGGTGCCTGAAATCTGTTCGGCATAGAGACCATAGGCCACCTGCTGCGGCGAATTGCGGTGCGCCGGCAAGGCGCCGGGCAAGGCCTCGGTCTCGAACTCATTGCCGAAGCCGGACTGGTAGCCACGAGTATGGACGTGGTGACTGACGGCGGAATCGGTGACGGTAGTCATGCGGAAACTCCTCGGGAAGTACGATGCAGGCGCGCAATGGTCAGCGCCGAAATCAGGGCCGGCACGGCGGCGGCGATGAAAAGCGAACCATTGCTCCATTGCAGGGCGATCAGCTGGCCGCCGACGATGCAGAAGCCGGCCACGATCACCGCCACGAACAGCAGTGCCGGCAGGGCCGCCACCTTGCCGATCATGGCAATCGAGACGCAGGCCAGCAGGAAGCAGACACCCAGCACCCGGGTAAATCCATAGCGATTGATGAAGCGGCCCAGGGTCAGGGTGCCGATCACGCCGCCCACCTGCAGCGAGGTGCCGATCAGTACGGCCATGCTGGTGGAATAGCCGGCGTCATGGATCAGTGTGGGCAGCCAGTTGGAGAGGAAATAGAGGTTGATCAGGTTCATGAAGCTGATCAGCCACAGCAGCACGGTCACACCGGCGCGACCATCACGGAACAGCGCCGCCACCGGCATGCCCTCGGCCTTGGCTTCCTTGACCACCACCTCGGTGCGTTCATCGATGACGATGGACGGAGCGAGCTTGCGCAGCCAGCGTGCCACCTGCGCCCGCGGACGGCGATGCAGCACCAGGAACTGGATCGATTCCGGCAGCCAGACCAGCATGACCAGGCCCAGCACCAGCGGCACCGCACCGCCGACCCAGAACACCGCATGCCAGCCGTGCGCCGGAATCAAGGCGGCGCTGACGAAGCCGCCAGCAGCGGCGCCCACGGTGAAGCCGCAGGAGACCAGCATCATGCGCGTGACCCGGGACGAGGAAGGACTGAATTCCCCCACCAGCGCCATGGCATTGGGCATGATGCTACCCAGGCCGAAACCGGTGATGAAGCGCACGATCAACAGTTGATCGAGGGTCGTCACCAGGGGCGTGGCCAGCATGCAGGCCGCGAAAAAGAGCGTGGAGACGATCAATACCGGACGGCGGCCATAGCGGTCACCGACCGGCGTCAGGACCAGCGAACCCAGCAGCATGCCGAACAGGCCGGCGCCGAACACCGGCCCCAGGCTGGCCTTGCTCACGCCCCAGTCGGCGATGATGGCCGGGGCCACATAGCCCATGGCCTGGACGTCGAAACCATCGATGATCAGGCACAGGCCGCACAGCAGCAGCAGGCCGAACTGGAAAGTGCCGAAACGGCCCTGCTCCACCACCTGGTCCACATGGACCGTGGGGAGAGCGCCACTTGCGTGGATACTCATGTCTTGACTCCTCGTCTGTCTTTACGTTGTTTTAATTGTGTTGCCGGTCTGGCGCGCCGATGACGGCCGACAATGTCGCTCTGGATGGCGCTCTGCGTACGTCCTGCGACGTGGCCCCGATGGCTGGGGCGGCGACGTCACTGTAGTGCAATCGCCCTTCTTTTACGATATAAATACGAAAATACGATCCATTCATTTCATGAATATTGCAGTGCACTGCAGGACTTCCTGCGGTGTGCACGTTCCAGGCTCCAAGCTCATCCATGGCCCTCATCGAACCCCGCGACATCGATCTCAACCTGCTGGTGGTATTCCAGGAGGTCTTCCAGGAACGCCAGATTTCCTCGGTAGCGCGCCGCCTGGGCCTGTCGCAGCCGGCCGTCAGCAATGCGCTGGCGCGGCTGCGGCGCAGCTTCGGTGATGAACTCTTCGTGCGCACCGCGCAGGGCATGCAACCCACGCCGTTCGCAGACCAGCTGGCCGAGCCGGTGGCTGCGGCACTGCAACAGGTGGCGCGGGCTCTCAACCTGCAGGAAGGTTTCTCCCCGCAAAGTAGCGAGCGCCGCTTTACCATCGCCATGACCGATGTTGGCGAGGTCTATTTCATGCCCCGGCTGATCGAGGCCTGCGCCACGCTAGCGCCGGGGGTGAGCGTGAGCACGGTGCGCGCCGGCGCCGTCGATCTCAAGAGCGAGATGGAAGCCGGCCGGGTGGACCTGGCCATCGGCGCCTTCGACAACCTGTCCGAGGCGCTGTACCAGCGGCGGCTGTTCCGCCAGGACTACGTCAGCATGTTCCGCATCGGCCATGCGCTGGACCGGCGCGGCGAGGTCAGCCTCAAGGAATTCCTGGCGGCCGAACATCTGATGGTGTCGTCGCTGGAGAGTCCCTATGACCGCATCAACCAGAATCTGGAAAAGGCCGGTATCCTGCAAAGCCTGCGCTTTCGCGTGCCGCATTTCACCGCCGTGCCCTACATCGTCAGCACCACCGATCTGGTCGTGACGGTGCCGCGCAAGCTGGCCGAGAGCGCGGCCATGCCGTTCGGACTGCGCTACATCAAACCGCCGCTGCGACTGCCGGCGCTGCAGACCAACATGTTCTGGCATCGCCGCTACAATCAGGACGAGGGCAATGTCTGGCTGCGCAATCTGATTTCAGAGCAGTTCGCCGAATAACAGGGAACAGGGCCGCAAGAGGCCAGGGGAGGAAGATCATGCACATCTATCGCGACTACGACCGCGAAGCACTGGACCTGCAGTATTACGTGCGCCTGCACATTCCGGATTTCCAGGACTACTTCGACCGCTTCGCCCGTGAAGGGCTGGCCGCGCGTGAGGCCCACCCCCACCTGGCCGATGTGCCCTATGGCGAGGATGCGCTGCAGACCCTGGATTTCTTTCCCGGACGCAGCAATGGCCGCCCCCTGCTGGTGTTCATCCACGGCGGCTACTGGCGCTCTCTGGACAAGCACCAGTTCAGCCAGCTCGCCCTGCCCTACCTGGCGCAGGACATCAATGTGGCGCTGATCAATTACCGCCTGGCACCCCAGGTACGCATGGGCGACATCGCCGCCGACTGTGGTCGGGCGCTGCGCATGCTGCACGCCAAGGCCGGCGCGCTGCGCTTCGATCCGGAGGCGATCTGGCTCATGGGCCACTCGGCCGGCGCCCACCTGGCCGCGCTGATTGCCTCGCTGGGCGCGGCACCGGTACGCGGCGTCTGCGGCCTGTCCGGCATCTACGACCTGGAGCCGGTGCGCCTGTCCTACGTCAACGAATCCCTGCACCTGTCCCCGTCCGACGCCCTGCAGGCCAGCCCGCTGCAACTGGACCTGCCGCAAGGTGCGCAGGCACTGCTGAGCGTGGGTGGACAGGAGACGGAAGAATTCCTGCGCCAGAATGCCACCTACGCCGCCAAGCTACGCCAGTCGGGCCATGCGGTGGAAACCGTGGCGCTGCCGCAGATACATCACCTGAGCATCGTGGACGTGGCGGCCGATGCCGGGAGTGTGTTGACGCGGACGATGATCAAAATGATGCTGGAATGAATGAAGTCTGCAGCTGCGGAGAGCACATCCGGTATGCACCGGCCCTCCAGTTCATGTGGGATTTCTTGCAGACGAGCTTCTGATCGTTGCCTCGACGCTGCTTTTGCGGTGTTTAATCGGGCGCTTCTGCGAACTAGGCTTCCCGACCTTTTGAGTACTCACTGACGCTGGTGCTGGGGCGGGGCCCGGATCTGGAGTCAAATCGAAAGTCCTATCTCCTGGAAAATTCGCCGTCAATATCAATTGACCTCCCAGAGCGCGCACGAAATCCATCATGCTGCTGACAAGCAAGTCTTCCCGATTTTCCATTTTTGAAATCGCGGCCTGTTGTACCTGCAGGGTTTCTGCGAGTGCAGCCTGAGTGACGTGCAGACTCTTTCGGAGATTCTGTAGCTTGATACTCGTTTGCAGCGACTCTGTCCTGGATTGAGCCTCCAGTTGCGCCTCCGGTCGCATGCGAGCGCGCAATTCGCTAAATTTTTTTGACATGGTCACCTGCCTCTATCCGCAATGAATGAAGATGGATGTCGTAGAGCTTATCCGAGAGCGGTACGTAGTGTTCATACCACCGATTGTTTCCTGCCTTGGTTCCGCCAATCAAAAGAATCGCACGCCGCAACGGATCGAACGCATAAAGCACCCGATAGGGTCTACCTGCATGCTGGACCCTAAGCTCCCGCATATGGGCGTGTCGCGAGCCGTGGATGCCAGAACTGTAAGGATGCTTGAGAGCCGGACCATTCTGTTCGAGCAAACCGACATAGGTTGCCACAGAGGTCTGCTCGGCTTCGTCAAGACTATCCCACCACTGACCAAATTCGTCTGTGTATTCTACCTCGCAAAATGTCCTCACATTCCTCCCAAGGAATATTCCATTAAAAGAATGAAGCTCGTCCTTGGACATCCTGCTGACGGCGGCTTCAGGTACGGCGCAGCAGAGTATCAAGTTCCCGTTGAAATGATTTTTTCCCGCCGGAAATGAATGCAGGAAATTGAAGACTTTCGCACCACGGCATCGCCCCTTGAGCAAACACTCAGATATCAATAAGAATCATTTTCATCTGATCTATAATAGCGGGCTGATCCGCCCAGCCCGTCCGGGTGGTCATTGACGCGCCGGCCGTTTCACTGGCCTGGCAGACAAGATCAACAAGGCGCTCCCCGCGCCTGTCGCCGCCCTACTGATACATGTTCAAGAAGATCTGGTTCCAGCTCCACTGGTTCATCGGCATCACCGCCGGCACCCTGTTGATGACCATCGGCGTGACCGGTGCGCTGCTGGCTTTCCGCGAAGAAATCATGGAGGCCTTGAGCCCCGGCGTGATGCACGTGCAAGTGCGCCAGCAGGCCACACTGACACCGCAGCAGATGCTGGAGCGGCTGCGCGATGCCGAACCGCAGCGCCGGGTCACCACCCTGACCCTGTCGGCCGAGCCGGGCGCTTCGGTGCGTGTGGTCTTCGCACCGCCGCCGGGCGAACGACGCGGGCAGGCGCGCTATGCCGATCCCTATACCGGAGCACTGCTGCCACCGGTGACGGGCGCGGAGTTCTTCGAATTCACCGAGCGCTTCCATCGCTGGCTGCTGCTGCCCACTGAGATCGGCAAGATCGTCCTGGGGACGCTGGCACTGTCGCTGCTGACCCTGGCACTGTCCGGACTGTACCTGCGCTGGCCGCGCCGGCCCTTGTCGCTGCGGGCCTGGCTGCGGCTGGATTTCCAGCTGCAGGGACGCTCCTTCCTGTGGAACCTGCATTCGGTCATCGGTACCTGGTCGCTGGTGATGTACGTGATCTTCGCCACCACCGGCGCCTACTGGGCGCTGGACTGGTTCAAGGACGGCGTCAACACGCTGGCCGGCGAGAGCCGCCGTGCGCCCATGCAGCGCGGCGAAGGCAAGAAGAAGGAAGCGGCTGCAGCCCCCGTGCCGCTGGATCTGACCCTGGCCTGGAACAGCTTCCTGACCCAGGCCCCCGATTACCAGAATGCCCAGTTGCGCCTGCCCGAACAGGGTACGCAGCCGGTGCAGATCTTCTTCCTCAGTCACGACGCGCCGCATGAACGTGCGCGCAGCCGCATGGTGGTGGCACCGCAGACCGGCGAAGTGCGGCAACTGGAGCGCTACGAAGACAAGAGCCGCGGCGGACGCTTCATCGCCGCCATCTATCCGCTGCACATGGGGACCTACTTCGGCCTGCCGGGTCGCATCATCATGGCGGTTGCCAGTCTGATGATGCCGTTGTTCGGCATTTCCGGCTGGATGCTCTACCTGGATCGGCGCCGCAAGAAGGCCGCGCTGCGTGCCGAGCGGGCCAGCATCGACAGTGGCGAGGCGGCCAGCGTCACCGGCGGCGAACCGGTGCTGGTGGCCCATGCCTCGCAGACCGGCCAGGCCGAGCGCATCGCCCTGCATACCGCTGCCGGACTGCGCAAGAGCGGCGTGCCGGTAACCCTGCTGCCGCTGGCGCAGGTCACCCCGGAAATCCTGCGCCACCATCGTCGCCTCCTCGTCATCGCCAGCACCTTCGGCGAAGGCGATGCGCCCGACAGCGCACGCGGCGTCGAGAAGCGCCTGCGCCAGGCCGCCGGGCAATCGCTGTCGCATGTGCAGTACGCGGTCCTGGCCCTGGGAGACCGCCATTACACCCAGTTCTGCGGCTTCGGTCACACGCTTGATCACGGCCTGCGTCAGTGCGGTGCCAAGCCGATGTTCCCGCTGGTGGAAGTGGATCGCATGGATGGCGAGGCGCTGCGCAAATGGGAGAGCGAACTGGCCGCACATGGTCTGCAAGCCGCGGTCAGCGATATCCTGCCGACCCATGCACCGGCCTGGCAGACCTGGACGCTCACGCGCCGCGTACTGATGAATCCGGGCAGCCAGGGCGCGCCCCTGTATCACCTGGAACTGCAGCCGCAGGACGGCACCCTGCCCGCCTGGCAAGCCGGCGCGCTGGTGGAAATCCTGCCGCGTCATGCCCCGGACCGCATCGCCCTGCTGTTGCAACGCCTGCAACTGGATGGCGCCATTCCGGTGCGTCACCAGAGCCAATCCTGCACGCTGGCGCTAGCCCTGTCATGCAGCGTGCTGCCGCATCATGCCTTGGCCGACGCCCAGGGCCTGGTCGATGCCCTGCAGCCCCTGACGCCCCGCTCCTATTCGGCAGCCTCGGTGACCGAGGATGGCGCCCTGCACCTGCTGGTGCGCCAGGTGCAGCATGAAGACGGCCTGGGCCTGGCTTCCGGCTGGCTGACCGAATTCGCGCCGCTGCAGTCTGCATTGCAGCTGCGCCTGGTGCACAACGCCGGCTTCGCGCCGCCACCGCCGCAGGCGCCGGCGATCTTCATCGGCAACGGCTCCGGCATGGCCGGTCTGCGCGGCCACCTGCTGGCGCGCATCCACGCCGGGCAGACACGCAACTGGCTGCTCTTCGGCGAACGCAACGAGGCGCACGATTTCCTCTACCGCGAACAACTGCAGCAGTGGCTGGCACAAGCTAAGCTCACGCGCCTGGACCTGGCCTTCTCGCGTGACCAGCCCGAGCGCATCTATGTCCAGGACCGCCTGCGCGAGGCGGCTGCCGACCTGCGCCACTGGCTGGATCAGGGTGCGGTGCTGTACGTCTGCGGCAGTCTGGAAGGCATGGCCGCCGGGGTCGATGCGGTGCTCACCGCCGTCCTCGGCGAGGCCGGCCTACAGGACCTGATCGAACAGAACCGCTACCGCCGCGACGTCTATTGATCCCCTTCCGGATGGGCCGACCGGCCCATCCTCGCCCTCTCCCCTGAGCAGATACGCTGCAACAGCGCGGTCATCCCCGGCCTGCCCTGTAGGCAGCCCCCGCTTTCCGCTGTAGGACAGTTCCGATTCGCGCTTCCCGCTGCGCCATCGCGCTGTGGTCGGGCATATACTCGACCGCACAGCGTTGCCCTCCCCGGCATCCGAGACAGCCTCAGGTCGATGGCAGCGCCCAACCGGGAACCTTCCATGACCAACAAGAAAACAAATTCCAAGTGGCCCACTGCCTGGCTCTTGCTGCTGTTGTTCTCCCTGATGCTGGCGGCCTGCAGCTCGCTGCCCACCATCGTGCCCGATATGGATTCGCAGTCGGCGCGCAACATCCAGATGAAGGGGGGACGCGGCGTCCTCAGTGAAGCGCAGGCCAAGGCCGTGCTGGACAAGCTGCGCAGCCAGAACGCCGACAATACCCTGCTGGACCGCCACGTCGCCATCGAAGGCGCCATCACCGGCTCGCCCCTGGTGACCGGCAACAAGGTGACGCTGCTCATCGATGGTCCCGCGACCTATGCCTCCATGCAGCAGGCCATCCAGGCGGCGCGCTACCACGTCAACATGGAAAGCTACATCATGGAAGACGACGAGGTCGGCCGCCAGTTCGCCGACCTGCTGATCTCCATGCAGAAGAAGGGCGTGCAGGTCAACCTGATGTATGACAGCGTGGGCTCCATCAACACCCCGCGCGCCTTCTTCCAGCCGATGATCGATGCCGGCATCCAGGTGCTGGAATACAACCCCATCAATCCCACCCAGGTGCGCAAGGACTGGGAGGTCAACCAGCGCGACCATCGCAAGCTGCTGGTGGTCGATGGCAAGACCGCCTTTGTGGGCGGTATCAACATCAGCAGCGTCTATTCCAGCGGCTCCTTCAGCACCCGCAAGAAAAAACCGCGCGTCAACAAGGACGGCGAACAGATTCCCTGGCGCGATACGCAGGTCCGCATCGATGGCCCGGTGGCCCTGGAATTCCAGAAGCTCTTCATCGATACCTGGCACAAGCAGCGTGGCCCCGATCTGGGCGAACACCGGTACTTCCCGCCGGTGGCTCCGGCCGGCGGCGAAATCGTGCGCGCCATCGGCAGTTCGGCCGACGATCCTTACAGCGTCATCTATGCCACCTTCATCTCCGCCATCCAGCATGCCGAGAGCTCGATCTACCTGACCAACGCCTACTTCGTTCCCGATCCGCAGCTGCGCGACTCGCTCAAGGATGCCGCCCGGCGCGGTGTGGACGTGCGCCTGATCCTGCCCTCGCACAGCGATTCCTCGCTGGTGCTGTATGCTTCCCGCTCCTTCTATGCGGAACTGCTGGAAGCCGGCGTACGCATCTTCGAACGCCAGGACGCCCTGCTGCATTCCAAGACCGCCATCATCGACGGTGTCTGGTCCACTATCGGCTCGACCAATCTGGACTGGCGCAGCTTCGTCTACAACCAGGAAATCAATGCGGTGATCCTGAGCCCGCAGTTCGGCGTCCAGATGAAGAGCATGTTCGACCGTGATCTCGGCGCCTCCAAGGAAATTACCAAGGAACAATGGGACCAGCGACCGATCAGTGAAAGAATGAAGGAATTCGGCGCCAGCGTCTGGTCCCGCCTGCTGTAGCCAGCATCGAATACTGAAACCACTGCACCATTGAAGAGGAGTCCGGTTTGCGATCCATGTTGTCCCGTCTGACCCTGCATCTGATCTTCCCGGCCACGCTGGCCCTGGCCGCCTGCGGCTGGGCGCACGCCCAGACCCAGACGGGCGCGGCCGCCATGAAAAGCCGTTACACGGAGCTGCAGGGCGAGCTCAACAACAATGCCTACCATCGCCCGCTCTATCTCAATTCGCGCGAGGACGGCGGCAACGTCAAGGGCGATATCTACGCGGTGCTGGACTATCCCTTCACCCAGGTGCGCGAAGCCCTGGGCAGCCCCGACCGCTGGTGTGACATCCTGATCCTGCACCTGAACACCAAGTATTGCCGGCTCCTCCACGATGGCGCGAAGACCACCCTGCGCATGCAGGTCGGCAAGAAGACCGAGGAGTCCCTCGACAGCACCTACCGGGTCGACCTGCGCTACAGCGGGGGCGCCAGCGGCGCCGATTATTTCTCGTCCTCGATGCTGGCCGAGAAGGGACCGCTGGATACCTCCGACTATCGTATCGAGATCGAATCCATCCCCCTGGACGAAAAGCGCTCCTTCCTCCACTTCAGCTATGCCTATTCGTATGGCATGGCCAGCAAGCTGGCCTTGCGCGCCTACCTGATGACGGCCGGGCGTGACAAGGTCGGCTTCAGCGTGGTCAAGCGCGACGCGCAGGGTCAGCCGCAATACATCGAAGGTACCCGTGCCACCGTGGAGCGCAACACCATGCGCTACTACCTGGCCATCGACGCCTACCTTTCCGGACTGGCGGCGCCCGCCGAGCAACGACTGGAAAAGCGCCTGGCCAACTGGTATGACGCGACCGAACAATATCCGCGCCAACTGCATGAAGTCAGCCGGGACGAATACCTCGGCATGAAGCGCAACGAAGTGGCGCGGCAGCAGAAGGCGGGCAGCTAGGCCGGCACGCGCCGGCTCTCATCCCGCTGTTTTCTTCCCCCGGTATCACACGGTATTCAATGCCACCTACGCCTGGCTGCCCGCCTGCTCGCGCAACCATTCCAGGAAGGCGGCGACCGCCGGTCGCCGTGCATGGTGCGCAGGATAAACCGCGAAGTGGGCCTTGACCCGCACCGCCTTGTCCAGCCCGAAGATGGCCTTGAGTTTCTTTTCCTCGATATGACGCGCCGCCACCGTGGCGCTTTCCAGCGCCACGCCCAGGCCCTGGGTGGCCGCGTCCAGTGACATCTGGGCGCGATCGAAGCGCACCGCGAACTGCTCCGGCGGGCGCACATCGGCAAACTCCCCGAACCAGTCGGCCCACTGCACCACGCTCACATTGCTGCGAATGAGCTTCACCCCCAGCAGGTCGGCAGGCTGGCGGATGCGGGCGGCGCGAATGAAGGCGGGACTGGCCAGCGGCACGATGCGCTCTTCGAACAAGGGCTCTAGCACCAGCCCCGGCCAGTTGGGAATACCGTAGCGGATGTCCACATCCACCTCCCCCAGTTCGAAATTGCTCTGCGAATGCGCGGCGGAGAGATTGAAGGTGATCTCCGGATAGCTGCGTGCGAAATCATTGAGGCGCGCCATCAGCCACAGGCTGGCAATGCTGGGTGCGGAGTGGATGTAGAGCGTATTGCTGACGCCCTGGCGCACGTCCATGGATGCCGCCGTGATGGCCGAGATCGCGCCCTGGATACGGGCCAGGTAACTCTCTCCGGCGGTGGTGATACGGACCCCGTGGGCGCTGCGCTCGAAGAGGCGGATGCCGAGATAGGACTCCAGCCGTGCCACCTGGTGACTCACCGCCGACGCCGTCAAATGCAGTTCGGCCGCGGCCAGCGCAAAACTCTTGCGCCGGGCCACCGCTTCGAAGGCCTGGAGGTTGGGCAGAGGCGGGAGAACGGCCATGGACGGGCTCCGTAGCTAAGATGACGATCCGTCACTTTAACATGACGAGACTTCGCTTGTCGTCAGGCGAGGAAAGCCCGACCATGCGCTCAGAACAAAAACGGAGACAGGGTGGTACAGCGGCTGGCCCGCTGCCCGCCCGCATCTGAGCACCCTCTGCGCACCTTCCGTGTCGGCTCTGTCTCCGCGCTTGCTCATTCAAAAGCAAATCATCTGGAGAACACGACATGCTGCTCAAGGACAAGGTTGCCGTCATTACCGGCGGTGCAGGTATCAATGGTCTGGGCTACGCCACGGCGCGCCTGATGGCCGGGCAAGGTGCCCGCGTGGTGGTGCTGGACCTGGCCCAGGCCGATCCGCCCGGTGCCGCCGCCGGCCTGGGCGATCATCACCTGGGCCTGGTGGCCGACGTTACCGACAAGGCCTCCTGCGAGGCTGCTGCGGCCGCCGTGCTCAAGCAGTTCGGGCGCATCGACATCCTGGTCAACAATGCCGGCATCACCCAGCCGGTCAAGACGCTGGAGATCACCGGCGCCGACTACGACCGCATCCTGGACGTGAGCCTGCGCGGCACGCTCTACATGTCGCAGGCGGTGCTGCCGGCCATGCGCGCCCAGCAAAGCGGCTCCATCATCTGCATCTCCTCGGTCTCGGCCCAACGCGGCGGCGGCATCCTCGGAGGCCCGCACTACTCTGCCGCCAAGGCTGGCGTACTCGGCCTGGCGCGCGCCATGGCACGCGAGTTCGGCCCGGAAGGCATCCGCGTCAACTGCATCACGCCAGGCCTGATCGGCACCGACATCATCAAGGGCAAGCTCACCGAAGAAAAGAAGGCCGAGATCGCCGAGACCATTCCATTGGCACGCCTGGGCCGGGCCGACGACATCGGCGGCGCCTGCGTCTTCCTCGGCAGCGACCTCTCGCAGTACTGCACCGGTATCACGCTGGATGTGAACGGCGGCATGCTGATCCATTAAACGCAGCCTAATGCTCGTGCACGCCGGCCTGGCCGGCATCTTTCCGACCACCAGAACACAACAGGAGACCTGACATGACCCATGACAACGACAACAACAGCGGCAAGACCACCCTGAGCCGCCGCCAGCTGCTCAAGGCCGGCGCTGTCGGCGCGGCATTGCCGCTGTTTTCCATCATGAGCCGCCCGGCCAACGCGGCCGAGTTCAACTACAAGTTCGCCACCGGCCAGGACCCGTCGCACCCGGTCAACAAGCGTGCGCAGCAAGCCATCGACCGCATCCGCGAGGCCTCCAATGGACGCCTGGAGATCAAGTTGTTCCCGGCCAACCAGCTGGGCTCGGACACCGACCTGATGTCGCAGATCCGCAATGGCGGCGTGGAATTCTTCAACCAGGCCAGCGTGGTGCTGTCCACGCTGGTGCCGGCAGCCGGCATCGTCAACACCGGCTTCGCCTTCCACGACTACAAGGAAGTCTGGCAGGCCATGGACGGTCCGCTGGGCGCCTATGTGCGGGCGCAGATCGAGAAGGTCGGCCTGCTGACCATGTCCAAGCCCTGGGACAACGGCTTCCGCCAGATCACCACGTCCACCAAGCCGATCAAGACGGCCGGCGATCTCAAGGGCCTGAAGCTGCGGGTGCCGGCCGCACCCATGCTGACCTCGCTGTTTACCGCACTGGGCGCCAGCCCGACGCCGATCAACTTCAATGAAGTCTATTCGTCGCTGCAGACCCGACTGGTCGAGGGTCAGGAAAACCCGCTGGCCATCATCAGCACCGCCCGCCTCTACGAAGTGCAGAAGTTCTGCACCATCTCCAACCATGTCTGGGATGCCTACTGGATCCTGGGCAACCGTCGTGCCTTCGAAAAGCTGCCCAAGGACATCCAGGAAATCGTGCGCCGCGAACTGGACAAGGCCGCCACCGACGAACGTGCCGACATTGCCTCGCTGGCCGGCTTCGCCCGCAACGACCTGCAGGGCAAGGGGGTGCAGATCATCGAGGCCGACAAGGAGTCCTTCAAGCAGGCACTGGCCCAGGCCAACTTCTACAAGGACATGCGCGCCAAGTTCGGCGATGAGGCCTGGAAGCTGCTGCAAAACAGCGTCGGGGGCCTGGGATGAGCGCCCTCTCGCTGCAGCAGCCGGTGACCGACGAGCGCTCGCTGGCCGCACGGCTGGAGAACTGGCTGGGCGTGGCCATCGAAATCCCGGCGGCCGCCCTGGTCGTCGGCGAAGTCGCGGTGTTGCTGGCCGGCGTGGTGATGCGCTTCATCTTCAACAGCCCCATCCCCTGGGCCGATGAACTGGCGTCCATCCTCTTCCTGTGGCTGGCCAATCTGGGGGCCGTGGTCGCCCTGCGGCGCGGTACCCACATGCGTACTACGGTGCTGGTGGGCTACCTGAGCGAACGCGGCAAGGCCTGGGCCGAGGCCTTGGCCATCATCGCGCCCTGCGTGATGCTGCTCCTGCTCATGCACCCGATGTGGGAATACGCAGAGGATGAAATGTTCGTGCAGACCCCAGCCCTGGGTTGGCCCAACACGGTGCGCGCAGCCGCCGTGGCGGTGGGCGCGGCGCTGATGATCGCCATCTGCCTGTTGCGCATCTCGCGCCAGAAACTGGCAGACCTGGCCGGCGTGCTGGTCGTGCTGGCGGTGGTGGCCGGTGCCATGTACCTGGGCGCGGGCTGGCTGCAGGCCATCGGCAACTGGAACCTGGTGGTGTTCTTCGGTCTGGTGCTGGGGGTGTCGGTGCTGCTGGGTATTCCCATCGCCTTCTGCTTCGGTCTGGCGACGGTGGCTTTCATGCTGACCGTGACCACCAGCCCGCTGGCGGTGGTGGCGGGACGCTTCGACGAAGGCATGTCCTCGCTGATCCTGCTGGCGGTGCCGCTGTTCATCCTGCTCGGCCACCTGGTGGAGATGACCGGCATGGCCAAGGCCATGGTGGACTTCCTGGCTTCGCTGCTGGGGCATGTGCGCGGCGGACTGAACTACGTGTTGCTGGGCGCGATGCTGCTGGTGTCGGGCATTTCCGGTGCCAAGACCGCCGACATGGCGGCCGTCGCACCGGTGCTGCTGCCGGAGATGAAGCGGCGCGGCAATCATGAGGGCGAGCTCATCTCGCTGCTGGCGGCCTCCGGCGCCATGGCCGAGACCATTCCGCCCTCGCTGGTGCTGATCACCATCGGCTCGGTGGCCGGCGTCTCGATTGCGGCGCTGTTCACCGGCGGCATCATGCCGGGCATCGTGCTGGCAGTGTTGCTGGCGATACTGGCGCGCTGGCGCAGTGCCGAGATCATGGAAGGCATCCAGCGCGCGCCCGGCAAGGTGGTGCTGCGTACGCTGATCATCGCCCTGCCCGCGCTGTTGCTGCCGATCCTGATCCGCACAGCCGTGGTCGAAGGGGTGGCCACGGCCACCGAAGTCTCTACCATCGGCATCGCCTATTCGGTGGTGGCGGGCCTGCTGGTGTATCGCAAGTTCGACTGGAAGCGCCTCTATCCCATGCTGGTGGATACGGCCGCCCTGTCGGGGGCCATCCTGTTCATCATCGGCACGGCCACCGGCATGTCGTGGGCACTGACGCAATCGGGCTTCTCGCATGCACTGGCCGAGGCCATGACCAGCGTGCCGGGTGGCAAGTACGGCTTCCTGCTGGTGTCGATCGCCGCCTTCATCGTGCTGGGCAGCGTGCTGGAGGGTATCCCGGCGATGGTGTTGTTCGCGCCGCTGCTGTTCCCGGTGGCCAAGGCCATCGGCGTGCACGAGGTGCACTATGCCATGGTGATCATCCTGTCCATGGGCGTGGGCCTGTTCGCTCCTCCCTTCGGTCTGGGTTACTACGCCGCCTGCACCATCGGCCGCGTGCATCCGGACGTGGCGGTCAAGCGCATCTGGCCCTACCTGGGGGCGCTGGTGGTGGGCCTGCTGATCGTGGCCTTCGTACCGTGGTTCTCCATCGGCTTCCTGTGATTTTTACGCATTCATCCATCAAGCAAGGACTTGCAATGTCTGACAATTTGACCGAGCTGCGCGCCAGCGCATACCGCATCCGCCGCAATGCCGTGCGCATGGGCGAAGTCCAGGGCCAGGGCTATATCGGCCAGGCGCTGGGCTGGGCCGACGTACTGGCAGTGGCCTACAAGCACGCCATGAACCTGCGCCCGGACGACCCCGAATGGAGCGGCCGCGACCGCTTCCTGCTCTCGCACGGCCACTACGCCATCGCGCTTTACGCCGCGCTGATCGAGGCCGGCATCGTCCCCGACGAGGAACTGGAGAGCTACGGCAGCGACGACAGCCGCCTGCCCATGTCCGGCATGGCGACCTATACGCCGGGCATGGAAATCTCCGGTGGTTCGCTGGGCCAGGGCCTGGCCATCGCCGTGGGCATGGCGCTGGGCCTGCGCTACAACGGCAACCCGGCGTTCATCTACAACTCCATGTCGGATGGTGAACTGGATGAAGGCGCGACCTGGGAAGCCGCCATGGGCGCAGCTCACCACCAGCTGGGCAATCTCATCTGCCTGGTCGACATCAACAACCAGCAGGCCGATGGCCCCTCCAGCAAGATCATGGGCTTCGAGCCGCTGGCCGACAAATGGGTCTCCTTCGGCTGGCATGTGCAACGGGTGGACGGCAATGACCTGGCCGCCGTGGTACAGGCCTTCGACACTGCTCGCAATCTGAAAGACGCCAAGCCACGCGTGATCCTGTTCGACACCCTGATGGGCCGTGGCGTGCCCTTCCTGGAGCAACGCGAGAAGAACCACTTCATCCGTGTCGATCCGCCCGAATGGCAGCAGGCGCTGTCCATCCTCGACCAGTCCTATCAACAAGGAAGCCCAGCATGAACACCGCCGCAGAAAAGAAGCCGCGCCTGACCACCTCGGCCATGATCGCCTCCATCGCTGCCGAAGGTCAGCGGGTACAGGCGGCCCCGTTCGGCAAGGCGCTGGTGAACTACGCCGCCGACCGCCCGGAGATCGTGGGCCTGACCGCCGACCTGGCCAAGTACACCGACCTGCATCTGTTCCAGAAAGCCTATCCGGAGCGTTTCTTCCAGATGGGCATGGCCGAGCAGTTGCTGATGGCCGCCGCCGGTGGCATGGCCAAGGAAGGCCTGGTGCCGTTCGCCACCACCTATGCAGTCTTTGCCACACGTCGCGCCTACGACTTCATCCATCAGGTGATCGCTGAAGAAAACCTGAATGTGAAGATCTGTTGTGCCCTGCCCGGCCTGACCACCGGCTACGGCCCCAGCCACCAGGCCACCGAAGACCTGGCGATGATGCGTGCCATTCCCGGCCTGACCATCGTCGATCCCTGCGACGCCCTGGACCTGGAACAGGCCGTGCCGCAGATCGCCGCCCACCAGGGGCCGGTCTACATGCGCCTGGCGCGCGGCAACGTGCCGCTGGTGCTGGATGAATATGACTACCGCTTCGAACTGGGCCGTGCCAAGGAAATCCGCGACGGCAACGATGTGCTGATCATCTCCAGCGGTTTCATGACCATGCGCGCACTGGAAGTAGCCAAGGCGCTGGAGGCGGACAAGGTCAGCGTAGCCGTGCTGCACTGCCCGACCATCAAACCCTTCGACGAGGCCACCGTACTGGCCCAGGTCAAGAAGAAGCACCGCCTGGTGGTGGTCGCCGAAAACCATTCGGTCATCGGCGGCCTGGGCGAGATCGTCGCCAGCACGCTGATGCGCAATGGCGTGCAGCCAGCCGGATTCCAGATGGCGGGCCTGCCGGATGCCTTCCTCGATGCAGGTGCGCTGCCGACCTTGCATGATCGTTACGGGATCAGCTGCGAGGTGTTGAGCGAACGCATCAAGGGGTGGTTGAAGTAACCCCCGAGATGCCTAACCGGCCCGATATCCTCGGGCCGGTCATGACCAAGGCTCTTGCCTCACGCCATACTTTTGCGCTCGCCATGCAGTCAGTCGACACAGCTGATGGGCTGCGCCACCAGCCGTACGCCGAGTGCTGCGCAAACCCGATTGACCGTATCGAAGCGCGGCGTGCTGCCAGGGCGCAAGGCCTTGTAGAGTGCCTCACGCGTAATACCGGCTGCCTCGGCAATATCACTCATGCCTCTGGCTCTGGCGATATCACCCAATGCCGCGGCGAGCAAGCCGCCGTCATTGGCTGCAAGAATATCGGTGAGATAAGCCGCGATGGCTTCCTCGCTGTCGAGGTACGCAGCGGCATCGAATGCCGGGAGGTCGCTGATCTTGATACGTTTGGTCATTTTTCTTCCCTCTTTCATTCCAGCAGTGCTGCCAGTTGCTTGGCGCGCTTTATGTCGCTGGCCTGCGTCCGCTTGGAACCACCTGCAAGCAAGACAATGATCTGGCTTCCACGCTGGGTGTAATACACCCGCCATCCGGCCCCCAGATGAATGCGCAACTCCGATACCCGTCCCCCACGGGTTCTGTGTCGCCTATCAGGCCGCGCTCCAGTCTTCTTATCCGGGCAGCGATGACTGCTCGCGCTTTGACGTCCTTGATTCCCTGTAGCCAAGTTGTAAATTGCGGGAGTGGGCGAACGAGGAGCATGCCCAGATTGTAATCGAACGATTACAATCATTCAACGATCAATGATGCGGTCTGCAGTGGCTTGAGATATTTGAAGATAAGGTCCGTCAGCGCCGGAAATAAAAAAAGGAGACCGCAGTCTCCTTTTTTCATTGCATGTAAGCAGATTACTTCAGGCTCAACACCCACTTCACCAGCTCACGCGCCTCGGCTTCGCTCACCTGGCCCTTGTTGGCCGGCATGGCCACCGCGCCCCAGGCACCGCTACCACCGTTGAGGACCTTCTGGGTCAGCTTGGCTTCGGCGTCCTTCTCGCCGGCGTATTTCTTGGCTACTTCCTTGAAGGCGGGACCGACGATCTTGGCATCCACCGAGTGGCAGGCCATGCAATTCTTGGACTTGGCCAGTTGCGCATTGGCCAGCGCTTCGGCCGAAATGGCCGATCCGGCCACCAGGGTGGCAATCAACAACAGGTATTTCATGGGAGCTCCTCAGCAAGCGGTGAACGACGATGACGCCTGCTGCGGCACTCTCCAGGCGCTTCGCAGGCGGGGCTATTCTAACCGGCTTCGGCACGCCGCCTCTATCTGCCCTGGCGTATATCTGTCATAGATCAAATTCCATGACGGAAATATCGGCCTGTATCGCTGGCTTGCCGCTCCCCATGGCCAGGGATATCATGGACGCCCGACTCATTCGGAACCGATATCAGTCCATGTCCGACCATCCCCGCCTGGAACTGCGCCAGCTGCGCTACTTCGCTGCCGTGGCCGAGGAAAAGCACTTCGGCCGCGCCGCCGCCCGCCTGCACATGACCCAGCCGCCCTTGTCGCAAACCATCGCAGCGCTGGAAGAGCAACTTGGTACGCCGCTGTTCCAGCGCACCAAGCGCAGCGTGGCGCTGACCCCGGCCGGGGAAGCCCTGCTGCCGGAAGTCCAGCGCATCCTGCAGCAGGCGGCCGCCCTGCCGGACCTGGCGCGACGCGCCGCCAGCGGGGCCTCCGGGCTGCTGTCGCTGTCCTTCATTTCCAGCGCCGACTACAGCATCCTGCCACCGCTGCTGCAGCGTTTTCGCGCCCGCTATCCGCAGGTGCAGATCGAATTGCGCGAAGCCACCACCGACATCCAGCTGGAAGACCTCATGCAGGGCAAGATCGACGCCGGCCTGCTGCTACCGCCGCTGACCGAGAAAGCCGCGGCGCTTTTGGAGGTGCGGCCGGTGTTGTCCGAACCGCTGATCGCGGCGATCCCCGAAGGTGCCGTCAGGAAGCACGGCCCGGTGTCCCTCAAGAGCTTGCGCGAGCTGCCGCTGATCATCTTTCCGCGCCGCATCTCTCCGGCTTTCCATGACACCATCCTGTCGTGCTTTCGCGATGCCGGGGTGACCCCGCACATCGGCCAGGAAGCCATCCAGATGCAGACCATCGTCGGCCTGGTCTCGGCTGGCATGGGAATGGCGCTTGTGCCACAATCCGTGTCGAACCTGAAACGCCCGGGTGTCGACTACCGCCGGCTCTCCGACCCGGCCCCGGAGATCCAGACCGGCCTGGCCTGGCGCCGCGACAATCCATCCAGCGTCCTGCGGGCCCTGCTGGAATTGCTGGACGCGCCGACCTGATCGCATTGGACCACGCCATTTCCTGCCTGATGGGAACAGCACCGGCGAACTTGCATCGTCCGTCGCGCTCCAATTGCGGTTCCGCCCAACAACAGAAAGATCAAACTCATGCTCGTCCACCCCATGCCCGACCCGATTGCCATCCACATCGGGCCGCTGGCCGTCCACTGGTATGGCCTGATGTACCTGCTGGCCTTCGCCCAATTCATCGCGCTGGGACGCCTGCGCATCAAACAGCCGCACATCGCCGCCGTCGGCTGGAAAAAGGAAGACCTGGACGACATGCTCTTCTACGGCGTGCTCGGGGTGGTACTCGGCGGGCGACTGGGTGAGATCCTGTTCTACAACCCTGCCTACTATTTTGCGAATCCGGCCGACATGATCGCGGTCTGGAAGGGCGGCATGTCCTTCCACGGTGGCTTCCTGGGGGTGATGCTGGCCATGTACCTGTGGGGCCGCAAGCGTGGTCGCAACCTGATGGACATCATGGACTTCATCGCGCCCATGGTCCCGCTGGGCTATGCCGCCGGCCGCCTGGGCAATTTCATCAACGCCGAACTGCCGGGCCGCCCGGCCGACCCCTCGCTGCCCTGGGCCATGATCTGGCCCAATGTGGACAACATCCCGCGCCATCCCTCGCCGATCTACCAGATGCTGGTCGATGGCATCCTGCTGTTCATCATCCTCTGGATCTTTGCGCGCCACTCCCGCCCGCGCATGGCGGTGGCCGGCATGTTCTCGCTGCTGTACGGTTGCGCGCGCTTCTTCACGGAATATTTCCGCGTGCCGGATTACGAAGTCCACTTCGGCGGCATCACCATCTCGGCCGGGCAGATGCTGTCGGTGCCGATGATCGTGCTGGGCATCATCCTGCTGGTGCTGGCCTACAGGCTGAAGCAGCAGGCACAGGCGCCTTCTGAAGCTGTTTTGGCCGGCAAGAAGTAAGCCGGTCTCCGTCATAAGGACGGTCCGCCGAAAAGTCTGCGAGCCCGCACTGCCGGCCTCGATGAGGCGGACCAGATCACGGCCGGTCGTGCCGGCCGGATTTTCCCTCAGACCACCTTGCGCACCTCAGTGGCGCCAGGCAGCAGCGTAGAACCATCCCGGGCGGCAGGTGCCATGAATGCGATGGCCTTGCCTGTGCCCTTTTCCACCAGCACCGAGTGGCGCTCGCCGCGTTCGAAAAGGTGCCGTTCTCCCCACTGACGTAGCGCCACCACGACCGGAAACAGGCTTTCCCCCTCCAGCGTCAACACATATTCCTGATAGGCCGTGCCATCCGACGCATCCTGGGTTCCCAGGATGCCCGCATCGACCAGCTTGCGCAGCCGATCGGCCAGGATATTGCGGGCCACGCCCAGGTTGCGCTGAAAATCACCGAATCGGCGCATGCCATCGAACGCATCGCGCACGATCAAAAGCGACCAGCGATCTCCGATCAGATCAACGGATCGTGCAACGGGACAGGCTTCGTTTTTCAAGGATTTGCGGAATGGCATGATGTTTCCAGAGGAGCGGATCAAGGCAGCTAAACTGGTTGCATTTTAAAACCATGCAGCCCAGCATTCAATAAGTTTTATTTTGAAACCAGATTGGATGATATTGAAATCATGAAGTCGTCTTTCACGCCCTCCGCGTCTCCGGAGAATGAGCATCTACGGGAACAACCAGCAGGCCTGCCCAGAAGCCTGGTAGCGCTATTTGCCATCGCCAGCGGCCTGAGCGTCGCCAACGTCTACTACGCTCAACCCTTGTTCGACGCACTGGGACGCGACTTCCACATCCGTCCTGCAGCGGTCGGCGGCGGCATCACCGCCACGCAGATCGGGTGCGCGTTGGCCCTGCTGCTGTTGGTGTCGTTAGGTGACCGGGTGGAACGCCGCCGCCTGATGGCGGTACAACTGCTGGCGCTGACGGCTGCGCTGGCCGCGGTGGCTCTGACGCGCTCCGCACCGGCCCTACTGGCCGGCATGCTGGGCACAGCGATGACGCAGGGGCTGATCGCCTGACCTACCCTTCTCATTGGAGCGCACCCAATCCGATATTTTCGAGAATGGCCCCTTTATTCTGGAGTTGAGAGTCTGTTCTGGTTGGCGAACCTTACACTCCTGCCTCTATTCGCTTGCTCACATCACATGCTGCCCCTAGATGTTCGTGCGAGTGGCACTCGTAGATGACCATAAGGAGCAACATGTGAAGTACAAGGCATTCGCGGGAGGTATGCAAATTGGCTAAGCGTCCCATCATTCGCCACGGTGACCTAACTATGCATGGCGGAACAGTCATCAGTGCCGACCACACATTCGCAATTTATGGCAAGTCCGTAGCGCGCGTTGGCGACCTGGTTTCCTGCCCTCGCTGCAAAGGAATATTTCCCATCGTCACAGGGGCCCCGTATATGTGGAGCAGCCAGAATATCGCCAGACAAGATGACATCACCTCGTGCGGTGCAAAACTGATTGCCAGCCAGAGTACCACTACCATCGACGACGATTCAGAAGCCTCCGAGTCGGTCGCCGCGGCTCCCGCACCTATCTGCCAACCTGAGGCATCATCTCCTGACGAGGATCAATCCTATACCATCAGGTTTCAGGCACTTGCTCCCGAAACTGGAAAGCCCATACCAGAATGTATCTACATTCTGACGCGTGAAAATGGCGCACAGCATGGCGGCATGACCGACAGTGAGGGTTACACCGAGATCATCGAAACTTCACGGCCGGAGCAGATCGGAGTCCACTTCATGTTCAAGTCGCCTACAGGAGACAATATTGATCGGAAGGACTTGGCCATATGAGTAATAGTTCTCGCGATGATCTCAAGGCAGGCACTTTCGACACGTGGGCAATGATGGAAGCCAAGCGAGGAGCGACGACCAAAACCGTACAAGTCGAAGTCGATTCCAAAGCCGCAACCAGACAGGCCATCATTGCTGAAATTCGGCGCAAGAAAATCAAAATCGAAACGCGCTCCGACTGGAAAGCAAAGGAACCAGCGATAAATCCCAAGGCAGACTGGGACTACAAGGCGATTGCAATACATCACGCTGGAAACAGCTATAGTTGTGCGGCCGATGGGGCGGCAGAATTACGAAAGGCGGAGGCGACAGATATCAAATCGTTCGGAAACCTCAGTTACCACTATGCAATCGACTGCCAGGGTGTGATTTACGAGGCGCTTGATATACGGTTTCGCGGTGCCCATATCGAAGACGGCAATACTGGAGTCATTGGCATCGTTTTCTTGAGTGATCTGAGTGTCCGTGGAGAAGCCGAAAAGCACGGACCGGGCATATGGAACGTCACGAAGAAGCGTGGCATCGGCGCTGGTATCAAAGAATGGATAGGCGAACAAAAAGATAAAGTGGACGTCACACATGACGAACCAACTGAAAATCAGCTTGAAGCTGCGGTCGCATTGATCGAAACGCTAATTCGGTTTTTTGCGATCGGGACACTCGGCGGCCATCGAGAGTTTGCGAAAGCCCACGGCACCAACCGGCCATGCCCAGGTGCCTACGGCATGATCATCGTCGAAATGATGCGCCGAGATTTCAAGTTGACTCCGCCATGAGAAGTCTTCCATTCAAGATGATGCTCGCTGTTGCCGCTGTTGTTGTGTTGTGGCTTTTTATTGGTATCGAAAGAATCGCCGGGGATCATGAGATTGGTGTCTCTTCGAGACTATTCATCAAGCATCAACCTTCCCTGCAATTCCACTTCTCAAACCCGGCCGAAATAGGGCTCGATATTATTCCGATTGAAGAGCTCTCGGCATCTGAGCAGGTAGCTTTTAAACACTATTGTGAATTGCGCTTTGGTGAATCTGAGCCAGCCAAATGCTATGCACGGCTTACGGATCGACGTGTCTAGGGTCTCCCACTGAGTTTGATGCTTGTATCGATGGCGTTCAGACAGATGCTGAAGGCTTCTCCATGCGCATCAACACCCGCAGCCATTCGCTGCCTCGGCTCAACCCCTTACAAACACGATCCGACTTATAAATGAAACGACTCATCATCATCGCGACAGGCTGCCTGCTATTCGGTTTGGCAAGCCTGCTCGCTATCTTACTGAGCGGCCTGCACGATGAAATCCAGGTGAGCGATGTGGGGATAGTCCTGGGCTCTAAGATCATGCCCGACGGCACTCCCTCCGAACGCCTGCGCGCAAGGCTGGACAAGGCGGCGGAGCTTTATCGACAAGGCGTGTTCACTCACATTATCGTCAGCGGAGGCACTGGCAAGGAAGGATTCAATGAAGCGCTGGTGATGGCAGCCTACCTGAGCGACACGCAGTCCGTAGCACACTCGGCCATTCTCCTTGATGAGCACGGCAACACCACCAAGGCAACAGCAACCAATAGCGCTGCCATCATGCAGGCCCATGGCTTCAGGAGCGCCTTGGTCGTCACGCAGTTCTTCCACATCCCACGCAGCCGTTATGCGCTGCATCGCGCCGGCATCGATGCTGTTTATTCGGCGCACGCCACCTACTTTGAGCCTCGCGACCTCTATTCACTGGTGCGCGAGATGATCGCTCTACCGGCCTACTGGCTAGCCATGAAATGAACCCAAAAAAGCCTCGGCTACTTACCGAGGCTTTCTGGAATCAGAGGGCGGTGCCATGGCTATCGCCGCCGTCTTCTTTTTTTCAGTCTGCGGAAAACTCAGGCCTTCTTCAATGCGCTGGCCGCCTTGGCGATCTCGGTGATCTTGTCCCAGTCACCCGCCTCGATGGCGGCCTTGGGGGTCAGCCAGGAGCCGCCCACGCAGACCACGTTCTTGCAGGCCAGGAACTGCGGTGCAGTCTCTTGCGTGATGCCACCGGTGGGGCAGAAGGACACGTCCGACAAGGGGCCGGCGATGCCGTTGAGCATGCCGATGCCGCCTGCCGGCACGGCCGGGAACAGCTTCAGCTGGCGGAAGCCCGCCTCACGCGCCGCCATCACTTCGGACGGGGTCATCACGCCCGGCAGCAGCGGCAGGCCACTGCGCTTGGCGGCTTCGATCAGCGCCGGGGTCAGGCCGGGCGAGACGCCGAAGACGGCGCCTGCATCACGCGAGGCGGCGAATTCTTCCGGCGCAGTCAAGGTGCCGACGCCGACGATGGCGTCCGGCACCGACTCGGCGATGGCACGGATGGCCGGCAGGCCGTGTTCGGTGCGCAGCGTGATTTCCAGCACGCGGATGCCGCCTGCCACCAAAGCGCGTGCCAGCGGCACGGCGTGTTCGAACTTGTCGATGGCGATCACCGGGATGACCGGCGAGGCGCGCATGATTTCCAGTGTGGTCTTCATACCGTGGCTTTCTCTTTCTCAAAAATCGGCGGCAGGCCGAAGGTGGCGCCGCCCTCTTCTGCGGTTCCCACCGCGTTGCGGAACAGGCTGAACAATTCGCGGCCCATGCCATGCTGGTTGCCGGAGAGGT
This sequence comes from Herbaspirillum sp. BH-1, assembly GCF_002870055.1. Taxonomy (NCBI): domain Bacteria; kingdom Pseudomonadati; phylum Pseudomonadota; class Betaproteobacteria; order Burkholderiales; family Oxalobacteraceae; genus Herbaspirillum; species Herbaspirillum sp. BH-1. The sequence continues at coordinate 157,749 of NZ_PKOI01000008.1, read as the reverse complement.
CGCTGGTGTCGAGGCTGCGTGCTTCCCACTCGGCGGCATCGACCTTGGCTTCCAGGGTGCCGGTCTCGGCATCCAGGCGGATGATGTCGCCGTCGCGCACGCGGCCCAGCGGACCACCGCCCAGCACTTCGGGCGTGACATGGATCGCGGCCGGTACTTTACCCGATGCGCCGGACATGCGGCCATCGGTGACCAGGGCGACGTGGCGGCCCTTGTCCTGCAGGATGCCCAGCGCCGGGGTCAGCGCGTGCAGTTCGGGCATGCCGTTGGCGCGCGGTCCCTGGAAGGTGATCACGGCCACGAAGTCGCGATCCAGCTGGCCAGCCTTGAAGGCGGCCATGAAGGCTTCCTGCGAATGGAACACCACTGCCGGCGCCTCCACCACGCGGTGTTCGGGCTTGACCGCCGAAATCTTGATGACGGCACGACCCAGGTTGCCTTGCAGCAGCTTGAGGCCGCCATCGGCCGCAAACGGCTGGGCTACGGTGCCCAGCACACCGGCGTCGGCGCTCTGGGCCGGTGCATCCTGCCAGGTCACGGTGCCGGGACGACCATTCTCGCCTTCGGTAGCCAGCATCGGCTCCTTGCAGTGCTGGCGCAGTCCCTGGCCGAGGATGGTGGTGACGTCGTCGTGCATCAGGCCGGCATCGATCAGCTCGCGCAGCACGAAGCCGGTGCCGCCAGCGGCATGGAAATGGTTCACGTCGGCGGTGCCGTTGGGGTAGATCTTGGTGATCAGCGGAACCACGGCGGAGAGCTTGTCGAAGTCGTCCCAATCGATCACGATGCCGGCCGCCTTGGCGATGGCCACCAGGTGCAGCGTGTGATTGGTGGAGCCGCCGGTGGCGTGCAGTGCGACGATGGCGTTGACGATGGCCTTCTCGTCGATCATGCGGCCCACCGGGGTGTATTGGGTGCCGAGGTCGGTGATCCTGGCGGCCTGCCTGGCGGCGGCCGCAGTCAGCGCGTCGCGCAGCGGGGTGTTGGGGGTGATGAAGGCCGCGCCCGGCAGGTGCAGGCCCATGGCTTCCATCAGCATCTGGTTGCTGTTGGCGGTGCCGTAGAAGGTGCAGGTACCGGCGCCGTGGTAGGACTTGGACTCCGCTTCCAGCAGTTCGGCGCGACCGATCTTGCCGGCCGTGTAGAGCTGGCGGATCTTGACCTTGTCGCTGTTGCTCATGCCGCTGGTCATGGGACCGGCCGGCACGAACACGGCCGGCAGGTGGCCGAAGTGCAGCGCACCGATCAGCAGGCCCGGCACGATCTTGTCGCACACGCCCAGATACAGCGCGGCGTCGAACATGTTGTGGGACAGCGCGATGGCGGTGGCCATGGCGATGGCGTCGCGCGAGAACAGCGACATCTCCATGCCGGTCTGTCCTTGCGTGACGCCGTCGCACATGGCGGGGGTGCCGCCGGCGAACTGCGCCACGGCGCCGGCTTCACGGGCTGCGTCCTTGATGATCTGGGGGAAACGCTCGAAGGGCTGGTGCGCCGAGAGCATGTCGTTGTAGGCCGAGACGATCGCCAGCGAGGGCGCCTTGTCTTCCTTCAGCTTCAGCTTGTCATTGGCGGGGAAGGCGGCGAAGCCGTGGGCCAGGTTGGTGCAGGCCAGTGCGCCGCGCTGCGCGCCCTTGCGGCGGGCCGCTTCCAGGCGTTCGAGATAAGCGGTCCGGTAAGGACGGCTACGTTCGGCGATGCGTTGGGTGACGCTGGCTAAGGTAGCGTTGAGAGGCATTGTCGGTTTCCTGTTAGCGTTAACACTGTAATTTTACTACATAAATTTGCGCGAATGAAATCATACACTTAGAGCACTGCAGCATGACCAAACCGCGCATCTTTTCATTGGTGAACATCAATCCGCTTCAAAAGCCTTATCAGTCTGCGCTTCTCGGCTAAAGGCATGGATGCCGGCAGGCAATGTAACAGGGCCGTCATAAACTGTAGTGAAACTACCACTTCGGCGGCATTTGATGTATAGTCACCCGCATTGTCCCAAGAACATGAACACGGCCTGCCCGGCTCTTTTCCTGCAATGCGCACGACGACATGGCGCATGGATCGCAGGGATGGATGCCGCCGCCAGACATGACAGGCCACGACAGCCAACCCATCTCCGACTCATGCATACACCCGCCCTGACCGACACGGCCGCCTTCAAGGCATTGCAAGAACACCACGCCACGGCTGTCCAGTGGCACATGCGCGATCTGTTCGCCCGGCAGCCCGACCGTTTCGAGCGCATGCATGTGCGCGCCGCCGGACTCCTGCTGGACTACTCCAAGAACCGCATCGACACCGATACCGTCTCTCTGCTGATGAGCCTGGCCCGCGAGCGCGGCGTGGAAGCCCTGCGCGATGCCATGTTCAATGGCGAGAAGATCAACTTTACCGAACATCGCGCCGTCCTGCACACCGCGCTGCGCGCACCCGAGAATGTGGCCGGGGCCGTAGTGGACGGACAACCCGTTGCGTCAGAGGTTCATGCGGTGCTCAAGCACATCCGTGCATTCAGCGAGCGCGTGCGCAGCGGCACCTGGCGCGGCTACAGCGGACGCGAGATCACCGACATCGTCAATATCGGCATCGGCGGCTCCTTCCTGGGCCCGCAGATGGTGTGCACTGCCCTGCGCGCCTACGCGCACCCGCGCCTGCGCACCCACTTCGTTTCCAATGTCGATGGCCACGACCTGGAAGAGGTGCTCTCCCGCGTCGATCCCGAGACCACGCTCTTCATCGTCGCCTCCAAGACCTTCACCACCCAGGAAACCATGCTCAACGCCCGTTCGGCGCGCGCCTGGTTCTTGCAGCACGGCAAGTCCGACGACCTGGCCCGGCACTTCGTGGCCGTCTCCACCAATGCGGCCGAGGTGGCCGCCTTCGGCATCGATACCGAGAACATGTTTCCCTTCTGGGACTGGGTAGGCGGCCGCTATTCGGTCTGGTCGGCCATCGGCCTGCCGGTGGCGCTGCTGGTCGGCTACGACAATTTCGCTGCCTTCCTGGCGGGCGCGCACGACATGGACCGCCATTTCCGTGAAGCCCCGCTGGAATCGAACATGCCGGTGATCCAGGCGCTGGTGGGTATCTGGAACCGCAATTTCCTCGGCAGCGCCTCGCTGAGCATCGCTCCCTATCACCAATGGTTGCGCTTCTTCCCGTCCTACCTGCAGCAACTGGACATGGAGAGCAACGGCAAGCGCATCACCCGTGACGGCACGCCGGTCACGACCCTGACCTGTCCGGCCATCTGGGGCGACGTTGGTACCAACGGCCAGCACGCCTATTTCCAGCTGCTGCACCAGGGTACCGACATCACGCCCATCGATTTCATCGCCGTCCTCAAACCCTCGCACGGCATTGCCGGGCACCAGGAAGCACTGCTGGCCAACTGCTTCGCGCAGTCCGAAGCCTTCATGCGCGGCAAGGACGCCGACGAGGTGCGCGCCGATCTGCAGGCACAAGGTCTGCCCGAAGCGGAACTCGCGGCCCTGATCCCGCACAAAACCTTCGAGGGCAACCGCCCCAGCAATACCCTGCTGCTGCCGGAACTGAGCCCGCATGCCCTGGGCGCGATGATTGCGCTGTACGAGCACAAGACCTTCGTGCAGGGCGCGATCTGGGGCATCAACAGCTTCGACCAGTGGGGCGTGGAACTGGGCAAGGTGCTGGCCAAGACCATCCTGGGCGAACTGCAGGCCGAGGATGCTGTGCAGGCCTCACGCCACGACGCCTCCACCAGCGCCCTGATCGCCCTGGCCCGCCAGGCCGCCCAGGCCAGCCGGCAGGGCAACTAAACACGTAGCGCTCCATCCGCTACTTCACGTACAAAGAGACGACACACACCATGGCTACTTCTGATTTCGATCTGGTTTTATTCGGCGGCACCGGCGACCTCTCGATGCGCAAGCTGCTGCCCGCGCTGTATGCCCGGGACCGCGCCCGCGACCTGCCGCCCGATGCACGCATCATCTGCCTGGGCCGCGACGAGAAATCGCGTGAAGATTTCCTCAAGCTGGTGGAGAAGGATTCCAAACCCCACGTGCCGGCCGCCAACCTGGATGCCAGCGTCTGGGAACGCTTCACCGGCCGCCTCCAATACGCCTCGGTCAACGCCAAGGAAGCCGACAGCTTCAGCCACCTGAAGGATGCCCTGCGCGACATCGCCGGCCTGGCGCGGGTATTCTACCTGGCCACCCCACCCAGCCTGTTCGCCTCCATCTGCGAAAATCTGTCCAAGGCCGGACTGGTCACGCCGACCTCCCGCGTGGTGCTGGAAAAGCCGCTGGGCCGCGACCTCAAGAGCGCCCGCGACATCAACGCCCAGGTCGGCCGCTTCTTCCAGGAATCGCAGATCTTCCGTATCGACCACTACCTCGGCAAGGAAGCGGTGCAGAACCTGCTGGCGCTGCGCTTCGGCAACGTGCTGTTCGAACCCCTGTGGCGGCGCGAATGGATTTCCGACGTGCAGATCACCATCGCCGAAGAACTCGGCGTGGGCGGCCGCTTCGACTACTACGACACCTCCGGCGCCCTGCGCGACATGCTGCAGAACCACCTGCTGCAACTGCTCTGTATCGTCGCCATGGAACCGCCGGTATCGAACTCGGCCGACGCCGTGCGCGACGAAAAGCTCAAGGTGCTGCGCTCGCTCAAGCGCTTTACCCCCACCACGCTGGCCATGAACGTGGTGCGCGGCCAGTACCGCGCCGGCCATGTCGATGGCGTGGCCGTGCCGGGCTACCGCAAGGAAGCCGATGCCAACCCCGACTCGCGCACCGAGACCTATGTCGCGGTCAAGGCCGAGATCGACACCTGGCGCTGGGCCGGCGTGCCGTTCTACCTGCGTACCGGCAAGCGTATGGCCGACTCCCTGGCCGAGATCGTGGTGCGCTTCAAGAGCGTGCCGCATTCCATCTTCGCGCACCAGAACGACACCCCGAACTGCCTGGTGATCCGCTTGCAGCCTGACGAAGGCCTGCACATGAACCTGATGGCCAAGCAGCCTGGCGACGGCATGCGCCTGCGTCCGGTGGAGCTGGAGCTGGACTTCCGCGAGAAGTTCAAGACCCCGCGCATGGACGCCTACGAACGCCTGCTGCTGGACGTGTTGCGCGGTCATCTCACGCTCTTCATGCGCAGCGACGAACTGGAGGCCGCCTGGGAATGGGTGGAGCCCATCATCGATTACTGGGACCAGCAGGAGGCCGACCCGGTCCCCTACAACGCCGGTACCTGGGGGCCTGCTGCGGCGAGCGCCCTGATCGGTCGCGACGGACTGCAGTGGCGCGAAGAAGCCCTGCCCGAGGTCTGAGCAACGCCCGCTAGCGTCACCAGGTCACCGTCATGTCCATGCTGCTCGACTCCATCCGCACCCACATCAACTCCCTCTCCAAGTCGGAGAAGAAGGTGGCTGCGACCATCCTGGCCAACCCGCAACTGGCCCTGGCCGAGAACCTGACGGCGCTGGCCAAGAATGCGGAAGTGTCGGAACCGACCGTGATCCGTTTCTGCCGCGCCATCGGTTACGAAGGCTGGCATGACTTCAAGCTCAAGCTGGCCCAGAGCCTGGCGCTGGCCCTGCCGGGCGCGGATGAAACGCTGGCCCAGGACGACCTGGCCGCCGATCTGGTCAACAAGATCTGCAGCCGCTCCATCAATACCCTGCTGGACCTGCGCAACCACCTCAACCCGGATGCCATCCAGCTGGCGCTGGACGTGCTGGCGCGCGCCAACAAGATCGAGTTCTACGGCCAGGGTACCTCCGGCATTGTGGCCAACGACGCGCAGCACAAGTTCTTCCGCTCGGGCGTGCCCACGGTGGCCTATTCCGACCCGCACATCCATAGCATCGCGGCCTCGCTGCTCAAGGCCGGCGACTGCGTGGTGGCGATCTCGCAGCGTGGCGGCAATGCGGCCCTGCTGCGCTCGATCCAGCTGGCGCGCAAGGGCGGCGCCGACATCATCGTGCTCGGCCCTTCCGGCACCCCGCTGGCCGAACTGGCCACGGTGCTGGTGCCGATCGACCTGTCCTTCAACATCGACCCCTATACCCCCATCTCGGCGCGCCTGGCGCACCTGGTGGTGATCGACATCCTAGCGGTGGGACTGGCGCTGCGACGCGGCCCGGAATTCCGCAAGAAGATGCAGAACGCGCAGAAGTCGCTGCAGAAATTCGACATGCAATTCGACTCCTTCTTCCGCTGAGTGCGCCGAACATGCTCAGCGTGCTGAGCGCGCCAGGTGCAGCGGCAGATCAAGGATCAGTGATTTAGCGACATTCACCGACAGACAGGAAACGGCCATTGCGTACAATGCCTATCCTTATTCTTCACCTTAGCAACAGGACTTTCCATGAGCCAGCTTGAACAGTTGAAGCAGTACACCACCATCGTGGCCGATACCGGCGACTTCCAGGCCATGAAGGCCTTTGCGCCCCAGGATGCCACCACCAACCCCTCGCTGATCCTCAAGGCAGTGCAGAAGTCCGAGTACAAGCCGCTGCTGGAATCGGTGGTCAAGGCCCATGCCGGCAAGAGCACCGATGCCATCATCGACCGCCTGCTGATCGCCTTCGGTCTGGAGATCCTGAAGCTGATCCCGGGCCGCGTCTCCACCGAGACCGATGCCCGCCTGTCCTTCGATACCGAAGGCACCGTTGCCAAGGGCCGCGAGCTGATCCGCCTGTACGAAGAAGCCGGCATCGCCCGCGAGCGCGTGCTCATCAAGATCGCCTCCACCTGGGAAGGCATCCGTGCCGCCGAGATCCTGGAAAAGGACGGCATCCGCTGCAACCTGACCCTGCTGTTCTCGCTGCCCCAGGCCATCGCCTGCGCGGAAGCCCGCGTGCAGCTGATCTCCCCCTTCGTCGGCCGCATCTACGACTGGTACAAGAAATCCACCGGCCAGGAATATACCGGCAGCGACGATCCCGGCGTGCAATCGGTCAAGGCGGTCTACAACTACTACCGCAAGTTCGGCTACGCCACCGAAGTGATGGGCGCGAGCTTCCGCAACACGTCGCAGATCGTCGAACTGGCCGGCTGCGACCTGCTCACCATCAGCCCCGACCTGCTGCAGAAGCTGGCCGACAGCGATGCTCCGGTGGAACGCAAGCTGAGCAAGGAAGCCGCCGATGCGGCCGACATCGAGCGTGTCTCCCTGGATGAAAAGGCCTTCCGCCTGGCCCTCAACGCCGACGCCATGGCCACCGAGAAGCTGGCCGAAGGCATCCGTCAGTTCGCCGCCGACGCGGTCAAGCTGGAGCAGATCGTGGACGCCTTGCGCTAGATCCCGCGTCCAGATCGACAAGTACAAAGGCCGCATCGTGCAGACGATGCGGCCTTTGTCGTTCATGGTGGATCGCGCCTAGGGCAATGCGCGCGCCCCACCCATCCGGCACTGGAAAAAGCTCATGATGGTCTGCAGCACCATGGCGCGTCGGTTCAGTTCCTCCGAGGTCACGGCAAGCTCTTCGGAGCTTAGCGAGTTCTGCTGGATCACCTGGGCCAGCTGGCTGGCGGCGACACTGATCTGGCTGACTGCGGCAGATTGTTTTTCGGAGGCCTGGACGATTTCCTGTACCAGTTCCGAGGTACGTCCAATCGCCGGCAGCATGTGCTGCAGCTGCTCTTCAGCGGCGCCCGCCAGGATCACGTTGGCGCGGGCGACTTCATCGATTTCCTGCGCGGCCGCCTGGCTGCGTTCGGCCAGCCGCCGGACCTCGGCCGCCACCACGGCGAAGCCGGTGCCGTGCTCACCTGCATGGGCCGCCTCGATGGTGGCATTGAGCGCCAGCAGGTTGGTCTGGTAGGCGATGTCGTCGATGACCGCGATCTTGCCGGCGATCTGCTGGATCGCCTCCACCATCTGCCTGAGAGTCTGCGCGCACTGCCCTGCCTGGCTGGCAGCACCAGCGGCGATCTGCTCGGTCTGGCGCGCATTCTCGGAGGTACTGAGGATGGACCCGTGGATCTGCTCCAGTGCCATGCTGGTCTGCTCCACACCAGTGGCCTGCTCGGTCGAGGCACGGGAGAGCGACTGCGCCGTGGCGCTGACCTCCTCGGCGGTGCTGACCATGGCTTCGGCACTGGCGGTGACTTCGGCCACCACCTGGCACAGGCGTTCGATCATGGTCTTGATGGAATTCATCATGCTCTGGCCATGGCGCGGCTTCAGAGCGATCTGCTGCACCAGGTCGCCATCGGACAGGCGTTGCATGACCGTGACCACGTCGCCCGGCTCACCGCCCAACTGGCGTGTGAGGGTATGGGTGATGCCCCAGCCGGCGCCCAGCATGATCAGCAGGACTCCTCCAGCCATCAGGAGCACGGTCCGCAGCGCATGTTCGATGATCTCGCGTGCCGACAGCGCGCTGGCTTCGCCCAGGGCGATGTTGTAGGAACGATGGCGGGCAAAGGCGGCCTGCACGGCTTCGATAGCCCCGCGAAACTCCAGCCCCACCACGATCTTGCCCTGCTCGTCCAGCCCCTGATCGGCCAATGCCTGCAGGCGCTGCGCCACGCCCTCGAAAGCGGTCAGGCGCTGGAGGTCGTCTTCCAGCATGGCCTGGTCCGTTTCATCGGTGACATAGGCCGCGCGGTAGATTTTCATCTGCTTGTCCAGGCGCTGGCGGTAGATCTCGATTTCCTGCAGGAGGCGGCGCCGGTCGCTGGGGTCCTGGTTGGCCTGGTAGTGATAGACCCGGCCCTGGATGGCATTGAAGGCGCTTTGCGCATCATCCAGCGCTGTGACGCTGGGGACGGTGTTGACCTGTGCGTAGTTGGCAGCGTGGTAGACGTTCTCGATCTGGCGCAGGCTGACGGCGGCGGTGGCAGCCAGGCCCAGCATGGCCAGCACGATCAACAGAAACAGGCGCTGTCCCACCGTCAGCGCATAAGGTCTGGCCATCATGTCCTCCCCCCAGAGGTTTGCCGTGCTTGTCAGGCGGGACGGGCATTCATCCCTGCCATCCCATGGGGGCAAAACTTATAGCGTACACAAGATATTGTCAATCTGGCATAGATGATCAGACCAGAAAGCAAGGCAGGACTGCCTTTCGGATGCGGGGCGATCACCACACTACGGAACAGCGCGGACATCGCCCCGGGCGGATCAGTCGAAACTGATCTGCACCTTCATCATCTTCGAACGGTCACCGGCGATCTCGAAGGCCTCCACCGCCTGGGCGATGGGATAGGTGGCCGAGATCAACGGCTTGACGTCCACCAGGCGGCGGTTCATCAGCTCGACGGCCATGGCGAACTCTTCATGGAAGCGGAAGGCACCGCGCCAGTCCAGCTCCTTGCCCACCAGCAGGTTGGCCGGGAACTGGATGTCCCCGCCCAGGCCCACCTGCACGATCACGGCCTGCGGACGCAGCGCCTCCAGTGCGCCCACCAGCGCGCGCTCGTTGCCGCTGGCTTCGAAGAGCACGTCAAAGGTCCCCTTGTCGGCGGCGTAGGCCTTCAGCGCCTCCGGTGTCTCGGCCATGTTGATGGCGCGGTCGGCGCCCACCTTCAGTGCGGCTTCCAGCGGCATCTTCGCCACATCGGTGACCACCACTTCCAGCGCGCCGGCGCGACGGGCGGCAATCACCACCAGGGCACCGATGGGGCCGCAGCCCGTCACCAGCACGCGCTTGCCCACCAGCGGACCGGCGCGACGCACGGCATGCAATGCCACCGACAGTGGTTCGGCCATGGCGGCCTCGCCATCGCTGACGTGGTCGGCCACGACGTGGGCCTGCGAACGCTCGATGACGATTTCCTGGCGGAACGCGCCCTGTACGTGCGGGGTGCGCATGGCACTGCCGTAGAAGCGCATGTCCAGGCAGTGATTCTGCTTGCCTTCCTGGCAGTATTTGCACTGACCGCAGGGGCGGCTGGGCGAGATGGCGATGCGGGTACCGGGCGCGATGTCGGTGACGGCGCTGCCGACTTCGGCGATCTGGCCCGACACTTCGTGGCCCAGCACCATCGGTTCCTTGATGCGCACCACGCCGAAACCGCCGTGGTGGTAGTAGTGCAGGTCGGAACCGCAGATACCGCCGGCCTTGACCTTGACCTTCAGTTGTTGCGGCTGCAGTTCGCCGCTGTCGAGTTGCTGGATGCGCAGGTCGTGCGGCGCATGGATGACGAGGCCTTGTTGCATGATCTTCTCCTGAATGGCATCAATGGGTTACAGGGTCGCGGTGACACCGCCATCCACGTAGAGGATGTGGCCGTTCACGAAACGCGAGGCATCGCTGGCCAGGAACACGGCCGCGCCCACCAGATCTTCGACATCGCCCCAGCGACGCGAGGGCGTGCGGCCGACCAGCCAGTCGGTGAACTTGGCATCGTTGACCAGGGCCATGTTCATCTCGGTCTTGAAATAACCCGGGCCCAGACCATTGACCTGGATGCCGTACTTGCCCCAGTCGATCGCCATGCCCTTGGTGAACATCTTCACCGCACCCTTGGTGGCGGTATAGGGGGCGATACCGGGACGACCCAGTTCGCTCTGCACCGAGCAGATGTTGATGATCTTGCCGGCGCCACGCGGGATCATGTGGCGCGCCACTGCCTGGGCGGCGTAGAAGACGCTGTTGAGGTTGGTGTTGATGAGGTCGTGCCAGTCCGATTCCTTGAACTCTTCCAGCGGATTGCGACGCTGGATGCCGGCGTTGTTGACCAGGATGTCGATGGCGCTGATCTCGCTTTCGATCTTCTGCACCGCAGCCTTGACCTCGTCGGAGGAGGTGGCATCGAAGCTGGATTCATGGATGACGTGGCCTTCGGCACGCAATTGCGCCGCCACACCGGCCAGCTTGCCGGCATCGCGACCGTTGAGGACGATGGCCGCGCCCGCTTGCGCCATGCCGCGCGCCAGTGCCAGGCCGATGCCGCCGGACGAACCGGTGATCAGGGCCAGCCGGCCTTCGAGGGAAAAACCCTGCAGGCCGGCCGGCAGGGAGGTGGTCTTGGTGGTCATGTAGTCTCTTTCTTCTTGTTGGGGAGGTGGCAGATCGAAACTGCTCAGGCCGGCCTGCGCCGGAGCAGCGTTCAGTGCGCCTTTCCGGTCTCGCGCTGGAAGGCGGCGATGGCGTGGTACTCCGCTTCCAGCTTGGCCGGAATGGCCGCAAAGATGGGTTGCAGGCGGCTGTAGACCGCCACCGCGTCGGCATGCGGCGCGTGATGGTTGGTGGAGCCGACCATGCCGGAAATCACCGACAGCGACGGCACCAGCCCCAAGGCCCAGGCGCCCAGCACAGCCGCGCCCAGGCAGGACGATTCCACGCTCTCCGGCACGACCACCTCGCGATTGAAGATGTCGGCCATCATCTGGCGCCACAGGGCCGAGCGGGCAAAGCCGCCCGTGGCCATCATGCGCTTGGTGGGGCCGACCAGTTCTTCCAGGGCCGGCAGGATGCTGTAGAGATTGAAGATCACCCCTTCCAGCGCGGCGCGGATCATGTGGTGCTTGCCATGGTGCAGGGCCAGGCCGAAGAAGGAGCCGCGCAGGTCGGCATTCCACAGCGGTGCACGCTCGCCGGCCATGAAGGGATGGAACAGCAATCCTTCGGCGCCGGGGCGCACCTTCTCGGCGATACGGGTCAGGGCTTCATAGGGATCGACGCCTTCATCGCGGGCTGCGGCTGCCTCGGCGGTCGCCAGTTCATCGCGCACCCAGCGGAAGATGTTGCCGCCGTTGTTGACCGGGCCGCCGACCACCCAGTGCTTCTCGGTCAGGGCGTAGCAGAACAGGCGGCCATGCGGGTCGGTCAGGGGCTCATCGATCACCGTGCGCATCGCACCGGAGGTGCCGATGGTCACCGCGACGTGGCCGATCTCGATGGCGTTCACGCCCAGGTTGGAGAGCACGCCGTCGTTGGCGCCGATGATGAAGGGGGTGTCCACCGACAGCCCCAGGCGCTGCGCCATCCCGGGTGACAGCGGCGGCAGGCGGTGAGTGGTCGGCACCGGCGTGGGCAACTGCTCGGGCGTGACGCCCAGCAGTTCCAGCGCACCGCGATCCCAGGCCAGCTCGCGCAGGTTGAACATGCCGGTGGCCGAGGCGATGGAGTGGTCCACCACCCACTGGCCGAACAGGTGGTACAGCAGGTATTCCTTGATGCCGACAAAGCGCGCCGCCTTGCTGAAGACTTCCGGCTTTTCATGGCGCATCCACATCAGCTTGCACAGCGGCGACATCGGGTGGATGGGCGTACCGGTGCGGCGGTAGATGGCGTTGCCATCGTGTTCGTGCTTGATGCGCTCGGCCCAGACCGAGGCGCGGATATCCCCCCAGGTGATGCTGTTGGACAGCAGGCGGTTCTCGGCATCGAGCGCGATGACGCTGTGCATGGCCGCGCTGAAGGACAGCAGGGCGATCTCCTGCGGCGCCGCAGCGGCGGCCTTCACGGCACCGGCAATCGAGGCCAGCGCGGCCTCGACGATCTGTTGCGGGTCCTGCTCCGCCATGCCCGGCTCGGTACAGATCACCGGGTATTCCTGCGCATGCTGTGCGACCACCTTGCCATCGAGCGTGAAGACGACAGACTTGGTGCTGGTGGTGCCGATATCGACACCGAGCATGTAGCGGGCGGAGTGGGACATGAACATTCCTTATCTGACAAATGGCAAGACGCCCGGACCAGCCGGGCGTTGCATCGTGAGTATTAAATAACGATCAAACGACGAGGTTGAGCAACATGATGAAGATGATAGCAACAACCGAGATCAGTGTTTCCATCACCGTCCAGGTCTTGAAGGTTTCACCCACGCTCATGTTGAAGTATTCCTTGACCAGCCAGAACCCGGCATCGTTGACGTGCGACAGGATCAGCGAACCGGCGCCGGTGGCCAGCACCAGCAGTTCCTTGTTGGTACCGGGGATCAGCGCCACCAGCGGGGCCACGATGCCGGCACCGGTGATGGTGGCCACCGTGGCCGAACCGGTCGCCACGCGGATCACGCCGGCCACGAACCAGGCCAGCAGCAGCGGCGAGATTTCCGCATGGACAGCCAACTGACCGATGGCAGTCCCCACGCCGGAATTGACCAGCATCTGCTTGAAGCCGCCACCGGCACCGATGATCAGCACGATGGCCGCGGTCGGCGCCAGGCTCTGGTCGACGAACTTCAGCACCTGCTGGCGGGTGAAGCCACGGGCCAGGCCGAAGGTCCAGATCGCCAGCAGCAGCGCGGCCAGCAGGGCCACGATGGGGTTGCCGATGAAGTCCATCAGGTCGCGCACGGCGTGGCCTTCAGGCAGGGTGACATCGACGAAGGTCTTCAGCAGCATCAGGAACACCGGCGAGAGCACCGTCACCAGGGTGGTGGTGAAGCCCGGCAGGTTGCTGGTCTGCGGTTCGCGCGCCAGTTGCGCCATCAGCTCTTCCGAAGGCTTGATGTCAACGTAGCGCGAGATGAAGGAACCGAACATGGGACCGGCGATGATGACCGTCGGCAGGCCCACCAGCAGGCCATAGAAAATGGTCTTGCCGATGTCGGCACCGAAGATGCCGATGGCCAGCAGCGGACCCGGGTGCGGCGGCACCAGGCCGTGCATCACCGACAGGCTGGCCAGCATGGGCATGCCGATCTTGAACAGCGGCACGCCCGAGCGACGCGCCACGATGAACACCAGTGGGATCAGCAGCACGAAGCCAATTTCGAAGAACAGGGGAATACCGACCAGGAAGGCGCCCATCATCATGGCCCAGTGCACACGCTCGCGGCCGAAGGCACGCACCAGCGTCTGCGAGATCTGGTCGGCACCGCCGGACTCGGCCATCAGCTTGCCCAGCATGGTACCCAGGCCCAGGACGATGCCGACGAAGCCCAGCACGCCGCCGAAGCCGTCCTGGAAGGACTTGACGATCTTGGGCAATGGCATGCCCGAGATCAGACCGAGGAAGCCCGAGGTGATCGTCAGGGCGATGAAAGGATGGATGCGCAAGCGCGTGATCATCAGGATCAGCGCGAGGATCGCAATGACTGCATTGAACAGCAAGGTGGCGTCGTGGCTCATTCCCAGCATGGGATCTCCGATTGCCGATAGCCGATGCCGTGCGGCCCGCAAAGAGCCGCAGCAGCGTGGCCCCGGCGCGAGGCTGAGGACGGACGTCTCCTGCGGCCTGCCCTGGCGGGAGGCGCGAACATCTGCACTATCTGCGTAGTGTTATCTGATTGACCTGAGTGTGGTATGCCGCCGCTGACCCCGCCGCCGTGTGCCCGGAGGTTCGGATGTTAGCGTTAACATGGGGCGCGATGATAACGCTAACATTTTGCGCGGGTCAAACACTTGTTGTGCTGCAGTGCGGCAGACACCAACGCATCCGACGCTCACGCCATGCGAAAAATTGTTGTACGGAAATGGCGGCCGGCCCTTCCCCGGTGCCAAGAGCCGGACGCAAGCAGGTATCATGTCGCCAACCTGAAATGACCGCCCACCCCAACCGCCAATGACCCAGCGCGCAGCACCCCCCTCAAAATCCAAGCCAAAGCGCAAGTCCGTGCCCGCCACCCCGGCGGTACGCGGCAGCCGTGCCACCGGTCGCGTCACCATCATTGATGTGGCGGCCGAGGCCGGGGTCAGCCCGATGACAGTATCGCGTGCGCTGAAGACGCCGGCCCTGGTGCAGGAACAGTCGCGCCAGCGCATCCTGGAGGCCATTGCCCGGCTCGGCTATGTCCCCAACCAGGCCGCCTCGACGCTGGCCTCGGCACGTTCGCAGGTAATAGCGGTGCTGGTGCCGTCGCTCACCAATGCGGTCTTCATCGAAACCCTCTCGGGTATCCGCGATTACCTGGCCGGTGCCGGTTACCAGTTCCTCATCGGCGAGACCGGTTACGTGCGGGACAAGGAAGAACAACTCATCGCCACCTACTTGGCCCATGCGCCGGCCGGCTTCCTGCTCTCCAGCAGCGAACAGCACGACATCCTGCAGGCCCGCCCCGGCAGCCGCGATATCCCGGCCGTACGCATGTTCGACCTGGGACGCAGCCAGCACGACCTGTCGGTGGGTTTCTCGCAGACCCGCGCCGGGCAGGCAGTGGCACGCCATCTGGTCCAGCGCGGCTATCGCCGTCCGGCCTTCCTGGCGGCCCAGCTGGACCCGCGCATGATGAAGCGCCGAGAAGGCTTCCGCAAAGGCCTGATCGAGGCCGGCATCCAGCCGGATATCGAGGTGCTGCTGCCGGAACCGACCACCGTCAACATGGGCGCGCAATTGCTGCGCCGCGTGCTGGAGCAGCATCCGGACTGCGATTCGGTCTTCTGCTGCAACGACGACCTGGCGCTCGGTGCGCTCTTCGAATGTCAGCGCCAGGGCATCAGCGTGCCGGGGCAGATGGCCATCGCCGGCTTCAACGACCTCTCCTGGGCCGCTTGTGCCACGCCGTCCATCACCACGGTGGTGACGCCGCGCTATGACATCGGCTACAAGTCAGCCGAGATGCTGGTGCGCCAGCTCAAGGGTGAGGATATCGCCAAGGGCCGCCTGGACCTGGGCTTCGAACTGGCGGTACGCGAGAGTACCTGAACCGGCGAACGGCTTCGCCGACGCCTGCTGCGCAGGGGCACTGCCTCCTGGCGAACCACCTCATCGGTTCGCCGCATCCCGTCCATCCATGGACGAATCACCATCAATAATCCATCCATCGCTGGCCGCTGGCTCTGGACAGATACGGTCCATTCTCTACAATCTTCCGGTGTCGTCCAGGCTGCTGCCGCATCGCATCGGGACGGCATTCCTATAAATAATATGCACATTCCCAAGTCCAGATCACCAGGAGCATCCCTCATGCAGACATTCACCGGTCTTTGCAAACCCGCCGCCATGGCCCTGCTGCCCTTGTGCGGCGCACTGGCCTTCCTGCCGGCCAGCGCCCAGACGGCGCCACCGGCGGCCCCCGTGGTCAAGTACGACCTGACCTACGACATCATCAGCCCCGTCCATAGCCAGCACGGCATGGTCGCCACCGAACAGGAACTGGCCACCAAGGTCGGCGTGGACATCCTCAAGAAGGGCGGCAACGCCGTCGATGCGGGCGTGGCGGTCGGCTTCGCGCTGGCGGTCGTTCTGCCCAATGCGGGCAACATCGGCGGTGGCGGTTTCATGATGATCCACGATGCCAAGACCGGCAAGAACGTGGCCCTGGACTTCCGCGAGATGGCGCCGCAGCGCGCCACCCGCAACATGTACCTGGACGACAAGGGCAACGTCGTCCCCGGCCGTTCGCTCTACACCCACCTGGCCGTGGGCGTACCGGGCACGGTGGCGGGCCTGTCGCATGCACTCGCCAAGTACGGCACGATGAAGCTGTCGCAGGTCATCCAGCCGGCGGTCGAACTGGCCGAAAAGGGCTACCCGGTCAGCCGCAGCCTGGCGCTGATCCTGGCCGCCGAGCGTGAGCACCTGGGCCAGTGGGATTCGTCGAAGGCCATCTTCTTCAAGGAAGGTCGTCCCCTCAAGGAAGGCGAAATGCTGGTCCAGAAGGATCTGGCCAAGTCCCTGCGCCTGATCGCCAAGGAAGGTCCCAAGGCCTTCTATGACGGCGCCATCGCCAGGAAGATCGTGGCCGAGATGGACAAGCACGGCGGTCTCATCAGCGCCGACGACCTGCGCAACTACAAGGTGGTCGAACGCGTGCCGGTGTCGGGCAACTATCGCGGCTACCAGGTGATGTCGATGCCGCCGCCAAGCTCCGGTGGCGTACACATCATCCAGATGATGAACATCCTGGAACGTTATCCGCTCAAGCAATACGGCGCCGACAGCGCCCAGACCATCCACCTGATGGCCGAAGCCATGAAGCTGGCCTACGCCGACCGTTCGGAATACCTGGGCGATCCGGATTTCACCAAGGTCCCCGTCAAGGGCCTGACCTCGCGCGCCTACGCCGATGAACTGGCCAAGAAGATCAACCCGGATCGCGCCACGCCTTCCACGGAGATCAAGCCGGGCCAGCCGCAGCCGTATGAGAGCGACCAGACCACCCACTACTCCGTGGCCGACAAGGACGGCAATCTGGTGGCCACCACCTACACCCTGAACCTGAACTTCGGCAGCGGCATCGTCGCCACCGGCACCGGCATCACCTTGAACAACGAGATGGATGACTTCGCCGCCAAGCCGGGCGTGCCCAATGCCTTCGGCCTGATCGGTGGCGACGCCAACGCGGTCGGCCCGTACAAGCGACCGCTGTCGTCGATGTCGCCCACCTTCGTGCTCAAGGACGGCAAGCCCTTCCTGGTCACCGGCAGCCCGGGTGGCAGCCGCATCATCACGACCACGATGCAGACCATCCTCAACGTGATCGACCACGACATGAACGTGGCCGAAGCCACCATCACTCCGCGCATCCACCATCAGTGGGCGCCGGACCAGCTGCGCGTGGAAAAGGGTCTCTCCGCCGATACCCTGAAGATCCTGCAGGACAAGGGCCAGAAGATCAGCGTGCAGCCCTCCATGGGACGCACGCAGACCATCCAGATCCGGGAGGACGGCTTTGACGGCTTCTCCGATCCGCGCAATCCGGATGGACGTACGCTGGGGTTCTGATCTGACTGGTGTGACATGAAGCATTGCTTCACCCCGCCCCGTCTCTGATTGCCGGGACGGGGCAGTGAAGAGAGAAACCGCTTCCTGATCATCAGGGACCGGTTTTTTTTCGACCGTGTGCGATGTGGGGCGGTGACGCATTTCTCGTCAGACATCCCGGGATGAGAGGTGAAAGCTGAGGACGACTGATGGATGCTGACGTAATCCACGGTTCATCTCCCTTGCCACCCGTCTGAATATCTATACCGGGAAAATAAAGTTAGTTCTTTTGCGTCGCCCGAGCATGTGCTCCACCCGCGGCAACGAGGGCAATACCGAGCGCCCCAACTATTCCACCATCAAGGCCCCTGACAACCAGAAGCAGATCACCGATGCCGAAATCAACTCGCAGCATGAAAAGAACTGGGGCGTGCAATGGCCCATCGCAGAAGGACGGCACTTGGGAAATCCCTCTGCAATGGTCACGCAAAATATCAGGTCTGACCAAGGTAGACGGCAGCACCAGCAATGCCAATGGTGAATACATCGCTTTATCTGCCACGGAGACGCATACGTTGAAGCAGAGCTTCAGTGACGATTTCTCCCCTACCGGCAAAGCGCTGCTGGACACCACCCGTGAGGCGTATCGCATGACGACCTCTGGGGAGACCTGGTATCTGTGGGCGCAGATCGGAGGAGGTTATGTCATCTCGCGTCAGAGCGGCACCGACGAATGGTATCGCGAGACGGATTTTTCGCGGTATCTCAAGGCGGATGTCGGGAACGACAGCAAGCATAGGCCGACCTCTGATACCAAGTGGATAGCGACCGATCTGCCTGCCCCACATCTGGCCGCAGAAGTTGCTCTGGCCGACGGAACGCGAGCGCACCAGAAAGCGCTACCGTTGTTGAGTTTTGGTATGGCCGCCGAAGAAACCGCTTTCTACTTGCAACAGGAAGATATCGCTGGCAACGTCAGCGCGAACAGCGGCTTTCGCCTCTTCATTGATACCACTTCGCCCGAGAACTTCGTCCCGGGATTGGGCAAATTTGAAAGCGGATCGATATCTCGACACTATGTCAGCAACGCTGATCTCTCGGTTGGTACGCGCTTTTCACCCAATGCGGACTTTGCCGGGTCAACAGCAGTGGATGCAGCTCATCTCTATTTCAGACTCTCAGGGAACGCCCTGCAGGGGGCGCAGGACAAGCTTGCCTTTGAGCGTGAGTTTGAGCCCTTCCGTTCGGGAGAGGATATGTACAATCGGACGATCAACGGCGTCGAGAACGTCGAATTTTTCTACTCCACCGGCAGGAATGAACTGTTCGTAAATCATTCAAAGCGCGGCGCGTTCAGCAACGACCAGATCGAGCGTTTGATCCAGGCAGTCAAGTTGATCAATACCGCGGGCAGCACCGGCACCCGCGTACTGACCATGCGTACTTCCGAAGATCGTGGCGATATGGCTTGGCAAGGCACTCTAGAGGTAGCCAACGAACGCCTGGCCTTGCCTACTGATCCCAATGTCGCCGCATCGAAAGATGATGCAATCCGCTACATCACGACGGCAGGCGCACTGGAACAGGGGATCAGCCTGCAAAAGGCAGTCCTCGAACCTGCTGCAAAGGATATCAGTAGCCTGCAACTGACCCTGGTAGGCAAGGGGCTCAACCCGGAACATGACCGATTGCTGATTGACCTGCCAACGGACAAGAGCAACGAAGCTACCAACGCGCTGCGCTACGCCGCTGACCCCGAGAAGCATACGCTGACCATCAGCAATAGCTCGGGCGCACTACTCTCGGGCAACCAGATTCAGACCCTGACGAAGTCGGTCAAACTGGTCAATTCGCTCGGCCTGGAAGGTGAACGTGAGGTGCAATTCCGCTTGATCGCCGCCAATGGCGAAGTCGGTGGTCCCGCCCGTGCGAAACTGGTCGTCGATACCCAGGCGCCGACACTGGACCTGGATTATTTCACCCCGGGCATCCAGTCGAGCTCGCAGAAGGTCATCAACCTCAAGCGCGCTGCCGATGGCGAGAGCCTGTTCGACAAGCGGATCGGTGCATTCTTCGCCGACGACATTGCCACGATCAAGCTCAGTTTCTCCGGCAACATGGATACGTTCGCCAGCGATCAGGTGGTTCTCAATGCTGAGGCCAACGGCTTCCTGTCCCTGGAAAAAGATCAGAGTGCATCCAACCAGACCATCGGCGGCATCACCGGGCTCACCTACGCCTACGACCGTGGCACTTCCACGCTGAGTCTGCAGAAGACATCCGGCAAGTCCCTGACCGGGCTGGAAACCAAACAGATTCTGGAAGCCCTGAAACTGAAGGCTACCTCCACCGCGCTGGACTATCGCAACATCGACATCACCGTGAGCGACCACGCCGGCAACAGCAGCCTGGCCAAGGCGATGATCAAGCTCGATACCACACCCGCGCCGGAAATCCGGGCCGATCTGGTAGCGCAGAACCAGATGAGTTACCAGGTCCTGAACCTGGGCGACACCCTGGGCCGGGTCAATTCCCACAATCTCAGCAAAGGCGAAAGTGTCCTCCTGGCGAAGCCTGCAGGGATGAGCGCGCAGAACTTCCTGGCGGCCATCAAGGGCATTTCGGCGGAGTGGGGTGGCCTGGGCGTTACGGGCAAGGCCAATACGACTTCCTCGCTGTTCAAGAGCTATCAAAGCTTTGACCAGCCGCTGAGCGCAGGCAAGAATTTTGTGCTGGCGCATCAGGGCGGACCCTACGTCAAGGCTGGTATCTTCAACTTCACCTTGACCCCGGATGGCAAGGGCGTACTGCTCAACCACAAGGGCGGCGGCAATGTGGCCAATCAGGACATGCATGAGTTGAGCGGTTTCACCCAGACCTCGAACGGTAACTATGACATCGGCAACGTCCGGATTCTGTATCAGGTCGATACCGGTGCCAGCAATCTGAACCCCACCTTCAACGTCAAGTTCGACGCCAAGAAGGCCAGTGTCGGTGATGTCATTTCGCTGGTTACCGCCAATCATGGGACGACCAGCAGGGTCTTGACTGCCGAAGATCTGGCTTCGCCTCAGGCAGCGGTGAACCTGAAGGTGGCCAACAGCCTGTCGGCCGCACAACACACGATCGAGGTGCAGTACAAGGAAGCCTCTGGCAACATCAGTCAGGTCGAATCGGTAGTCACGCCGACGCGCCCTGGCAATGTCGCCAATCCGGTACTGAGCGAGCTCAAGGTCGGCAGCCCCACCAACGCCCGCGTCAAGCTGCTCGACGACTCGGCAACCCAGTACGCCTCCATCACCGAAAACGGTACCGCCGCATCGCCGGGTAGCAGCGAGCGCGGTCTGGTGTTCTCGGGCAAGGTCGGCGGTGCGGGCTCGTCGGACCAGTATCTGGTCACCGTCAAGGCGGGCGACAAGGTGCTGGCCTTCGACACCGTCAAGGCCGGCAACTTCACCCTGGCTTCGGCAGCCAATCTGCTGGCGCCGGGCGTCTATGACGATCTGAGCTTCACGGCAACCAACATCACCGCCGGCAACAACAATGGGGCGACGGCCAGCATCGGTGGCCTGAAACTGGGTTCATTCTGGGCGGCCCAATCGCTGGGCGATACGCGCGGTGGCAACGGTAACGACACCATCCTGCTCGGCGCCACCAAGAACGGGGCCAATACGCTGATCCAGACCAACGGCGGCTATGACACCCTGAGCCTGGGCGCCTTCGGCAAGAAGGGCAACTTCGCTGCCACCGTCACCGATTTCTCTCTCGGTGTGGACAAGCTGGCCGTGTTCGGCAAGAACGTCGATGCGGTAAACCTGGACAAGTTCGTCAAGGAAGTAGGCTCCATCCAGGGCGGCGCGGGTACCCGGCTGGTGATCGACCTTGATGGCGCCGGTGCGGGTACCCAGACCTACTCGCTGCAGCTGCAAAACGTCGCCTACAACCCGGCCAATACACCTACGCTGTTCGGTGTGTAAGCCGGGGTTGCGGTGAAGTAGGCGTAACCATCCGATGGACGCTTTCAGTATCTCAGGCACAGACAACATACGACCATGAGCAGCCACAGCAGGCACCGCATGCTGAATGAGAACATAGCGCAGGGAGGGACCCCCATCCATTCGGAGCAAGGCATGATTCCATGCAGAGCATCCCTCGGGCAACGGCTCAAATCCGTTCGCCTGAAACTGGGTATCAGCCAGCGCCAGTTTGCCTTGGCGCTGGAGACTGCGCCCAACCACATCTACCAGATCGAACGCGATCACTGCATCCCCGGTGCCAAACTGCTGCGCGGCATGCGCGAGAAGTTCGGCATCGATATCAACTGGTTGCTCAGTGGCGAGGACGATTATGTCGCCACCACGCTGCGGCAACAGGAATTGAACAGCCTGATCCGCCAGTTTCAACGCGCCGATCCTTCGGCACGGGCGATGCTGTTGCAGACGGCCAGCTTCACGGCAGCGGCATCGCGCTAAGGCATCGCGCCGCTGGAGCTGGAGCTGGAGCCGGCGTGGCCGCTGCACTGGCGCTATCCAAGCCCCCTCCCCGACCCTGAAACAAAAAATGCCGTCCAGCACGACACTGAACGGCATTCCTGGGTCAAGGACCGACGCGGCCCTCAGTCAGGCGCAGACCTACTCCCGCACTTCCACCATCTTCGGATAGACCTTCACCAGCACGATCTTCGGTCCCGACATGCGCTTGATGACCACGTCGAAGGCGGGGAACTCGATCTTCTGGCCTTCCTTGGGCAGGTCGCCCAGTTTCTCCATCACCAGGCCGCCGACGGAATCGATGCTGTCGTCGTACTCGATGTCGATGCCCAACATGTTCTCCAGCGTGACGATGGGCAGGCTGCCCTTGCCCAGCAGGGTACCGTCGTCCTGGCGGGTCCATTCGCCGGTGTTGTGGCGGAATTCGTCGCGGATCTCACCCACCAGCAGGCTGAGCATATTGTCCAGGGTGATGAAGCCCTGCGGCGGCTGGCCCTTCTTGCCGATGACGGCGAAGTGCGGCGTGCCGGTGCGGAAGCGGCGCAGCAGGTCCAGCGCCGGCAAGGCGGGCGAGATGAACTGCACCGGACGCAGGTAATCCTTCAGGTTGCCGATGGCGCGACCATCCTGCTGTGCCAGGAACACGTCCTTCAGGTGGACCAGGCCCAGCACCTGCTGGCGCTCGGCGTCGAAGTAGGGATAACGCGAATAGCGGTTGCGGTAGATGATGTCCAGGTTTTCTTCCTGGGTCTTGTCATCGCCCAGAGCCACGATTTCACTGGCGGGGCGCATGATGTCAGCCACGTCCAGTTCGGCGAAGTTCAGGCTCTGCGCCAGCATGTTCCATTCGTCGCGGGTGAACTTGCCGCTCTTGCCGCTCTTGCCACCGGCGCGCAGGATCAGCTTGAGTTCATCTGAGGAATAGTGCGCGTCATGCCCATGGCCGGCGCCCAGTCCGGCCACGCGCAGCAGCCAGTTGGAGCTGGCGTTGAGCACCCAGATCAGCGGATACATGCCCCAGTAGAAGCCATACAGCGGCACCGCGCACCACAGGCCCAGCTTTTCCGGGCTGCGGATGGCCATGGACTTGGGGGCCAGTTCGCCGGCCACGATGTGCAGGAAGGAAATGACGAAGAAGGCAAAGACGAACGAGATGCCGTGGATCAGTTCCTGGTTGGTCACACCCACCAGCGAGAAGAGCGGTTCCAGCAACCGGGCGAATGCCGGTTCACCGATCCAGCCCAGGCCCAGCGAGGCCAGGGTGATACCGAGTTGGCAGGCGGAGAGATAGGCGTCCAGTTGATTGTGGACCACGGCCAGGATGCGGCCGCGCAAGCCTTGTGTTTTTGCGATGGCCCGGATGCGCGTTTGACGCAACTTGACCAGACTGAATTCTGCAGCGACGAAAAAACCGTTCAACGCAACCAGGAAGAAGGCTGCGACGATCAGTAATATGTTTTCCAACGAGGGTTCCTATCGGGGTTGTCAAAGGGCCCGGACGCAATGAACCGGTCCGGACCCGGTAATTTACCATGGGTCGGCGGGCGAACCGGTTTTGCTATCAAAATAACAATATCGCACGCATCAGCCGACTGGAGCGGGCAAAACCCTCCATCACGTTGGCGAAGCCATCATCTCCTGCCCCGCCTGCAACAGGAAATCCCGCAGCAGTCGTGCACTCGGCCCCACGCGCTGGGCGTGGACCAGATAGATTTCCAGTGGTGCGGTCTGCACCTGCGGTAGCACCCGCACCAGTTCACCCGAGGCCAGCAGGGTCGCGGCGTCATAGGCCGGCAGCCTGGCCAGGCCCTCACCGGCCAGCACGAAGGCCAGGCGCGAGGCGGCGCTGTCGGTGATCACGTCACCCCGGACGGGGACCTGGATTTCCCGCTCGCCCTGCTGCAGGGACAGGGTCTTCTGATTGGGCGGGTAGACCACCCAGCGGTGCTGGGCCAGCTCCTCCACGCTGGTCGGCGCCCGATAGCGGCGCAGGTAGGCGGGCGCCGCGCAGAGCATGGTGGGCTCCTTGACCAGACGGCGTGCCACCAGGCTGGAATCGGCCAGCGGACCGGCGCGCACAGCCAATTCCATCCCCTGCTGCACGAGATCGACATTGCTGTCGTTCATCGCCACGTGCAGGCGCACGGAAGGGTAACGACGACGAAACTCCAGCAACGCCGGCAGGATGCGCTTGTTGCCGAAATGATGCGAACAGGTGATGCGCACCTCGCCACCGGGCTCGGCCCGCAGCAGTTCCATGCCGCGAATGCCGTCGTGGGCCTCGTCCAGCAGGCGCTCGCAATGCACCCGGAAAGCCTCCCCGGCCGGCGTCAGGCTGAAGCTGCGCGTGCTGCGCTGGGCCAGCGGCACGCCCAGCCGGGTCTCCAGCGCCCGTATGTGATGGCTGACGACCGCCCGTGTCAGGCCCAGTGCACGCGCACCGGCGGCAAAGCTGCCGGCGCGCACCACCGTGGCAAATACGGCCATGGCACGCAGTTCGTCGAGGATGGGGGCGTCATCAGGCATAGAGGATTGTATCAATCAGTTTGACATTTCGTCAGCATATCAGACTCTACCGCAACAACCGGCTCTTCCCTATAGTTTGATCAACCGCAGCGATGCGGAATCTACCCAATCATCCGACTATAAGGAGCTTTATCATGAGCATGAAGACTGTCCTCTTTATTTTGACAAATAGCGCGACCATCGGTCCCAATTCGCGCGCCACCGGCTACTTCTTCCCGGAAGTGGCGCATCCCGTCGAGGTGTTCGAGCAGGCTGGCATCGCCGTGGAGTTCGCCTCACCCCTGGGCGGCACCCCGCCGGAAGATGGCTACGACGCCAACGACCCGGCGCAGCTGGCTTTCCGCAACAGCCTGGCGATCCGTCGCATGGCACGCAGCCGCAAGCTGTCCGAGGTGGATGTGCTGGACTATGACGCCATCTTCTTCCCGGGCGGCCTGGGTCCGATGGTGGATATCGCGGTCGATCCCGAGGTCAAGCGCGCCATCGCCCGCGCCTGGGATGCGGGCAAGATCGTCTCGGCCGTCTGCCACGGGCCGGCGGCGTTCCTGGGGGTGACGCTGGGGGATGGCACGCCTTTGCTGCGCGGTCGCAAGCTGACCTCCTTCTCCAACGAAGAGGAAGCCAACTACGCCCAGGCCGACGTCCCCTTCCAGCTGGAAGACGCCCTGCGTGCCGAAGGTGCCGAACACACGTCGACTGCACCCTGGCAAGCCCAGGTGGTGGTCGATGGCCGGCTCATCACGGGCCAGAACCCGGCTTCCGGCGCCGGCATGGCCGCCGCCGTGGTGCAGGCACTGACTGCGGAGGCAGCATGAACGCCGCCGACGCCATCACCGTGCTGGCACGCTGGCAGCCGGCGCCCAATGCCATGGCCGAGGTACTGGCCCTGGCCGAGGAAATGCGCCAGCGTTCACTGGCCGAGCCGGGTTGCCTGGGCTATGAAATCTATCGTTCGCCGGCAGCGCCGGAAGCGGTGTTGCTGGTGGAACGCTACCGCGACACCGCCGCCCTGGAAAAGCACAAGCAGTCGGCGCACTACCAGTTGCTGGTCACCGGCCAGGTGTTGCCGCTGCTGGCCTATCGCAAGGTGGACCTGCTGCGTGCCTGCACGCCGGCATGAGCGCCAGGCAGGGGGGAGGCTGATCGCCCTCCCCTGCCGGCTCAGGCGTCAATACGTTACGCAACGCCTCAGCGGACTTCAGAAGCCTTCGAGCACCACCTTGCCCCGCGCCCGATTGGTCTCGATCAGCGCATGCGCACGGCGCAGATTCTCGGCATTGATGCTGCCGAAATGCTCACCCGTGGTGGTGCGCAGCACACCCTCGTCGATAAGTTGCGCCACGCGTTGCAGGAGCTCGTGCTGGCGGATCATGTCGGCGGTCTGGAACATGGAGCGCGTAAACATCAGCTCCCAGTGCAGCGAAATGCTCTTGCGCTTGAGCGGCACCACATCCAGCGTGGCCGGGTCGTCGATCAGGGCCAGTTGGCCCTGCGGCGCCAGTACCTCGACGATCTGCGCAAAGTGCTGGTCGGTATGGGTCAGGCTGATGACGATATCGACCTCGGGGATGCCGATCTTCTCCAGCTGCGGCTTGAGCGGCTGGCTATGGTCGATCACATGATGCGCGCCCAGCTCCTGCACCCATTGCACGGTCTCCGGGCGCGAGGCGGTGCCGATGACGGTCAGTTGCGTCAGGCGACGGGCCAGCTGGGTCAGCATGGAGCCGACGCCCCCGGCAGCACCGATGATGAGCAGGCTGCGTCCCTGGCCACCACCTTCCGGCACGGCCACGCGGTCGAACAGCAGTTCCCAGGCCGTGATGGCCGTCAGCGGGATGGCCGCTGCATCGGCGTGGCCCAGGCTGGCGGGCTTGCGGCCGACGATGCGCTCGTCCACCACGTGCAGTTCGCTGTTGGAGCCGGGTCGGGTGATGGAGCCGGCATAGAACACTTCATCACCAGGCTGAAACAGCGTTACCGCCGATCCCACGGCGCGCACCACGCCCGAGGCGTCCCAGCCCAGTACGCGCGGCTCCTTGACGGGCGAGCCGGCGCGCACCTTGGTATCGACCGGATTGACCGAGATCGCCTTGACCTCGACCAGCAGGTCGCGCTCGCCCGGTGTTGGCTCGGGCAGGGTGGTATCGATCAGGGACTCGGGGTTGCTGATGGGCAGGCCGTGCTGCCGGTAGACGATGGCTTTCATGGGAAATCCTTTCCTGTGGAACATGAGGGTTGCATCAGGCAGGAGGCTTGTATCTGCCTGCCTTGCATGGACACCATCTTAGGTCCGCAAGCTCGCGACCGCCAGAACCTGCCCCGATAAAGACTTTCATCGCAGAAGCGAAAATCGC
Source organism: Herbaspirillum sp. BH-1 (assembly GCF_002870055.1). Lineage (NCBI taxonomy): Bacteria > Pseudomonadati > Pseudomonadota > Betaproteobacteria > Burkholderiales > Oxalobacteraceae > Herbaspirillum > Herbaspirillum sp. BH-1. The sequence continues at coordinate 130,849 of NZ_PKOI01000008.1, read as the reverse complement.
CCGCAATCCCTTGCTGCAGGCGGCTCACGCCAGATGCGGCTTGATCACCGCAGCCAGCTTGTCGAAGGCCCGGGCGATCTCGTCATTGGGCACGCTGGCATAGCCCAGCAGCAGTCCACGCCGCGCACCACGGGCATGCATGTAGTAGCGCGACAGCGGTCGCACCACGATGCCGGCGGCCAGCGCCTGCTCGCAGATGAGCACGTCGTCGCATTCCTGCGGCAGACCCAGCACCAGGTGCAGGCCGGCCTCGCCGCCGGTGATGGTCATCTTTTCGCCGAAGTGGCGATTGATGGCCTGTTGCAGCAACTGCAGCCGTTCCGCGTAGAGCACCCGCATCTTGCGGATGTGCGACGCAAAATGCCCCTCGGCCATGAAGTCGGCCAGCGTCGCCTGCAGGAACACCTGGCCGTTGCGGTACAACTCGGCGATGCCGGTGGCGAAGGCGCGGGAGAGCGATTCCGGCACCACCAGGAAACCGATGCGCAGGCCCGGGAACATGATCTTGCTGAAGGTCCCCATGTAGAGCACCCGGTCCTGCGTATCCATGCCCTGCAGCGAGGCCAGCGGCCGTCCGCCGTAGCGGAATTCGCTGTCGTAGTCATCCTCGATGATCCACACCTTGTGGGTCGCGGCGTATTCCAGCAGCATGCGCCGCCGCGACAGGCTCATCACCATGCCCAGCGGATACTGATGCGAAGGCGTGGTGCAGATGAAGCGCGGTGGCCGGCGCAGGTTGGCCAGGCGCATGCGCATGCCTTCCTGGTCCACCGCGATAGGGACCGACTGGATGCCCAGCGAATTGAGCACGCTGCGCGTGCCCCAGTAGCAGGGGTCTTCGACCCAGGCGGTATCGCCATGCTCGCCCAGCAGCTTGACCACGATGTCGATCGATTGGTGGATGCCGGTGGTGATCAACACCTGCGAGGCCGTGCAATTGACCGAGCGCGCCACGCGCAGGTATTCGGCGATCTGCTCGCGCAGCCCCGCATAACCGGCGCCGGGGCCATAGGTCAGCAGGTCGGAATTGGAACGGCGCCAGTGCTTGTTCTGCAGCCGGCCCCAGATCTTGTAAGGCACGCAGGTGACATCCGGCACACCCGGCATGAAGGCACCCCACTGGCGCTCGCCGACGCCGGCCTGGCGCGTCAGCAGCGCGCCCCGCGCCGACAGTTCGGACTTGCCGGAGGGGTCCGTCAGCGGCTCCTTGCGCTCCACTGCATCCGGCATCTGGTCCGGCGCCGTGTCGGCCACGAAGGTGCCGGCGCCGGTGCGGCTTTCCAGATACCCCTCGGCCAGCAACTGCTCATAGGCATAGGTCACGGTATTGCGCGAGGTCCCCAGCTCCGTGGCGAGGTCGCGCGAGGACGGCAATTGCATGCCGGCCGGCAAGGTGTGGGCCAGGATGGCTTCGCGGATCAACTGGTAGATCTGCCGATTCACCGGAACGGCAGCCGCGGTCTTGCCTGTGCGGGAGCTTTTCGTTGCGGTGCTTTCCCGGCCGGCAGCGGCACGACCCTTGCCCGGGCCGGCCTTGGACGGAGGCCGGTTGATGCGCAGCAGCAGATAGTCGGACAAGGAGGCGAGTTTCAAGTGGCACCATCAGATATTTGAAATTGGCTCTATATTACAGTGCCACTTGGGTTTTATATTGTTTCCTGACTCAGCAATTTCCGCGCCGTGCCGGCGCCACTCAACGCAGCAAGAACGGAGCAAGCAATGACCACCCAGGTGACCAACCAGGAACTGCAAGAACGAAAGAACGCCGCCACCCCGCGCGGCGTGGGCGTGATGTGCGACTTCTACGCCGAGCGTGCCGTGAACGCCGAGTTGTGGGATGTCGAGGGCCGCCGCTTCATCGACTTCGCCGCCGGCATCGCCGTGCTCAACACCGGCCACCGTCATCCGAAGCTGCTCGACGCCATGCGCGCCCAGATGGAGAAGTTCACCCACACCGCCTACCAGATCGTGCCCTATGCCAGCTACGTGGAACTGGCCGAGCGCATCAACGCCGTGACCCCGGGGGACTACCCCAAGAAGACCGCCTTCTTCTCCACCGGCGCCGAGGCGGTGGAAAACGCCATCAAGATCGCCCGCGCCCATACCGGCCGCCCTGGCGTGATCGCCTTTGCCGGCGGCTTCCACGGCCGGACCATGATGGGCATGGCGCTGACCGGCAAGGTCGCTCCCTACAAGCTGGGCTTCGGTCCCTTCCCGGGCGACGTCTACCACGCTCCCTACCCCAGCGCGCTGCACGGCATCAGCACCGACGATGCGCTGGAAGCCGTCAAGGGCCTCTTCAAGAGCGACATCGAAGCGCGCCGCGTGGCCGCCATCATCCTGGAGCCGGTGCAGGGCGAAGGCGGCTTCTACGCCGCCCCGGCCAACTTCATGCGCGGCCTGCGCGCCATCTGCGACGAGCACGGCATCCTGCTGATCGCCGACGAAGTGCAGTCCGGCTATGGCCGTACCGGCAAACTGTTTGCGATGGAACATTACGATGTGCTGCCCGATTTGATGACCATGGCCAAGAGCCTGGCCGGTGGCATGCCGCTGTCGGCCGTCAACGGTCGTGCCGAGATCATGGATGCGCCCGCCCCCGGTGGCCTGGGCGGCACCTATGCCGGCAATCCCCTGGCGGTGGCCTCGGCGCTGGCAGTGCTGGACGTGATGCAGGAAGAGAAGCTGGTAGCCCGTGGCGCGCGCCTGGGCGACAAACTGCAGGAGCATCTCAAGGAGCTGCGTTCGGCCGTGCCGCAGATTGCCGAAGTGCGCGGCGTGGGTGCCATGGTCGCCGTGGAGTTCGCCGACCCGGCCACCGGCAAGCCGGATGCGGACTACACGAAGAAGGTGCAACAACACGCCCTGGATCACGGCCTGCTGCTGCTGACCTGCGGCAGCTACGGCAACGTGATCCGCTTCCTGTTCCCGCTGACGATTCCCGATGCCGTCATGGACGAAGCGCTGGGCATCCTGGCCGCAGCCATCAAGCTGGCCTGAGATTTGCATTGCAGGGCAGCTGCAGGATCAGTAGCAGATCAGTAACAGGGTAGACGGGCCGGGCGACGAATCCGGCCCCGCGTAGAGAGAGGATCGATGATGGCAGCTTATGCAATGAAGCAGGCACCGCAGCAACAAGCGACGGCCGACAGCAACAGCGACGTGCTGGTGCAGTTCTGTGGCGTGAAGAAGACCTATGACGGCGAGAACCTGATCGTCAAGAGCCTGGACCTGGAGATTCGCCGTGGCGAATTCCTGACCCTGCTCGGCCCCTCGGGTTCGGGCAAGACCACCTGCCTGATGATGTTGGCGGGGTTCGAGTTTCCCACCGGCGGCGAGATCCGTCTCGATGGCCAGTTGCTCAACCGCGTGCCACCCCACAAGCGCAACATCGGCATGGTGTTCCAGAACTATGCGCTGTTCCCGCACATGACCATCGCCCAGAACGTGGCCTATCCGCTGTCGGTGCGCAAGATGGATCGCGCCACCCGCGAAGCCAAGGTCAAGCAGGCGCTGGACATGGTGCAGATGGGGAAATTCGGCGACCGCTATCCGACCCAGCTCTCGGGCGGCCAGCAGCAGCGCGTGGCGCTGGCGCGCACGCTGGTCTTCGATCCGCAACTGGTATTGATGGACGAACCGCTGGGCGCGCTCGACAAGCAACTGCGCGAACACATGCAGCTGGAACTGAAGGCCCTGCACAAGCGCCTGGGCGTGACCTTCGTCTATGTCACCCACGACCAGAGCGAAGCCCTCACCATGTCCGACCGCGTGGCCGTCTTCGACCAGGGCGTGATCCAGCAACTGGCCCCGGTGACCGAACTCTACGAATATCCCGACAACCAGTTCGTGGCCAACTTCATCGGCGACAACAACCGTTTCCAGGGCAGCGTGGAATCGGTACAGGGCGAGCACTGTACCGTGCGCCTGGCCGATGGCACCGTGCTGACCGGTCTCAATGTCCACCGCGCGCACGCCGGCCAGGCCGTCACCGCCTGCGTGCGCCCCGAACGCATCCGCCTGGCCGCAGGCGGCAGCAGCGAACCCAACAGCCTGCGCGCCACCATCGGCGGCCTGATCTATTTCGGCGATCATGTGCGCGTACGGTGCACCGTCACGGGGCAGGAAGATTGCTTCGTCAAGCTCTCCCTGTCCGACCCGGCGCTGGCCGGCTTGACCGAGGGCAGCAGCGTGGTGCTGCATATCGCGCAGGATCGCCTGCGCTGCTTCCTCTGAGCGCCCTGACTCCCTCCCGTTTACTTAGTTTTTTGTTTCGCCGTACCTTGATGTTGCAGTTCCATTTGTTAGTTTTCCAGGCAACGCAGATTGCCCATGAAGTCCGATCCAGCGCAACAACGTCACACAGTCAACAAGCACGATAACCAACGAGGAACAACAATGAAACGCCTGACACCCGCCCTGCTGTCCCCGCTCGCCCTGGGCCTGCTGCTTTCCGGCGCGGCCTCTGCCGCTGAACTGACCCTGGTCAACTTCGGCGGCGCCAATGGCAACGCGCAGAAGGTCGCCTACGTCGAACCCTTCCAGAAGAGCACCGGCACCAAGGTCGTGACCGCCGAATTCAACGGCGAACTGGCCAAGGTCAAGGCCATGGTCGAAACCAAGAAGGTCAGCTGGGACGTGGTGGAAATCGATGGCGGCGACCTGAACCGCGCCTGTGACGATGGCCTGATCGAAAAACTGGACCTGGCCAAGACCATCAAGAAGGACGACTACATCCCCGAAGCCACCGTCAGCGAATGCGGCATGGGCGCCTTCGTCTGGTCCACCGTGCTGGCCTACAACGCCGACAAGCTCAAGAGCGCACCGACCGGCTGGGCCGATTTCTGGGACACCAAGAAATACCCCGGCAAGCGCGGCATGAAGAAGAGCGCCCAGTACAACCTGGAGTTCGCCCTGATGGCCGACGGCGTGCCGACCAAGGACGTCTACAAGGTGCTGGCCACCAAGGAAGGCGTGGACCGCGCCTTCAAGAAACTGGACCAGTTGAAACCCAACATCCAGTGGTGGGATGCGGGCGCCCTGCCGGCACAGTTCCTGGCCTCGGGTGACGTAGTCATGGCCAACGCCTACAACGGCCGCATCGATGCTGCCCAGCGCGAAGGCAAGAACCTCAAGGTGGTCTGGACCGGCAGCGTCTACACCCTGGATTACTGGGTGATCCCCAAGGGTTCGCCGAACAAGGCCCTGGCCGAGAAGTTCATCAGCTTCGCCAGCCAGCCCGAGAACCAGAAGGTCTATGCCAACAACATCGCCTACGGCCCCGTCAACAAGGGCGCCCTGAAGCTGCTTGATGCCAAGACCCTGGGCAACCTGCCGACCTCGCCGGCCAATGCCAAGGACGCCGTGCAACTGAGCCTGCAGTTCTGGACCGACCACGGCGAAGAGCTGGAGCAACGCTTCGCCGCCTGGATCGCGAAGTAAGAGGCCCCATGCAGCTGCGCGCTCCCACTCCCGTTCGTCCTGAGTAGCGGCGTAGCCGCGTATCGAAGGCGCCCGCCTCTGTGCGCCTTCGATACGGCCCTCGCAGGGCCTACTCAGTCCGAACGGGAGCGGGTATTGCAGCAGCAGTTGCATGCGTCCCGCAACGGCGCGCTGATTTCCAGGAACCGTTGTGTTGAAACTGCTGCCACCGGACTACCGAGACATGACCACCATCGCCACCCGCACCGCCGCCGCCATGCCCCTGGCCGAACCCGACCCGCAGCAACTCAAGCGCGAACTGCACGCCGCCCAGACCCGCAAGCGACTGGGTGCGCTGGCACTGATCGCCCCCCTGGCGATCTTCCTGCTGCTGACCTTCGTGGCCCCCATCGTGGCGCTGCTGCAGCGCGCCGTGGAAAATCCCGAAGTCGCCGCTACCCTGCCGCAGACGGTGGCCGTACTGTCGCGCTGGGACCGCAAGGCCGCCCTGCCCGACCAGGCTTACGCCGCCCTGGCCGAAGACCTGGCCCGCGCCAAGGAAGAGACCACCGCCGGCAACCTGGCGCGCCGTCTCAATATCGAAATCGCCGGCTCGCGCTCGCTGGTGATGGGTACCACCCGCGCCATGCCGCTGCGCGGCGCCGACGGCAAGCCACTGGCGCCGGCCGCCGCGCGCGAGGCCATCATCGCCCTCAATCCGCTCTGGGGCCAGCCCGACATCTGGCGCGTGATCGCCCAGAACGGCTCGGTCTATTCACCCTATTACCTGCTGGCCTCGCTGGACCTGCGCCAGAACGTCTTCGGCGACATCGAAGCGGCCGCGCCCGAATCGGCCATCTACCGCACCATCTTCGGCCGTACCCTGTGGATGAGCGCGGTGGTCACCCTGATCACGCTGCTGCTGGCCTATCCGCTGGCCTACTGGCTGTCCACCATGTCGGAGCGCCGTGCCAACCTGCTGATGATCCTGGTGCTGATCCCCTTCTGGACTTCCATCCTGGTGCGCGTGGCGGCCTGGATCGTGCTGCTGCAATCGGAAGGCCTGGTCAACAAGGCCCTGATGCTGGCCGGCCTGACGCAGTCGCCGCTGGAACTGGTGTTCAACCGGGTCGGCGTGTATATCTCGATGACCCACATCCTCCTGCCCTTCATGATCCTGCCGCTCTACAGCGTCATGAAGTCGGTGCCGCCGACCTATCTGAAGGCGGCCGTGTCGCTGGGTAGTCACCCGTTCGCCGCATTCTGGCGCGTCTATGTGCCGCAGACCTATCCGGGCGTGGGCGCCGGCGTGCTGCTGGTATTCATCATGGCCGGTGGCTACTACATCACCCCGGCCCTGCTGGGCGGCCCCAACGAACAGATGGTGAGCTACTTCATCGCCTACTTCATCAATACCACCATCAACTGGGGCATGGCCTGCGCACTGGGCTCCCTGCTGCTGGCCGCAACCCTGGTGCTGTACAGCGTCTACCGCCGCTTCGCCAAGGTCGACGTCGGCATCGGATGAGCTTGCACCGACCGACTGCCGCGCTGCCATCGATGAATCCAGGAAATCCGCCATGAACAAACCGCCTCTCTTCCCGCCCTATACCTCGCTCGTCGAACGGGTCTGGTACTTTGCCTCGCGCAGCTTCAACCTGCTGGTGTTGCTGTTCCTGGTGCTGCCCATCCTGGTGATGATCCCGCTGTCGTTTTCCGACAGCAGCTTCCTGATGTATCCCATCAAGGGGTTCTCGCTACGCTGGTATGAGAACCTGTTCACCTCGGACGACTGGATCCGCGCCGCCAGGAACAGCTTCATCGTCGCCCCGGCCGCCACCGTCATCGCCACCGTGCTGGGTACGCTGGCTGCGGTCGGGCTGAACAAAGCCGACTTCCGCGGCAAGGGCATCCTGATGGCGGTGCTGATCTCCCCCATGATCGTGCCGGTGGTGGTGGTGGGCGTGGGGGTGTACCTCTTCTTTGCCCGCATCGGCCTGGCCGACAGCTATCTCGGCCTGATCCTGGCGCATGCCGCACTGGGCGCGCCCTTCGTGGTGACCACCGTGCTGGCGACCCTGCAGGGCTTCAACCACAACCTGGTGCGCGCCAGCCTGAGCCTGGGCGCCAGCCCCTTGCGCACCTTCTTCCGCATCACCCTGCCGGTGATCGCACCGGGCCTGATCTCGGGCGCCCTGTTCGCCTTTGCAACTTCCTTCGATGAAGTCGTTCTTACCCTGTTCGTAGCCGGCCCCGAGCAGGCCACGCTGCCGCGCCAGATGTTTGCCGGCATCAAGGACAACATCAGCCCGACCATCGCCGCGCTGGCGACGATCCTGATCCTGTTTTCGACCTGCCTGCTGCTGGCCCTGGAATGGCTGCGCGGGCGTAACAAGGCCGCAGCCCGCTTCTGACGCTGCGCCCATCCGGATACCCACATGGAAACCCAACGGAGACCCGACATGCTGCAACAACTCAAAGACCCTTCCCTGCTGCGCCAGCAAGCCTATGTCAACGGCGCCTGGTGCGACGCCGACAGCGGCGCCACCCATGAAGTCCACAACCCGGCCAACGGCAGCCTGCTGGGCCATGTGCCGATGATGGGCGCAACCGAGACGCGCCGCGCCATCGACGCCGCCAACGCTGCCTGGCCGGCCTGGAAGAAGAAGACCGCCAAGGAACGCAGCGTCATCCTGCGCCGCTGGTATGAGCTGATGATGGCCAACGCCGACGACCTGGCCCTGATCATGACCGCCGAGCAAGGCAAGCCGCTGGCCGAGGCACGCGGCGAAATCGGCTACGCCGCCTCCTTCATCGAATGGTTCGCCGAAGAAGGCAAGCGCACCTACGGCGACACCATCCCCTCGCCCTCCCCGAACAGCCGCATCGTCGTGGTCAAGGAAGCCATCGGCGTATGCGCGGCGATCACCCCGTGGAACTTCCCGGCGGCAATGATCACCCGCAAGGCCGGCCCGGCGCTGGCCGCCGGCTGCCCGATGGTCTTGAAGCCGGCCGAAGCCACCCCCTTCTCGGCCCTGGCGCTGGCGGTCCTGGCCGAGCGCGCCGGTGTGCCGGCGGGCGTGTTCAGTGTCGTTACCGGCGCGGCCAAGGAGATCGGTGGTGAAATGACCTCCAACCCCATCGTGCGCAAGATCAGCTTCACCGGCTCCACCGGCGTGGGCAAGCTGCTGATGCAGCAGAGCGCATCGAGCATCAAGAAGCTCTCGCTGGAACTGGGCGGCAATGCGCCCTTCATCGTCTTCGACGATGCCGACCTGGATGCCGCCGTCGAAGGCGCCATCGCCTCCAAGTACCGCAATGCCGGCCAGACCTGCGTATGCGCCAACCGCATCTACGTGCAAGACGGCGTGTACGATGCCTTCGCCGCCAAGCTGGTGGAAGCGGTGAAGAAGCTCAAGGTCGGCGACGGCATGGAGAATGGCGTGAACCAGGGCCCGCTGATCAACGAACAGGCCGTCAAGAAGGTCGAACAGCACGTCGCCGACGCCGTCGCCAAGGGCGCCCGCGTGCTGCTGGGCGGCAAGCGCCACGCGCTGGGCCATGGCTTCTTCGAACCCACCGTGCTGGCCGACGTCACCCCGGCCATGCAGGTCGCCCGCGAAGAGACCTTCGGCCCCATGGCCCCGCTGTTCCGCTTCAAGACCGACGACGAAGCCGTGGCCCTGGCCAACGACACCGAGTTCGGCCTGGCCAGCTATTTCTATTCACGCGACATCGGCCGCATCTGGCGCGTGGCCGAAGGCCTGGAATCGGGCATGGTGGGCATCAATACCGGGCTCATTTCCAATGAGGTCGCCCCCTTCGGCGGCGTCAAGCAATCCGGCCTGGGCCGCGAAGGGTCGCACTATGGGATCGATGATTATCTGGTGGTGAAGTATCTGTGCATGGGGGGCATCTGACGCCAGCCATCGCCGCTGGAAGTTAACGCTCCTGACCAGACCTCGCATCGGCTCTTGAAAACGCCGCACCGCTGTGCAAACAGCCGTGCGGCGTTGTCCATGATGGCGCAGGCGCACAAGCACAGCGCAGGCCGTTGCACGCATTTGTCGCATAAGAAAACTGAATGTGAAAGATTCAAAAAGCTAATTTTTCTTATGAGCGCGGCAATCGTATAACTCCAGTTCCCCTTACCTCAACACCCACCACGGGAGACTGGACCATGCATACCGCCCCACCCCGGCACCAGCCGGTTCGCGCCTCACTGGCCGCCTTCGTCGGCACCATGATCGAATGGTATGACTTCTACATCTACGCCATGGCCTCGGCCCTGGTGTTCGGCAAGCTGTTCTTCCCGACCACCAATGGCTTCTACGGCACGCTGGCTTCCTTTGGCACCTTCGCCGTGGGCTTCCTGGCGCGACCGCTGGGCGGGGCAATATTCGGCTACATCGGTGACCGCGTCGGTCGCAAGAAATCGCTGGTGATCACACTGCTGATGATGGGCTCGGTGACGATCCTGATCGGGCTGCTGCCGACCTATGCCAGCATCGGCATCTGGGCGCCGGTGGCACTGGTACTGCTGCGCCTGATCCAGGGCATCGCAGTCGGCGGCGAATGGGGCGGGGCCGTGCTGATGGCGGCCGAACATTCGCCGGATCGCAGCCGGCGTACCTTCCTGGCTTCCTTCGCGCAACTGGGCAGCCCCGCCGGGCTGATCCTGGCCACGCTCATGTTCAAGCTGGTCAGCAGCCAGGACAATGCGGTCTTCCTCGACTGGGGCTGGCGCGTTCCCTTCCAGGTGAGCGCCCTGTTGCTGGCGGTGGGATTCGCGATCCGGCTGTCGGTGCAGGAGTCGCCCGACTTCCTGGCCGAACAGCAGCGCCGCGCCAAGACACCGGCCACCCGGGCCGAGCGCGCACCGCTGACCGAGGTACTGCGGGGCGCGCCCGGCCTGCTGGCGCTGGCCATCGGTGCCAATGTGCTGGGCATCGCCGGCTTCTACTTCACCAATACCTTCATGCTGGTGTACACCACGCAATACCTGCACCTGCAGCGGGCGCTGGTGTTGAATGGCTTGCTGGTGGTGTCGGTGATGCAGTTCTTCATCACGCCGCTGGCGGCGCAGCTGGCACGCGGTGTCGGCAATCATCGTTTCCTGGTGGCGATGTCGGCGCTGTCGGTGGTCTCGCCCTATGCCATGTTCTCGCTGGTGGACCAGGGTTCGCTGGCCAGCGTGACAATGGGCGTGGCGATCGCGGTGCTCTTCATCGGCGCCTACTATGCGGTCATCGCCGGCTTCGTCAGCGAAGCCTTCCCGACCCGCATCCGCTATACCGGCATTTCCATGGCCTATCAGGTCTCGGGCGCCATCTTCGGCGGGCTGACACCCTTGCTGGGCACCGTCCTCGCGGAAAAATTCCAGGGCCAGTGGTGGCCGCTGGCCCTGCTGTTCTCCGGTATCTCGCTGCTGTCGCTGCTGTGCGTGCAACGCCTGGGCCGTGCGCACCATGCCGCCCCGGAACGCGGTCTGCAGGCGCAGGAGGGCTGATGAAGACCTTCTACCACCCCGACCAGAAACTGCATCACCCCCAGAGCTATTACTCGCGCGGCAAGATGCGCGTGCCGCAGGAGGTACCGCAACGGCTGGACGAACTGGCCGCGCTGGCCACCCGCCTGGGCTTTGCAGTACAGGCACCCCCGGATGCCGGGGCGGCCGCCATCGGTGCGGTGCATGCGCTGGATTATCTGCAATTCCTGCAGGAGGCCCATGCGCAATGGATGGCCTTGCCCGACGACTGGGGCGATGAAGTGGTCTCCAACATCTTCGTGCGCGAGCCCAATCCCCTGCGCGGCGTACTGGCCAAGGCGGCGCGTTACCTGGCCGATGGCAGCTGCCCGGTGGGGCCACAGACCTGGCATGCGGCCTACTGGTCGGCGCAATGCGCCATCGCCGGCGCGCAGGCGCTGCTGGCCGGGGAGCGGCGCGCCTATGCGCTGTGCCGCCCACCGGGCCACCATGCGCGGCGCGATGCGGCCGGTGGCTTCTGCTATCTCAACAATGCCGCCATCGCCGCGCAGATGCTGAGCGAACGTCATCGGCGGGTGCTGGTGCTGGATACCGACATGCACCACGGCCAGGGCATCCAGGAAATCTTCTATGCCCGGCGTGACGTGATGTATGTCTCCATCCACGGTGATCCGGTGAATTTCTATCCGGTGGTGGCCGGCTTCGAGGAAGAGCGCGGCCAGGGCGAAGGCCTGGGTTACAACCTCAACCTGCCCATGCCCCATGGCTCGCCGGAGGCGGTCTTCTTCGACCGGCTGCAGCAGGCCTGCCGCGCCATCACCCTGTATCAGCCGGAGGTGCTGGTGCTGAGCCTGGGCTTCGACATCTTCGAGAAGGACCCGCAGGCCGTGGTCGGCGTGAGCGCGGCCGGCTTCGAACGGCTGGGGCGTGCAGTGGGGGCGCTGGGACTGCCCACGCTGGTGGTGCAGGAAGGCGGTTACCATATTGCCGGATTGCAGGACAATGCCGCGCGATTCTTCGCCGGACTGGAGCATCCCTGAATCGTCATTGCCGCGCCCCCAGCCCCCAACGCCAGAGCCACCCATGCGCCACGACCCCGTCAGCCCTCGCCCTCTCCTGCCGCCGCTGTCCTCGGAACGCATGGACTGGAACCTCTTGCGCACCTTCATGTTCGTGGTCCAGGAGCGGGGCGTGGGGCGCGCCGCCGAGACTCTGTGCCTGAGCCAGCCTGCGGTCAGCCAGGCCCTGCGGCGGCTGGAAGAGACCCTGGGCGGCGTGCTGCTGCATCGCCGCCATGGCGAATTCCGCCTGACGCCGCTGGGCGAGGAAATCTATGCCGTGGCGCGGGAGATGTATGGCATGGTGGCGCGCATCGATGGCGCCGTCGGGCATGCCGGCGAGGACGTGGCGGGCAGTCTGCGGCTGTTGCTGATGAGCCGGGTGCAGAGCGCGGCGTATGACGATTTCCTGGCGCGCTTCCATCGCCGCTATCCGCGTGTGGAGTTTCGTATCGACGTCATGCAGAGTGCCGCCATTCTCGACACCCTGGCCAAGGGCAGCAGCGGCCTGGGCCTGTGCCTGTGCCGCAAGCCGGTGGAAAAGCTGGAGCGGCGCCTCTTCCTGCGGCATCGCTATGTGCTGGTGTGTGGACGCCATCATCCCCTGTTCGCCCAGCGCAGCGTCAGCATGGTCGAACTGCTGGTGCAGAATTTCGTCTGCTTCGCCAGCGACCAGTTGGGCGACACGCTCTCCCCGCTGACCGTCTTCCGCGACCAGCAGGGCTTCACCGGCCACATCGCCGGCGCCTCGTCGCATGTGGAGGAAATCCGCCGCATGGTGGTGGCCGGCGTGGGCCTGAGTTTCCTGCCCGAGCACCTGATCGGCCAGGATGTGGCCGAGGGCCAGTTGAAGGTCCTGCCCCTGGACGGGCCGGTGGCCGAGATCGATGTCTTCCTGACCTGGCATGGGCAGCGCAAGCTGTCGGCGCCGGAACAGGCTTTCCTGGCCTCGTTTGAGAGGTTCCTGCAGCGGGTGCCGCTGGAGGCCAGGACGGTCTGAAGCTACGCCAGCCGGAACACGCCCACCGCCGCCGACAGGTCCCGGGCCTGCTCCTGCAAGGCTGCCGCTGCAGCGTTTGCCTGTTCCACCAGGGCCGCGTTCTGCTGCGTACCCTGGTCGATCTGGGTGACGGCGTCATGGATATGCTCGATGTCCTGGCGCTGCGACTCGTTGCTGCGGGCCATGGCCGCCACCAGGTGACTGACCTCTTCGATGCGACCGGCGATGCGCTGCATGGTGGCGCCAGCGACCTGGGCCAGGTGGCTGCCGGCATCGACCTTCAGGACCGTATCGCCGATCAGGGTCTTGATCTCCTGGGCGGCCGCACCCGAGCGTTGCGCCAGCACCCGGACCTCGGCCGCCACCACGGCAAAGCCACGCCCCTGTTCGCCGGCGCGGGCTGCTTCCACGGCCGCATTCAGGGCCAGGATATTGGTCTGGAAAGCGATGGCATCGATCATCGCGATGATCTCCACGATCTGCCGTGAGGCGGCATCGATGGCTTGCATGGTCTGCACCACCTCGCTGACCGCGCGCCGGCCGTCGGTCGCCACCTCGGCCGCCTGGCGTGCCATGTCGTCGGCCTGGCGGGCCGCTTCGGCGTTGTGCCGCACGGTGGCAGTCAGCTTGGTCATGGACGCGGCGGTCTGTTCCAGCGAGGCAGCCTGGCGCTCGGTGCGACGGGACAGGTCGAGGTTGCCGTTACCGATCTCATCGGAGGCACTGGTGATGGCGACCGTGCTATGGCGGACCTTGGCCACGATCTCCACCAGACTGCCATGCATGCTGGCCAGGGCCTGCATCAGGCGGCCGGTTTCGTTGCGGCCGATGCCATGGACGTGTGCGCCGAGATGGCCCAGATCGCCCTGGGCCACGCGGGTAGCGATGTCAATGGCTTGCTGCAGTGGCCGCGAGATGGCGCGCAACAGCAGCACGCCCATCACCAGGGCGAACAGCAGGCCAGCCGCCATGGCCACGCCACTGGCGATGAAGACCAGACGATAGCGTTGCTGCGAGTGGGCATAGATGGCGGCGCCGTGTTCGCGCTGCAGGGCGATCAATTGCGCCATCGGTACACTGGCCCGCGCATACAGCGGAGCCAGGGTCTGACTGTAGAGTTCGGTGGCACCGGGGATATTGAAGCTGCTGACGGCCTCGATGGCAGGTGAGACACCCTGCTGCCAGAGCGCGCGGTAATGCTCGCTGAAGCGGGCGGCGAGGGCGCGTTCCTCTTCGTCCTCGATGGTCTCCAGATAGGCTTGCCACGCCTGATCACCCTCCTTGCGGGCGCGCTGCAAGGCGTCCAGCTCGCCCTGAATGGCAGCGGGATCGAGAATGGCAGCGGCGATGCCCGAACGACTGCGGTCCAGCGCCGCCATGACCTGACCGAGCTGCTGCACGGGCAACAACCGTTGCGCATACATGGCGCGTAGTTCGGCATTGCTGCCGGCCAGGCTCCACAGCCCCAGCAGCCCCAACAACAGCAACATGGCCGAGAGAAAGCCCATGCCACCGGCCAAGCCCGCCCTGATCGTCAAATGACGCCCCATCCTGCCCCCCCTTGCCCGTATTTCCGGATGTCAAAAAAAGCGGGCCGCAGCGCTCGCTACGACCCGCAAGGCACACTACTGAAATCAGGCGGCGCGACCACCCAGATAAAGCTCCCGGACCTGGGGATCGTGCATGAGCTCCCCGGCCTTGCCGCTCAAGGCGACCGTGCCCATGGACAGCACATAGGCGCGGTCGGAGATGCGCAGGGCCTCCATGGCGTTCTGTTCCACCATCAGTATGGTCACCTGTTCCTTGTCGCGGACGGTGCAGATGGCGTCGAAGACTTCCAGCAGCACCTTGGGCGACAGCCCGGCCGAGGGTTCATCGAGCAACAGCAGGCGGGGACGCGGCATCAGCGCCCGCGCCAGCGCCAGGATCTGACGTTCGCCGCCGGACAGGGAAGCGGCCGGGGCATTGAACTTGCGACGCAGTACCGGGTAGTCCTCGCACAGTTGCTCCATGCGCTGACGCGCTTGCAGGCTGCTCAGGTAATGGCCGCCCACCTGCAGGTTCTCGCGCACCGACAGCGCGGCGAAGACGTTCTCTGTCTGCGGTACGAAACCGATGCCGCCATGGCGGATCTTGTGATGGACCGGCTGCGCCGAGATGTCTTCACCTTGCAGGGTGATGCTGCCCTGGCGCGGCCTGAGGAAGCCGGCAATGGTCTTGAGCAGCGTCGACTTGCCGCAGCCGTTGGGACCGAGCAGGGTGATGATTTCGGCGTGTTGCGCATGCAGCGACATGCCCTTGAGGATATCGACCTCGGCGCTGTAGCCGGCGACCAGTTTGTCGATCATGATCATGGCGTGACCTCCGTAGCTTGATCCTGTTGCGATGTGCCGCCGCCCAGATAGGCCTGCAGCACCCTTTCGTTGGAGGAGAGCTCCTGCGGGGCGCAGCTGGCCACGATGTGGCCACGATCGAGCACGATGCAGCGACTGCAGACTTCGCGGATGAAGTGCATGTCATGCTCGACGATGACCAGGGTCATGCCCTGTCGATTCAGGCGCAGCAGCGCCTGCACGATATCGTTGCGCAGATTGGGATGCACGCCGGCCGTGGGCTCGTCCAGCATCAACAACTGCGGATCGCCCATCAGGGCGCAGACGATGCCCAGCAACTTCTTTTGGCCGCCCGACAGGGCCGAGGCCGGCAGATCGCGTACATGGGTCAGCAGGAATTCGTCCAGCAGCCGGGTGGCCTTGTCGCGCGCGGCCTGCTCGGCCCGTCGGGCGGCCCGGCCACGCAACAGGGTTTCCCAGAATCCGTGGTGGGCGGAAGCGGCGGCCATGGCGACTTCGATCACCGACATCTTCTGCGGCATGGACGGCAACTGAAAGGTGCGCGCCACGCCCTGCCCGACGATGCGGTGTGCAGCCAGCCGACCGATCTCCTGCCCGGCATAGCGCACCGAACCGGCATCAATGGCTTCGAAGCCGGTGATGGTATTGAGCAGGGTGCTCTTGCCGGATCCATTGGGACCCAGCAGGCCGACGATCTCGCCGCGACCGATGGCAAGGTGCACGTCCTGCAGGACGCGGTTGCCGCCGAAGGCCTTGGCCAGGGAACTGACTTCCAGCAGCGCTGGGGAACTAACGTGGGTCATGGGATCTTCCTCAGCTTTTCGGGAATCAGGCCCTGGCTACGCCAGAGCAGCGAGGCCAGCAGGATCAGGCCGATGAGTCCGATGCGCAGTGCACCGGCGATGTCGGAACCGAACTGCAAGCTGTCCTTGGCAAAAGGCACCAGGCCATAGGCCGCCTGCACCAGTACCACGCCCGTGATGACACCCACGGTATTGCCCATGCCACCGATCATGAGCATGGTCCACAGCATGAACGTCTCGGAGGCCAGCATGTAGTCGGGACCGACGAAGCTCATGTAGTGGGCGTAGAGGGAGCCGGCCAGGGCGGTGGTGGCGGCGCCGGCCATGATGGCGCGTGACTTCAGCGCGCGCAGGTCGTAGCCCATGCAGGCGGCCAGCTTGGGTTCTTCCCGCATGAGGCGCAGGGCGCGGCCGAAGCGGCCATCGCCCAGGCGTTGACAGGCAGCGGCCAGGACCGCCAGCAACAGCAGCACCAGGGCCAGGAAGCTCAGCGCCCCCCAGGGCTTGGGCAGGTCACCGAACAGGAAGCGGATGGCGCTGATGCCCTGGGCACCGCCGGTGAGCCAGTCTTCATTGGTGGCGACAGTACGCAGGATTTCGGCGATGGCCAGCGTGGCAATGCCCCAATAGTCGGCACCCAGTTGACGCCCCAGGCGGGCAATGCACCAGCCCAGCACGATGGCCACCAGTACGCCCAGCGCAGCCCCGGCCACGGCCGGATAACCGGCTGCGGTGACGATGCCGGTGGCATAGGCGCCGATGCCGGCAAAGGCGATATGGCCGAAGTTGAGCAGACCCGCATAACCGGCCTGCAGGTTCAGGCCCAGTGCCATGATGGCGTAGATGCCGGCGATGGTCAGTGAAAAGATCAGGAAATCAGACACGACGCACCTCGCGGTCGAAGAGGCCGTAGGGCTTGAGCAGCAGCGCCAGCAGCAGGATCAGGAAAGAGGCCGCGCTGATGTAGGCCACCGGCAGGAAGGCGACAGGCTTGCCGAAGAGCCAGCCGAAGTTCAGGTTGGTCACCACGGTCTCGGTCAATGCGATCAGGAACGCCCCCGCCACGGCGCCTAGCGGATTGCCCAGCCCGCCCAGGATGGCAGCGGCAAAGACCGGCAAGAGCATGTCATGCCCAAGGTTGACGTGGGCACCGCTGGTGATGGCCAGCATGCTGCCCCCCAAGGCCGCCAGCGCACCGCTGCAGAAATTGACCAGGCGCGTGATGTGCTCGGCATTCAGGCCCGAGGCCGCCGCCAGGGCGGGGTTGGAAGACAGTGCCCGCATGGCGCGGCCGGTACGGGTGAAGAACAGCAGGGCCGCCAGCAACGCCAGCAGGATCACGGTGGTGGCCAAGGCATAGAGCTGGGTATGGCCGATGCGGATATCGCCCACCTGCAGCGCCGGCGTCAGTGGCAACTTGAACATCAGCGGGAAGGAACCGAACACGCCCAGCGAAAACGCCACCATCAGCATGGCCAGGGCCAGCGAGCCGATCATGGTGATGGCCGGGCCGGACGCCAGCAGGCGGCGGAACACCAGCAAGTGCAACAGCAAGGTGAGCAAGCCCACGGCGCAACAGGACAGCAGGATCGCGGCCACCATCGGCACACCGGCGGCATGCAGGAAATAGCTGAAATAGGCGCCCAGCATGGCGTACTGCACGTGCGCGATATTGGGAAACTTCACCAGTCCATACACCAGTGACAGGCCCAGCGCGATCAGCGCCAGGTCCGAGGTGCGGACCAGTGTGTCAATCAGGAATTGAAACATCGGATACTCCGGGAAATGCCGGGACCGCCCCCTCCCCCGGCGGCGGCCCGTGCAGGAAATGCGAACGGCACGTTCAGCGCAGGCGCACGTGCCGCCTCTGACTCAGCGGGGAACCACCTTGCCCTGGTACTTGAGCTTGGCGTAGGGCGGGTCCTGGCGCTGGCGGTCCTGATCGAAGTTGATCGTGCCGGTAACGCCGGCGTAGTTCTTGCCGATCTCCTTCAAGGCCGTGGCGACCTCGGCCGGATCGACCGACTTCGCCTTGTTGATGGCGGCGGCCGTCATCAGCACGGCGTCATAGGCGTAACCGGTATAGGAGGTCTTCATGCCTTCCTTGTATCGGGCACTGAAGGCTTCGGCATAGGCACGTCCGGCCGGACCGTCGACCGAACCCACTTCCATGCCCAGCTGGCCGTTGGCGATCTCGGCCGGCGTGTCGGACAGGCACATGGACAGCAGGATGCCGTACCAGGGTGTCTTGCGCAGGCCCAGTTCGAAGGCTTCGCGGTTGAGGATGGCCGACTCCTGGCCATAGGCGGTATAGACGTAGGCGTCCGGTGCGCTCCTGGCGATCTGCTGCAGTTCGCGGCGATAGGTGGACTGGCCGGCGGTGTAGAGGACTTCGGTGATGACCTGGCCACCGAGTTTTTCGAACTCCTGCTTGAAGCCGTGCGCCACGCCCTGGCCATAGGCATTGTTGGGGGCGATCACGGCCACCTTGCGGTAGCCCAGCGCCCAGGTGTCGGCCGCGGAGAAGCGGTTGCCGAAGTTTTCCAGCCCGATCAGGTTGAAGGAGGTGGCACCGATGTCGCGGATCTTCACGCTGGTACTGGCGATGTTGATGTGGACCACGCCTTCCTTGACCAGGTACTGACCCAGCGGAATGCTGATGCCCGAGGAATATTCGCCGATCACCACCGGCACCTTGTCCACCGACACCAGCTTGCGCGCGGCGTTCAAGGCCGTGGTCGGGTTGCCGCCGGAGTCTTCGACGATGACGGAGAACTTCTTGCCCAGTACCCCGCCCTGGCTATTGACCTTGTCCACCGCCAGATCCACGGCACGACGCACGTCTTCGCCCACGGTGGCATTGGCACCGGTGAGCGAGAGGACGGCGCCCATCTGTACCGTCTGCTGCGCCATGGCGCCTGACCCGACCACCCAGGCGGCCGCTGCCACGGCCGCTTTCATCCTGATCTTCATTGCTCTCTCTCCCTTTTTTAAGAAAAGCCGCTCCCTTGCAGCGCTGCTGCAGGTCGGGCCCTGATTGCTGGAATTGCCGGCTGCCGGCCGGCGGCGGACGATCGATGCGTTGCGCCGGCGCTACTTGTTCATGTGCGCATAGGTGTAGTCATGCGGCGGCGCCGAGGTTTCCTTGACGGTGCGCGGTGATACCCAGCGCAACAGGTTCAGCGCCGAACCGGCCTTGTCATTGGTGCCACTGCGGCGCGCGCCGCCGAAGGGTTGCTGGCCGACCACGGCGCCCGTGGGCTTGTCGTTGATGTAGAAATTGCCTGCCGCAAAACGCAGCGCCTGGCCGGCCTGCTGGATGGCGGCACGCTCGCTGGCGAAGACCGCCCCGGTCAGGGCGTAGGCGCTGGTGCCGTCCACCAGTTGCAGGACTTCGTCCCACTGGCTGTCCTGGTAGACGTACACGGCCAGCACGGGACCGAAGATTTCGTTTTCCATCAGCGCGTGACGCGCATCCTTGACCTCAATGACAGTCGGCTCGATGAAATAGCCGCTCCGGTCGTCACACTGGCCGCCGACCAGGACCTCGGCCTGGGCATCTTCGCGGGCGCGATAGATGTAGCTGCGGATGCGATCAAAGGCGCGCTTGTCGATGACCGCCCCCATGAAGTTGGCAAAGTCGCAGACATCGCCCATCTTGATCGACTTGACCATGGCCACCAGGCGCGTCTTGACTGCCGGCCACAAGGAGGCCGGAATGTAGGCACGCGAGGCGGCACTGCATTTCTGGCCCTGGTATTCGAAGGCGCCGCGGACCAGTGCCACGGCCAATGCATCGACATCGGCCGAGCGATGCGCCAGCACGAAGTCCTTGCCACCGGTCTCGCCGACCAGGCGCGGATAGGCGCGATAGCGCGCGATGTTGCGCCCGACCTCGCCCCACATGCTGTCGAACACCGCCGTGGAGCCGGTGAAATGCACGCCCGCCAGGGCTGCGTGGTTCAGCGCCACGTTGCTGATCTCCACCGGATCGCCCGGCACGAAATTGATGACACCCGGCGGCAATCCGGCTGCCTCCAGCAGTTCCATGAAGAGATAGTTCGACAGCGATGCCGTGGCCGCCGGCTTCCACAGCACGGTATTGCCCATCAGCGCCGGCGCGATGGCCAGGTTGCCGCCGATGGCCGTGAAGTTGAAGGGCGTGACGGCATAGACGAAGCCTTCCAGCGGCCGGTATTCGGTGCGGTTGCGTACGCCCGGCGCGTGGCGCGGCTGCATCTGCGCGATCTCGTGGGCGAACTGCACGTTCAGGCGCAGGAAGTCGATCAGTTCGCAGGCCGAATCGATCTCGGCCTGGTAACAGGTCTTGCTCTGGCCGAGCATGGTGGCCGCGTTCATGCGCGCGCGCCAGGGTCCGGCCAACAGGTCGGCGGCCTTTTCAAACACCGCCGAACGCTCCTGCAGCGACCAGTTGCTCCACTCGCGCTGCGCCGCCAGGGCGGCATCGATGGCGGCGCTACAGGTCTCGCGGTCGCCGTGGTAGAGATTGGCCAGTACGCGCTCGTGATCGTGCGGAGCCCGCACCGGCGTGGTGGTCCTGCCGTACAGGGACTGACCATTCACTACGGCCGGAATATCACGGCAGGCGTTCTTCTGGGCCGTCAGTTCGGCGCGCAAGGCCTCGCGTTCAGGGCTGCGTGGCGCGTAGTTCAAGACCGGCTCATTGCCCGATATTGGATATGAATTAGCCATTACTTTATTCAACTTTATATAAATTGGATCCACTTACTAACGATTGGATCCAGTCTATCAGAGGAAAAGTTGAGGCACAATAAGAACTTTTCAGACCACAGATTCCGCCAATGCGAGCGATGCCGACGGGCAATGCCGATGACGTTCGGGCCGCAGCGCAGCGCCGGCCTCGAACCCGGGCAGCGAGCAGGAATCGGCGACCCAACAAGAAAATCGACAATGCCAACGCAAAACAGCCGGGCCAAGGCCGCCAAGGGGCTCCCGCAAATCATCCGCGACCAGTTGCGTTATGAAATCCTCAACGGCAGCATGGCCTCCGGCACCCAGTTGCGCCAGGACGCCCTGGCCGAACGTTTCAACACCAGCCGGCTACCGGTGCGCGAAGCACTGCGCCAGCTTGAATCGGAGGGGCTCATTACCTACCAGCGCAATCGCGGTGCGGTGGTGGCGGGGATGGATGTGAACCAGCTGTGCGAGATGATGGATATCCGCATCGCCCTGGAATGCCATGCGGCCAAGATTGCCGTCCCGAACATGGTGCAGCGGGATCTGGCGCAGTTGCAGGAGATCCTGGATCTCTACAACGCTTCTGATTCGGTCGCGGAATGGGCAGAGTACAACCGCCGCTTCCACCTGGCGTTGTGCGCGCCATCCAATAACAACAAGCTGCGTCGGTTGATCGAGGAATTCTGTCTGAACACCGACCGCTACACCCACGAAATGATGTCGCTGGCCACCGGCAAGGAAGGCCCGCAGAGCGATCACTTCGAGATTCTGGAAGCCTGCAAGCAGCGCGATGCGGCCAAGGTGGCCATGCTTCTGGAGCGACACATCCAGGAAACCAAGAACAATCTGCTGGCCACTGACCGGCTCAAGCGCGAACAGGCGGCAGAGCAGGAGCAGGCGGCGCTGCGCTGAGCGTGAGTGTGAGCGTGAATGCGCGCGCCGATGCCGGGCACGGCGGGTTCAGCGGAACAAGGGGTTGTTGCGCAACCGGCTGACGGCCAGGTCGATGAAAGCCCGCACCTTGGCCGGTGAGTGCCGCCCTTCCGGGTAGAGCACGTGGATCGGCAGGGGTGGCTCTTCGAATTCGCGCAGCACGCGCTGCAAGCGGCCTTCCTTCAGATCGGCCGCGACCTGGTAGGCCAGCACCCGGGTCATGGCCCAGCCCTTGCGGGCGGTGCTGATGGCGGCTTCGTTGGTGTTGGTCTGCAGGACGGCATCGATCAGCACGCGCTGGCCGTCGGCGAAGCGCCATTCCGGCGAGGCCCAGGCGCTGGTGGAGGTGACGATGCGATGCTGCTTGAGATCGGTAGGCGAGGCAGGTGTGCCGTGCTGGCGCAGGTAATCCGGCGCGGCGCAGATCACCTGGCTGACCGATCCCACCTGGATGGCCGTAAAGCCGGAGTCGGGCAGATGGCCGATGCGTATGGCCACGTCCATGCCTTCCTCGACGATGTTGACGGGGCGGTCGATGAAGAAGGTGCGCGCCCGCATGTCGGGATAGAGGTCCAGGTATTCGGTGACGATGGGCAGCACATGCATCTGCCCGAACATGAAGGAGGCGGTC
Source organism: Herbaspirillum sp. BH-1 (assembly GCF_002870055.1). NCBI lineage: Bacteria > Pseudomonadati > Pseudomonadota > Betaproteobacteria > Burkholderiales > Oxalobacteraceae > Herbaspirillum > Herbaspirillum sp. BH-1. The sequence continues at coordinate 108,442 of NZ_PKOI01000008.1, read as the reverse complement.
ACCGCCAGCGTGCCGGCAGGCCTGGCGTGGTGGCCGGCGGCGGCGGCCTCGGCTTCGGCGATCTCGCCCAGAATGCGGCGGCAGTCTTCCAGGTAGCGCGCGCCGGCTTCGGTGGTCTTCACCGAGCGGGTGGTGCGGATCAGCAGGCGCCCGCCGACCAGTTCTTCCAGCGCCGCCACGGTACGGGTCACCACCGGGGCGCTCAATTGCATCTGTCGCGCGGCCTTGGCGAAACTGGCCGTTTCCGCGACTTGTACGAAGATGCGCATCGCCAGCCAACGGTCCATGTGCTTCCCTTCCCTGGGTGTCGAAGAAGCTCGCATTATGCCTGCTTCCGTCGGGCCAGAGGCAACCCGCATGGCGCGCACGATCCCGCCTACAGCGCCAGTTCGATGCGGCCCCTGCCCGGCTCGGCCGGCTGCGCGGGAACGGCGCAGCACAGCAGCACTTCACCCTCGCCGACCTTGGCCTGGGGCGGCGTCGGGTAGGTGACGGCGCCGGCCAGCAGGCGAGTGCGGCAGGTGCCGCAGTGGCCTTCGCGGCAGCTGAATTCGGGCTCCAGGCCGCGGGCCTCGGCCAGTTCCAGCAGGCTGCCGGTGCCGGGCGTCCAGCGTGCTTCCTTGAGGCTGTCCATGAAGAACACCGGCACCGCTTCGGTGGCAACCGGCACCGAAGCGGGTGCGGCTTGTGCTGCCTGTGCGGCTTGTGCCATCTCGGTGGCAGCGCCGGTGCGGGTGAGCGATGCCGGGCCGAAGGCTTCGGCATGGATGCGGTCATCGCCGATGCCATAGCCGCGCAGGCCGTCGTAGAGCGATTGCATGAACGGTGACGGCCCGCACAGGTAGAACTCGTAATCACCGAAGGGCAGCGAGCGTGCCAGCAAGGTCATGTCGATGCGGCCGGCGGCATCGAAGTCGCGGCCTTCGATGGCATCGGTGGTGTCGCCCAGCACGCGCACCACCTTGATGGCCCCCTTGCCGGCGGCCACCAGTTGCGCCAGTTCGGCGTCGAATGCGCGCTCATTTTTGCTGCGTGCAGCGTAGAACAGCGTGGCCGGGCGCAGGCGCTGCGTGCGCAAACCTTCATACACCATGTGACGCAGCATCGCGATCATGGGCGTGATGCCCACGCCACCGGCCAACAGGACCACCGGCCGGGAGGATGTTTCATCCAGCATGAAATCGCCGGCCGGCGCCCGCACTTCAATATGGTCACCTTCCTGCAATTGCGCATGAAGATGCTGGGATACCTGGCCATCACGCTTGACGCTGATGCGGTAATGCGCATCCGACGGTGCCGAGGACAAGGTATAGGTGCGGATCAGCGGCTTGTCGCTGCCGGCGGTCTGCACGCGGATCGGCAGGTGCTGGCCGGGCAGCGCCGGCAGCAGGCCGGCACCGTCATCAGGCTGCAGGTGGAAGGAGCGGATGGAATCGCTCTCCTGCACCACGCGGGCGACCTTGAGCCTGCGCCAGCGGCTGCCCTGCTCCTGGGCCAGCAGGCGTTGGCCGGTCTGCTGCCAGTCGCCCGTCATGAGCGAGTTCGGCGACCAGGCGTCTTGCTGGAAACGCCAGCGCAGGGCCAGCGCGCCGGTGCGACGCACGATCTTGCGCGGGCGGAAGGTCCACAGCCGCTCGGCGCCCTGGAAGGCGGCGATCTCGGGCGAGTCCAGGATCAGCTCGGCCTCGCCGGTCATCTGCAGGACATTGCCCTTGTCGAAATCGACGAACATCAGGCCGGCCCGGCCATTGAGGACGATGTTGCCAAGTGTGGAAAAGAACAGGTTGCCGTCGAAGTCCGGCACGGTCAGCGAGCCGTCCTGATTCACCCGGACGAAACCAGCCTTGCCGCCGCGATGCGAGACATCGACCTGGCGAGCTTCTTCCAGATCGACATAGGAGGCCACGAAGAAGGTGTCGGCCTGGCCGATCAGCGTGCGGGCTGCAGCGTCGAGGCTGGTCATCGGCTCGACCTGGTCGACGTGGGCCGCTTGCGGTTCGCGTTCGAAGGAAAAATCACGCAGCTGGATGTAGCGCGGGCAGTTGCCGAAACTCTGGTCCACCTCCACCCGCCAGCCATCGGCCAGCGGCGTGAGCACGCCATTCATGCGGTTGCGGCGACGGGTATGCAGTTCCATCCCCAGCAAACCCACTGGCGCACCGGCGACCATGCCGGCCGCTGCCGGGTCCTGGGCCGAGGGGCGGGCCTGGATGTCCAGCACCGTGGGCGAAGGCGACGCCATGAAGCCGGGCCGGCCTTCCAGGAAGGTGGCCCAGGCATCGCCCTCGGCGTCCACGCTACCCAGCACGATGAAGGGCAACTGGGCGTAGAAGGCGCGATGCTGGTCGGGCATGAAGTCGCGCACCACGCGACGCCCCACCGCTTCCATCTTGTCGGCCACGCCCAACTTTTGCTGGAGCAGCTTTTCGCCGGCATGCCAGGTCGGTGCGTTGGAAGGAGTCTTCATGGCTGGCCTCACTGAATCTGATGGGTGGTGGGTGGTCGGCTGATCGGTGGACTGGACGTTCAGGCCTTGGCGGTCAGGCCGGCCGGGGTCTGGATGAACGGCACGAAACCAGGCAAGGCTTCGATGCGCGCCAGGAAAGCGGTCACTGCCGGGTAGCCGCTCAGGTCGACATTGCCTTCCGGGGCGCGGGCCAGGTAGCTGTAGACGGCCACGTCGGCGACGGTGGGATGGTCGGTCGCCAGCCAGGTGCGCTGGCCCAGGTGCTGCTCCATGCGATTGAGCAGGACATGGGCGCGCTTGATCACTTCCTCGGCGTTGAAGGCAGCACCGAATACCGTCACCAGTCGCGCCGCCGCCGGGCCGTAGGCCAGTTCGCCGGCCGCCACCGACAACCAGCGCTGCACAGCCGCTGCGCCCTGCGCGTCTTCCGGCAGCCAGTCGCTGCGACCGGCTCTCTTGGCCAGGTAGATCAGGATGGCGTTGGAGTCGGCGATGACCACACCTTCATCTTCCAGCACCGGGACCTGACCGAAAGGGTTGAGGGCGAGGAAGGCCGGCTGGCGGTTGGCGCCGGCCATCAGGTCGACTTCGATCAGTTCGGCATCCAGGCCGAGCAGGGAGGCGAACAGGACGGCGCGGTGGGCGTGGCCGGACATGGGGTGGTGATGGATCTTCATGGGGTGGCTCCTGGTGGGTTAAGTCGGTCAGGACTTGTTCCTGAACCGTGAAGCCAGTGTGGGGCCAAGCGCGGATGAAGAGAATCCGTGCCGCGAGCACTTCTTTATTGCATGGGGAGGAATAATGCCGGGAGGGGTGCCGCTTCCGGTGCCAGAGGCCACCGGAAGCGGGGGGACAGCCAAGGAGGACGATCAGGCAGCTGGATCGTCCTAGAATACCAGCTCAGAAGTGGGCGTTGCCGGCCACCGCCGCGCCGCCGCCGCGGGGGCCGTAGCGCAGGGTCAGCAGCGTACCCAGGGTGATGGTGACCACCGCGAAGATCGGCCCACCCAGGGCGCCGACGTGATCCACCAGCACACCGCCACCGATGGCACCGCTGGCGATGGCGACCTGGAAGGCTGCTACCAGCAGGCCACCGGCACCTTCGGCATGGTCCGGAGCGGCCCGCACGATCCAGGTCTGGAAGCCGACCGGGAAGGCGCCAAAGGCAAAGCCCCACAGCGTGATGGCGATGGCTGCCACCACCGGCGAGCTGCCGGCCACCCACAGGGACGCCGCCAGCAGCGCAATCAGGGTACCGCCGGCCACGATGGCATAGCGCTCGCTGCGCTCGGCGATGAAACCGCCGGCAAAGTTACCGAAGAAGCCGCCCACGCCATAGCCCAGCAACACCGCCGAGATGGTGGCCACCGACATGTGGGTGATCTGCTCCATCAGCGGGCGGATATAGGTGAAGCCGGCAAAATGCCCCGACACCACCAGCAGTACCGCCAGCAGGGCCACCCGCACATCGGTGCGGCCCAGCAGTTCGGACAAGACCTTGAGGCTGGGGTGATCCTTGGGCGGCAGCCGGGGAATGGCGATCCACTGGATCGCGATGGCCACCAGGCTGACCACGCCAGCGGCCACGAAGGCGCTGCGCCAGCCCCACAGATTGCCCATGTAGGCACCGATGGGGGCGGCGCAGACGGTCGCCACCGAGACCCCGGTCAAGATCAGCGACATGGCACGGGCGAAGAGGCGTTCCGGCACCAGGCGCATGGCCAGGGCTGCCGCCATCGACCAGAAGCCGCCCAGCGCCACCCCCAGCAGGACCCGCGCCACCAGCAGCACCGGCAGGCTGGGCGCGGTCACGGCCAGGATGTTGGAGATCAGCAGCAGCAGCGAGAGCATCAGCACCACGCGCTTGCGGTCGATATTGCGGGTCAGCAGCGGGATGCTGGGTGCGGCCACGGCGCCGACGATGGCAGTGGCAGTGACGGCCTGGCCGGCGGCGCCGTCGGAGACGTGCAGGTCGGTGGCGATGGCCGTCAGCAGGCTGGCCGGCAGGAATTCGGCGGTGACCAGGCTGAAGACGCCGAGCGCCAGGCTGGCAATGCCGGCCCAGTTGGCGGGGGCCTCCTGCCCTGCTTCGTGGGCAGGAGGGGAAGCTGGGCGAGCCGGGGCCGACGTCTGGGTCAGCGGGGCCTCGAGGGTGCCGGGGTTGGACATGGAAATACCTTTCTTATCACAGGGAAGCGAAGTTTATGGTTAAATGTCTGGACTTTCCATGCCGATATTTCGCAATAAGATGACTATTCGTCCAAACTTGTCCGATATCCCCGAGACCCTTGCCGGGTTCCGTCCCGCGCCTGCCGTGCGCCAGCCCCATCAGGCTGATCCAGGCGATGCGCTGACCGAAATCCTGCTGGGCCTGCGGCTGGATGGCGTGGAATATGCGCGCTATGTGCTGCATGAGCCGTGGGCCGTGGCCTTTCGGGCGCGACGTGAGGCGACTTTCCATTTTGTCGCCCAGGGCAGTTGCTGGATGCAGGTCGGCCAGGATGACTGGCTGCAGCTCAATGCCGGCGATGCGGTGTTGCTGCCGCGGGGTTCACTGCATGCCCTGGCCAGCACGCCGGGACTGCCGACGGTGGAGATCGGCAAGCTGGCGCGCAAGGCGCTGGCGGAAAACCTGTTTCTGGTGGACGACAGCGCGCCAGGCCTGGCCGAGGTAGACCGGGCCAGTGCCGAAGCCGTCACGGCGGCGCCCTCGCATGTGCTGTTTTCCGGCACGCTGCGCTTCAATCTCGATCCGCTGCATCCGCTGTTGATGATGATGCCGGAGGCCATGCGCGCCTGCGACCTGGCCCAGCGCGACCCGGCGGTGCTGGCGCTGCTCGATGCGATGGAGCGCGAGGTGGTGCTCAACCGCATCGGCGCCTGCGGCATCCTGGCGCGCCTGGCCGATGTGCTGGCGGCCAGCATCATCCGGGGCTGGGTGGAATGCGCCTGCACCGATGCCAGCGGCTGGATCGCGGCGGTGCGCTGCCCGCAGATCGGGCGCGTGCTGGCGGCGGTGCACCAGCATCCGGAGCGCGACTGGTCGGTGGCCGAACTGGCGTCGCTGATGGGGGCCTCGCGATCGAGCTTCATCGAAAAGTTTTCCAGCGCGGTGGGCGAGACCCCGGCCAAGTATGTGGCCCGGGTGAAGATGTTCCAGGCGCGCCACTGGATCGCGCGCGACGGGCTGCGCGTGGCGGTGGTGGCCGAGCGCCTCGGCTACGATTCGGAAGCCTCCTTCAGCCGCGCCTTCAAGCGCATCATCGGTCACCCGCCCAGCCAGGCCCGGCTGGGCTGACCCTCCCCGCCGGCTGCGGCGTACTCAAGCGTTTTCCCCGGGACAATATTGCCCGGCAGGATGCTGCCGGCCAATCGCGCTCGCCCCCTTGTACGCCTCCATCCCCCTTCGCTATGATGGCCGCGGGGGAGCAGCGACTGCTCGACGATGGCTGGACGAAGCAAAGGGCCAAGCGCAAGGGGGCGCCATGCAACATGAGATCGTGCACGCGTTCGGGGCCGGGGTGTATTGCGTCTTCATCGCCCTGTTCCTGCTGGCATCAAGGATTCCACGCACCAATCCCGGCGCAAGCTGGTGGGCCGCAGCCATCGGCTGTGCGCTGGTGGCGCGCCTGAGTTTCCTGTTCCTGGCGCCGCTGAAAGATCCGGCCTTGTCCAATGTGGTCTATGGCAGTTTCACGATCCTGGAAAAGAGTTTCCTGGCGGTGGGCTTCGCACGCTTCTTCAAGGTCGGCATCCATCCCTGGCTGGTGGCGCTGGTCAGCGGTACGACCATGCTGTGGTTGCTGACCTCCTGGAGCGGGCTGCCGGTGCCGCTGATCCGCAGCCCCCTCTACGCCGCCTTCAACGTCTTCATCCTGGGCTATGTGCTGTGGTTCATCGTCAGGACCGAGCTGGATTGCCTGCCCCTGATCCGCCGTGTCATGGCCGCCGCCTTCGGCGCCCTGCTGCTGCACTGGGCATGCGGCGGGCCGATCGGCGCGCTCTATCCGAGCTGGCTGGACCATGGCTTCGTGCTGGGGACGGTATTGGCGGCTTTGCAGTACATGAGCCTGCTGGCGGCCATCCTCTCGCTGTTCCAGCGGCGGCTACTCAGCGCCGAGGCCAAGGCCTTGACGATGGCCTTCAAGGATCCGTTGACCGGGCTCTACAACAAGCATTTCATGAACAAGCTGTTCGATCAGGCTCTCTTGCTGGCCACCCGCCCCCATCATCTGGTGGCGGTGTACTACATCGACCTGGACAACTTCAAGCCGGTCAACGACAAGGCCGGGCATGCGGTCGGGGACAAGGTGCTCAAGTGCGTGGCCCAGCGCCTGAAGGAAGCCGTGCGCAGTACCGACATCTGCGCCCGCCTGGGAGGCGATGAATTCACCGTCATCGCCACCCAGCTGGAGCATCAGGAACAGGCCCCCGAAATCGCCCGCAAACTGCTGGCCAGGCTGGCCGCGCCCATCGAGGTGGGCGATCAGCAGTTCGTGCTGGGCGCCAGTATCGGCATCAGTCTCTATCCCAGCCACGGCAGCGACCTGTCGCTGCTGCTGGAGCAGGCCGATGCCGCCATGTATCACGTCAAGAGCAGCGGCAAGAGCGGCTTCCAGCTGCATGGTGCCAGCTGGAAGCCGTCCGCCGAATGCAAGGCCGAGGCGGCCGTCAACGCTGCGGCAAGGCCTGGATGAACTGTTCCAGTTCGCGCGCGTAGAACTTCGCCATGCCGGTGGTGCCATGGCCACGGGTCTCGGCGCTGGCCGGGATCAGCAGCAACTGCGCGCTCGGCACGTCCTTCAGGGCCGCCTGCAGGATGCCGGTCTCGGGCGGGTTGCGCTCGTCGTCGGCGGAGTTGATGGCCAGCACCGGCACCTTGATCTTGGACAGGCCGGGCGCGGCATTGTAGTCGGCCGACGAACCCCACTGGTAGATAAAGTCATTGGCATCGGCCGTTACCGGCGCGGCCAGGCGTTCGTCGACCAGCTTGTCGGCTTGTGCATGGGTGCCGGCCATGGCCTGGTAGGCCAGCGTGCCGCCATTGGTGGCAAAGACGAACATGTTGTTGGCCAGGCGCAGCGAGGGGGGCTGGGTGGTGTAGTTGCCATTGTTCCAGGCCGGGTCCTGCTTGATGGATTCCACCAGCATGCGCCGCATCATCCAGTTACGGCTGGCCATCTCGGTGGGCTGCGAGGCCATCGGCACCAGGCCGTCAGCAAAGCCGGGGTAGTTGCCGCCCCACAGCCAGGTCTGCATGCCGCCCATGGAATTGCCGATGATCAGGCGCAGGTGCTGCACGCCCATGCCTTCGGTGAGCATGCGGTATTGCGCCAATACCATGTCGGCATAGTTGTACTGCGGGAAGGCCGCGCGCAGGCCATCGGAAGGCTTGGTGGATTTGCCCACGCCGATGCCATCGGGAATGATGATGAAGTACTTGCTGGCATCCAGCGGCTGGCCGGGGCCGAACAACTGGCCGCCGAAATCCCTGGAGAGCATGGCCCCGGCGCTCTGGTAGGTCCCGTGCAGCACCAGCACCGCCGGCTTGCTGCGATCGCCCAGGGTGACGTAGTGCAGGCGCAGGTTTTCCAGCGTCTGGCCGGTGTGGAACTGGAAGCTCGGGGCGACCCAGCTGCCTTCCACCGGCTTGGGCGGCTGGGCCGCGTGGCTGGGTGCGGCGCCCAGCAGCAGGCTGGCCGAGGTGAGGGTGATGGTCAGCGTGTGAGTGAAAAGCAGGCCGGCGGCCCGGCGCAAACGGGAGGTCAATCGCATGAGGTCTCTCTCTGGTCGGTGTGGTTTTGGATGTTTTTGGATTTTCTATTTTGATAACTTTTTTGCCCGCCCGCACAATTGTCGCCATGTCGGGCAGGCCCGAGTATGTAACAACTGTAAGAGAAGTTGTGAAAGCTCGAATTTTTTCTAGCCCAAGCTGGTCTATTGCAGTACCGGCGACGCGGGCGAAGCAATAGTTGATGCGCGAGCCGGTCCCCCAAAACAAGGAACCAACCTTCACGATCAGGAAAAAAATCATGAAAACTCTACACAAGATCGCAGCCATTTCCGTCACTGCCATTGCGCTGACCGCCATGACCGGCTGCAGCAACATGAGCACCCGAGACAAGAACACCGCCATCGGCGCCACCGTCGGTGCCGTGGGCGGCGCCATCCTGACCGGTGGCAGCGGCATCGGCACTGCCGGTGGCGCAGCCGTCGGCGGCGTGATCGGCCACCAGATCGGTCGCTGATCTCACACCAGACGGGCAGCGGTGCTGACGCTGCCGGCTGAAAGCACAAAAAGCACAAAGGGGCGACCGGTTGGTCGCCCCTTTTGCATGGATAGTGCCCCGAGACGGCATTAACGCTGCACTGGCGCTGTATTCACCACTAGACCGCCAGGAATCCCCCATCCACCGGCAGCACCACCCCCGTCAACATGGCGGCATCGCCCGAGAGCAGCATGGCGATGCTGCGCGCCACCTCCTCGGCCGAGGCGAAGCGGCCCAGGGGATGGCGCGCCATCATTGGGGCCGATTTGGCTGGATCGCTCCAGGCGGCTTCGGCCAGTTCCGTCAGGGTAATGGTAGGGGCCACCGCATTGACGCGGATGCCGTGCGGCCCCAGTTCCCTGGCCAGGACCCGGGTCGCGCCCTCCAGACCGGCCTTGGAGGCCGCGTAGCAGAGATGCTCGGCAAAGCCGCGATGGCCGGCAATCGAAGTGATATTGACGATGGCCCCACCACCGCCGGCGGCGATGCGCTCACGGGCGAAGGCCTGGCAGGTGACGAGGGCGGCGCGCAGGTTCACGCCCAGGATCGCTTCATAGGCCCGGTCACTCATCTCGGTACTCGATTGCAGAATGTTGATGCCGGCGCTGTTGATCAGATAATCGGCGCGGCCTGCCTGCGCCATGGCATGCCGGGCGGCGGCCGGGTCGGCCAGGTCGACCTGCACGGAACGCGAGCCGATTTCCTCGCGCAGGCTGTCCAGGTCGCTGGCGGTACGCGAGAGCGCGATCACCTCGGCGCCGCGCTGCGCCATCAGGCGCGCGCAGGCCCGGCCGATGCCCTTGCCGGCGCCGGTGATGATGACCGATGTTCCTGCAAATTCCATGACGTGCTCCTGTTCAATGTCGCTGCCCGGCCTGCGCGGCCAGCAGCGGCGCCAGGCTGTCGCGCGACGCGCGCGCCAGTTGCTGGCTGTTGAGGAAGACCTGGTAGCGCGCCGCATGCAGCCGCGCAATGTCGCCACCGGCGGCCTGCTCGCGCCCGGCGACGCTGGACATGGCCGACATGGCGCAGCGCAGGTCGGCATAGGTGCCAGCGGCCACCGCCGCCAGCATGGCCGAGCCCAGCAGCACCGGTTCCGGACAGGCGGTGATCTCCACCGGCAGGCCAGTGGTGTCGGCCAGCAACTGGCGTGTCAGCGCATGGGTGCCGGCGCCGCCCGATACCGAGATGCTGGCGATACGCAAACCCCGCGCCGCCTGGGCTTCGATGATCTGTCGCAGGCCATATCCCAGGCTGCACAGGCCGGCCACATAGAGCGCCACCAGGCTGTCGATGTCCTGCTCCATACCCAGGCCCAGCAACAGCGCCCGGGCCTGCGGGTCGGCCAGTGGCGAGCGGTTGCCCAGGAACTCCGGCACCACGTTGATCTGCCCGGCCAGCCAGGCTGCCTGCGAGGGATGCGCCACCACCTGCAAGGCACGCTGTGCCAGCCATTGCGGCAGTTCCATCTGCTCGGCGGCAGCCTGCTGGCGCGCCTGCGGCTCGGCCGGGTGCAGTCGCAGCAAGTGGTCGATGGCGGCGCCGGCGGCCGACTGTCCGCCTTCGTTCAACCACATGCCCGGTGCCATGGCGTTGTAGTACGGCCCCCAGACGCCAGGGACGAAGACCGGTTCGGCATGGCTGGTCATGGTGCAGGACGAGGTACCGAACACATAGGCCATGCAGGCCGCCGCATCCTCGGCGCCGCCGCGTGCGGCCACCGTGCCGATGCCGCCCGCATGGGCGTCGATCAGCCCCGCCGCCACCGCGATACCGGGTCGCAACTGCAGCGCCTGCGCAGCCTGCGCGCTGAGGCCGCCGCGCAAGGCCGTACCGGGCCAGACCACTTCCTGGCCGATGCGGACAAAGCCGTCGTCGGCCAGGTCGCCCAGGCCGATGCTTCGGAAATAATCGGCATCCCAGCGACCTTCGTGGGCCAGGTAGGTCCATTTGCAGGTCACCGTACAGGACGAGCGCTGCAGCGAACCGGTGGCTTTCCAGGTGAGGAAATCGGTGAGGTCGAAGAATTGCGCGGCGCTGTGATAGACCTCGGGCAGTTGTTCCTTCAGCCATAGCAGCTTGGGGGTTTCCATCTCGGGCGAGATCACGCCGCCCACATAGGACAGCACCGCATGCCCGCCGGCATTGATGCGCTGCGCCTGCTCCAGTGCGCGGTGATCCATCCAGACGATGACGTCGCGTTCGGGATGGTCGGGGTCACCCACGCCACCCCGAGCGCCCTGCACCACCAGCGAACAGGTGGCGTCGAAGCCGATACCGCTGACCGCTGCCGGATCGATGTCGGCCCGCGCCACCGCCGCCCGCACGGCCTGGCAGACCGCCTTCCAGATCTGGGTGCTGGATTGTTCGACGCGCGCCCGGCGCTCGTCGCGAAAGAGCGCAATGTCATGCCGGGCACTGGCCAGCAGCCTGCCGTCACGCCGGAATACGCCGGCCCGGGCAGAGCCGGTGCCGACATCGATGCCGATCAGATAGGTCTCCATCTTTCCTCGCTGTTCTCGCTGCTGTCTCTGTTCGTCGGGACCTGAACACCACCTGCCCTGTTCATACCCGGTCGAAATTGGTGGGGAGAACGAGCATATCGCGGATGGTCACATTGCGGCTGCGGGTGAGCATGTACTCGACCGCATCGGCCACCTCGGCGGGCTCGATCAGGCTGCCGGACTCCTTGGCCTTGCGCAGGTTTTCCTCCGGCCAGTCGGCCAGCAGGGCCGAGATGACCGGCCCCGGTGAGACCTGTCCCACCCGCACGCCATGCGGGATCATCTGACGTCGCATGGTCTGCACGAAGCAGGTAATGGCCCACTTTGAACCGGCATAGACCGGCTCCCAATAGGTCGGGAAGTGACCAGCCACCGAGCAGGTGACAATGATGTCGCCGCTCTTGCGGGCCATCATGTGAGGCGCGACCGCATGGACGTTCTTCATGACCGCGTTGACGTTGAGATTGAGCATGCGGTCGATGGCCTCGGCGGTGGTATCCACCAGGTCGCCGCCGATGTAGGTACCGGCATTGCAATGGAGGATGTCGATGTGCGCGACCTTTTGCAGGATCTCCGGCACCATGGCCGCGCAACTGTCGGCGTCCAGCAGATTGGTCACCTGCGGGACGGCCTGCGGACCGAGGCGAGCGGCGAGTTCGTCGAGGGCCTTGGCGTTCCAGTCCACCATGACCACGGTCACGCCGTTGGCCAGCAATTTTTCGGTGGTGGCCAGGCCGATGCCGGAGGCCGCGCCGGTGATGACGGCGATCTTGCCAGCCAGGGATTGCGTCATGTCTATCTCCTTAGGTTGAATGAGAGGGCTGAAAAGAGGAATCAAAAACAGCGATGGAAGGACTCAGCGCCATTCCCGTGCGATATAGATGGCCAGCAGGATGATCACGCCCCGGATGATGTCCTGCAGGTAGGGATTGATGCCCATCAGGTTCAGGCCGTTGTTGAGGATGCCCAGCAACACCGCGCCGATCAGGGTCCCCAGCACCAGCCCGCGACCGCCCGCAATGGCGGTGCCACCCAGCACCACGGCGGCAATCGCATCGAGCTCGAAGCCGACACCGGCGTTGGGTTGGCCGGACATCAGGCGCCCGGTCAGGATGATGGCCGCCAGACCCGAGGTGAAACCGGAGATCGCATACACCGCCAGCTTGATGCGTGCCGTCTTCACGCCCGACAGGCGCGCCGCCATCTCGTTGCCGCCGATGGCATAGACGTGGCGCCCGAACGGCGTGCGTTGCAACAGCACCCAGGCCAGTGCATAGACCAGCAGCATGAGGATCACCGGCACCGGGATCGGGCCGATGCGCCCCACCCCGAACCAGGCAATCCAGCCCGGCAGACCCGAGATCGGGTAGCCCCCCGAATAGATCAGCCCGACGCCGCGCGCCACGCCCATGGTGGCGAGCGTGACGATGATGGCCGGCATGCGCCCCCAGGCCACCAATACTCCGTTGAGCAAGCCGATACCCACCGCCAGTGCCACCCCGGCCAGCAGGGCCGCCGGTGCGGGCAGGCCGCTGTTGACGATCAGTCCGGCCGACAGCGTGCCGGCCAGGGCCATGGCCGCGCCAACCGACAGGTCGATGCCGCCGGTGAGGATCACGAAGCTCATGCCCACGGCCAGGATGCCGACGATGGATACCTGCCGCAGCACATTGAGCCAGTTGGAGACGGTGAAGAAGTTGTCCGAGGCCAGGCCCATCAGGAGCGACACCACCACCAGTCCGGCCAGCGGCAGCGCCAGTGGCGAATGGACCAGGGCGCGCCAGCGAACCCGGGAAGAAGCATGTGCCGGGGTGGCGTCGCTTGGGATTGCATGTGCGTTGGCATTTGCGTTTGCGTTTGAGTCAGGCTGCATGATGGAGTCTCCCCGTGGTGGCATGGGTCATGATCTCTTCGGCATTGACGGCCTCGCCTTCGAGGGTGGCGACGATGCCGCCGCCCTTGAAGACGCAGACCCGGTCGGACATGCCGACCACCTCCGGCAACTCGGAAGAGATCATGATGATGGAATGGCCTTGCGCAGTGAATTGGCGCATGAGCTGGTAGATTTCGGCCTTGGCGCCGACATCGATACCCCGCGTGGGCTCGTCGAAGATCAGCACCTGCATGTCGTGGTTGATCCAGCGTGCAATCACCACCTTCTGCTGGTTGCCGCCGGACAGCGTATCGACCCGCGCTGCCGCATCCGTCGCCTTGACCCGCACCCGCTGCATGGCCGCCCGGGTGACCTCGGCTTCACGCCGGCGATCCAGAAACAACCCGCCCAGTTCATACTTGCCGTAGTTGTTCAGCGAGATGTTATGCAGGATGGGGAAACTGGTGATGAGTCCCTGCTCCTTGCGACTTTCCGGCAGCAGACCGATACCGGCCTGCAGGGCCGCGGCCGGATCGGCCAGGCGCAGCGGCACGCCGTGCATGGAGAGCTTGCAGGTCAGCGCGGGATGCGCGCCCAGCATGGCCAGCACGGTCTCGCTGCGGCCGGAACCGACCAGGCCGGCAAAGCCGAGTATCTCGCCGCGCCGCAACTGGAAGCGCGACACAGGACTGTGACGTCGGAGCTGCAATGCATGCACATCCAGCAGCACCTCCTGGGCGGTTGCTCCGGATTGCGTGAGTGGTTTGGGCGGAAAGCAGTTCTCGATGCGGCGTCCCACCATCATTTCCACCAGTCGTGCCTGGTCCACCTCGGCGACCGCGCAGCTGCCGACGTAGGCACCATCGCGCAGGACGGTGATGCGGTCGCCGATCTCGAAGATTTCTTCCAGATGGTGCGAGATGAAGATGATCGCCACTCCCTGCTCGCGCAGGCCGCGCATGACCTTGAACAGATGCGCGACTTCCGCCGGCGTCAGCGTGGCGGTCGGTTCATCCAGTACCAGGATACGAGCCTCCAGCGCCAGCGCCTTGGCGATTTCCACGAACTGCTGCTGCGCCACCGAGAGCTTGCAGACAGGGACTTCCAACGGGATATCCACACCCAGTTGCGCGATGATCTGCGCAGCCCGGCGCCGCATGGCGGTCCGCTTGAGCAGGCCCAGCGGGCTGCGCAATTCGCGCGCCAGGAACATGTTGTCCACCGCGTCCAGGTAGGGGATGAGCGAAAACTCCTGGAACACCACGCCGATGCCGGCGGCGATGGCCTGGTCGTAGCTGGCAAAGCGACAGACCTGGCCGCCGATGCGGATTTCACCTGCATCCGGCGTGACGATGCCGCACAGGATCTTCATCAGCGTGGACTTGCCGGCGCCGTTCTCACCCAGCAGCGCGTGGACCTCGCCGGCCTTGACCGCCAGCTCGACGCCGCGCAGCACCGTCACCGGGCCGAAGTGCTTCTTGATACCAGTCAGTTGGAGCATGGCTGCCTCCATCAAGGGAAAGAAAGGCGCGCACGCGCAAGCGCGGCGCGCCGACGGCTTACCAGCTGAAACCTGCGGCGTTCTTCCTGGTCACCGGCATGACGTCGATGGGGACTTCCTTGGGCACTACGCGTGCGCCCCACTTCTTGGCCAACGCCATGGCCAGGCCCACCCGCACCTGGTCACGCGGGAACTGCGCCGTGGTCTCGATGAAAGGGCCGCCGTCGGCGATGGCCTTGATCGCCTCCGGCGCGCCATCCACCGAGGTCAGCTTGATGTCCTTGCCGCTGCCCTGGATGGCGGCCAGCGCACCCATGGCACCACCGTCGTTGACGGAGAAGATGCCCTTCAGGTTGGGCTTGGACTGGATCATGTTCTCCACCACACCCAGCGCAACCGAGCGGTCCTGGCGGCCGTTCTGTTTGTCCACCAGCTTGATGTCCTTGTATTCCGCCAGGGCCTGCCTGCAACCCTCCACGCGCTGCAGGATCGGGACCACCGGGATGCCGTCGAGGATGGCCACTTCCCCCTTGCCACCGATGGCATCGGCCAGCGCACGGCAGGACTGGTAGCCGGCGTCCTTGTTCTTGGAACCGACGAACATGTCCACCGGACCAGCGGCGTTGGCATCGACCGCCACCACGATCACATTGCGCGCCTTGGCGGCCTTCACCGCGGCCTCCACCCCGGCCGAGTCGGTGGGATTGATGAGCAGGATGTCGATGTTCTGCTGCAGCATGTCTTCGATGTCGGCGAGCTGCTTGGCCACGTTGTGGGCGGCATCGGTGACGATGACCTTGGCGCCGAAGGACTTGGCGGCGTCGTCCAGGGCCTTCTTCATGGAGACGAAATAGGGGTTGTTCATTTCCTGGAAGCTCATGCCGATCTTGAGCTTGCCCAGTTCCTGAGCGCTTGCCGGGGTGGTGCCGAAGCTGGCCAGGATGGCGCCGGTCAAGGCCAGGCTTCTCAGTGCTTTATTCATTGCAGTCTCCATTGTTGTTGGTCGTGTACTTGCTTGCGGATGGCGTTCGGATTGCTCTTGCGGGCGACAGGCAATGCCTGTCCTGTTCCGGAAAGCGGAGGCTTTCCTGAATGCTGTGATTGCTGCCTTGAATGTGTTCGCGGATGAAGATGTCGAGCCGGGAAAACCTGCTCCGTAGCTCAGCCGCCGCCCTGACTATCCGGTCGCGGCAAAGAGGCTGTTGGTGGCAAAGGTGTTGCGAAATGCCGAGGGCGACATGCCCTTGATGCGGTGGAAATGACGGTTGAAATTGGACAGGTTGGAAAAACCGGTCTCGTAGCAGATGTCGGTGATGCGTGCCTCCGGCCGCGTCAGCAGGGCCAGGCAGGCGAGATCGACGCGCAACTGGTTCTTGTAGCGCACGAGCGTGGTGCCGGTATGGCGCTTGAAGGCCCGCGAGAAGCTGCTCGGGTGCTGGCCTACCATGTCGGCCAGATCCTGCTCGCCGATGTCGTCGGTCAAGTGTTCGCGCAGGTAGGCGATGGCGCGGTTAAGGCCGCTGCCCTGCATGTCCGACAGGTCCAGCTTATAGGACAGGCTGGCCAGCACCTCCGGCTCGGGGGCATTGGCCAGCACGTCGAGGATGTCCCAAAACAGGGCCAGGCGCTTCAAGCCACGCTGGTCGATGAGGCGCTGCATCAGCGGGCGCACGGTGTCGCTGGTGGCCTGGTCGAACAGCAGGCCGCGATGGCTGCGCTCCAGCAGCGGCATGATGGCTTCCATCTCGGCAATGCCGGCCGCGCACTGGTCCACCAGTTGCGCGGGAAACTGGATCACCAGCGAGCGCACCGGCACCACTTCGTCGCGGGCGATATCGGAAATCCAGTTCTGTGGAAGATTGGGGCCGGTCATGACCAGTTGCCCCGGAGCAAAGTCCCCGATGTGGTCGCCCACATAGAAGCGGCCGCGGGTGGCCACCACCAGATGGATTTCGTATTCGGGATGGTAATGCCAACGCACGGTACGGAAAGGGTAGCCGTGCATCCAGGCCGCAAAGGATTCGCCCTTGCGGATATGGACCAGTTCCAGGTCGGGTTGCATCGTGTCTCCTCTCAATCGAGAGCATTTTCTTTATCGAAACTGGCAACTCGAAGTTGGCAGTTTCTGTCATTGACCGCATCTTAGTACCCGCCCGGCGGGGCTTCTACATCACCAGCGCCGGACGACCGATACTTTTTTGCAGGAAACAACAGAAAGAATGAAAAACGATGCAGTGCAGCACCCGCCATGGTCCGCATACGCGGCCATGGCGGGCAGCGCCCTCAGACCGAACGCATCAGCCCGCCATCGACCCTGAGGTTCTGGCCGGTGATGTAACCTGCGCCGGGCGAGGCCAGGAAGGCGATGGTGGCCGCCACTTCGTCGCTGGTGCCGTAGCGCTGCATGGGCACGCCGGCGCGGCGCTCTTCGCGTTGCGGCAGGCTGTCGATCCAGCCTGGCAGGACGTTGTTGATGCGGATGTTGTCAGGGGCGTACTTGTCGGCGAAGAGTTTGGTGAAGGCGGCCAGGCCAGCGCGGAACACCGCCGAGGTCGGGAACATGTCGGACGGCTCGAAGGCCCAGGCCGAGGAAATGTTGATGATGGCGCCACCGCCGGCCTGCTGCATCAGCGGCGTGACCAGGCGCGTGGGGCGGATCACGTTGAGCAGGTAGGTATCCATGCCGCGATGCCAGTCCTCGTCGGTGATGTCGAGAATGGGCGCGCGCGGGCCGTGGCCGGCGCTGTTGACCAGCACATCGACGCGGCCCCAGCGTTGCACGGCCAGGTCCACCAGGCGCTGCAGGTCGTCCACCGACTGGTTGGAACCGGTCACGCCGATGCCGCCCAGTTCGGCGGCCAGCGCCTCGCCCTTGCCGGATGACGAAAGAATGCCAACCTGGAAACCGTCGGCCGCCAGGCGACGCGCCGCGGCGGCGCCCATGCCGCTGCCGGCGGCGGTGATCAGGGCTACTTTGCTGCTCATGGAAACTCCTTGTGGATAAGTCATCTTGCTGCCCGAGAAGGCGGAACCCCGGATTGTAGGCCTTGCCGGCCGCGCTTGCAGCGTATACGCCCGGTCCGTTTGTCACGCGCCTGTTGCATTTGTCCGGCATCATCGCGCACCATTGCGCAGCGGCCCTGCCCTTCCACATCGTCCAGACCTGATCTCCATGCAAATTCTCGCCAACATCAATCTCGCTTCCCTGCTCGATACCCTCATCAGCCTGACCGCGGCCTTCATCCTGGGCGGTCTGATCGGGCTGGAACGCCAGTACCGGCAACGCACTGCCGGTCTGCGCACCAATGTGTTGGTGGCACTGGGTGCGGCGGTCTTCGTGGACATGGCCAATCGCATGGGCGGCCATGAGGGCGCGGTGCATGTGGTGGCCTATGTGGTGTCGGGGGTGGGCTTCCTGGGCGCGGGCGTGATCATGCGCGAGGAAGGCAATGTGCGCGGCATCAATACCGCCGCGACCTTGTGGGGCTCAGCGGCGGTGGGGGCGGCGGCGGGCGCCGACCTGCTCCTGGAGGCGATCCTGGCGACCGTCTTCGTGCTGGCGGCCAATACGCTGTTGCGTCCGGTGGTCAATACCATCAACCGCAAGCCGCTGGATGTGCCGTCGGTGGAAGTGACCAACACCCTGCACCTGATCGTGGAGAGCGAGCACCAGAAGCGTGTGCTGGCTGCCGTGACCGACATGCTGGAGCAGAGCCGCTATCCCCTGCACGACCTGGAGGTGCGGCCCTTTGCCGAAGACGAGGTGGAAATCGAGGCGACCCTGGCGGCCACCTCGGTCAATGGCGACGAACTGGACGCGCTGATCGAGCGCCTGCTGGCCCTGCCGGCGGTGAAGCAGGCATTCTGGAGCCCCAGCACCACCGACTGACCTGCGCTACCGGGCTGGCGGGCGGAACTGTTTCAATTGAAATCCGGGGGTGGTTTCCTGCAATCGACCTGTAATGGCTCGACGGCATGATGACTACATGGCCAGACGCAAACCGCTGACGGCATCAACCCAAGGAGAACAACATGCCCATCCTGCCCATGCTTGCCGAAGGCGCCCTGTACATCGCCGGTCTGATCTCTGCAGCCTCGCCGTTCTGGCAATAAACCGAAGGAGAATCACATGCCCATCCTGCCCATGCTCGCCGAAGGCGCCCTGTACATCGCTGGTCTGATCTCTGCGGCCTCGCCGTTCTGGCAATGACATCCAACAGGGCGGCCGCTCAATGCCCGGTCGCCCTGAACCGCCCCCGCAACCACTTGACCGGCCCGCCGATGACGGGCAGTTTCTGCCACAGCTCCTCAGCCGCATCCCAGTAATCGCGATGTTCGCTGACCCGTCCCGCCTCATCGAAGCGGAAATGCGTCGCCCCCAGCACCGTATAGAAATGTCCCTTGAGCCGGAACTCGAAACGCCAGGTGGCGAAGCCCTGCTCGCCCTGCCCCATGCGCTCCAGGATCACGAAACGCGGGTCCTCGGTGGTGGCGAACATGTGCGCGAAGATGGCGCGGATCGAGCGCACGCCCTTGACGTCATTGAAGGGGTCCTTGAACAGGGCCTGTGGCGCATAGAACGCGTCGATGCGCTCCAGGCTGGCGCGATCCAGCGCGGCATACCATTGCAGTAATCGGTCCAGGTTCTGCATCGTCAATTCAGTCGACTCAGTCATTCATTCAATTCAGTTCAGCAGGAAGCGCTGGAACAGCATGAAGCGCAGGCGGAACGGCAAGAGCCGCAATATCTTCAGCCAGGCCGTGAAGCGCAGCGGGAAATGGATCTCGAAGCGACCCTCGGCAATGCCGCGCCAGATGGCGCTGGCGGCTTGCTGCGGGGTCTGGATGGCCGGCATGGGGAAGTCGTTCTTGTCGGTCAGGTCGGTCTTCACGAAACCCGGATTGACCAGATAGACGTTCAAGCCCTTGGGTCGCAGGTCGCTGTAGAGGATTTCCGCCAGATTGATCAGGGCCGCCTTGCCCGGGCCGTAGACGCTCGCGCCGGGCAGGCCGACATAACCGGCCACGCTGGCCACCAGGGCGATGCCGCCGCTGCCGCGGGCCAGCATGTCCGGCAGTGCCGCACCGAGCGCCGAATAGACGCTGGCGAGATTGGTGCGGATGGTGTGCTCGGCTTCGTCTTCCTGGACTTCCCAGCTGCGTTCGGGCCGGTATTTGGCGGCACAGAAGACCAACAGGTCGATACCGCCGAAGGCCTCCAGGATGCGTGCATGCTGGTCGCGCCAGGCGTCGTGGCAGAGCACGTCGAGCGGGGCGATGAATGCATTCTTGTGACCTGCGGCCACTTCCTGCAATACATCGCCCCGGCGTGCCGACAGCGCCACGCGCGCACCGGCCTGCAGGGCCTGGCGCGCCAGTTCGGCGCCGATGCCGCTGGAGGCGCCGACCAGCCAGATGCGCAGGCCGCGCAGGTCACTGACCGGCTGGTTCATGGGACCGAACAGCACCGCCGGTCGCGAGATCGGGGCACGCTCGGATGCGGCCTGCTTGGGCAGCGGACTGGTGTGGATGCTCATACCCCCTCCTTGCGGAAGAACAGCGTGACCTGGCCGACTTCAACCCCGAACTTGCGCATGCTGGTGCGATTGATGAGGGTGCGCTCGTCCATCTGGTACATCCAGTCATCCATCTGGACTTCGTATTGCTTGTCATCCACCGGCAGCAGCAGCGTGTAGTTCCAGTGCAGGGCGTTGCCGGCGGTGTGGCCGATGGCCTCGCCGATGACGTCACCGGCGCTTCCGCGCCAGCTGTTGTCGGGCTGGCGCACCAGGGTCCAGACGCGGGTCTGGGTCTGGCCGTCGTCATAGCGGAAGCGCTCGTCCAGGGTCAGGGTATTGCCCTCGACGCTGCCGGTGACCACGACATGGAAGCGCCGCGCCACTTCGCCACCGCGCTTCTGGAACATGCCCCAGGCTTCGGTGCGGCCCTTGAAGAACACCGCCGGATCGAACACCGGCGTCTTGCCGGCATAGTCGGACAGCTGCTGCGAGGCGCATCCGCCCAGCGCCAGTGCCAGTACGGCAAGCATGATCAAGGCCAGCCAGCTCCCCCGACGCCCCCGGGCGTCCTTGCGCATTGCGATGGCATCCATGACTCACTCCTTCTGCAAGAGGAACTGCACCACATCGGTCTGGCCTTCGTCGAAGCCGACTTCACAGAACACGTAATACAGCTGCCACAGGCGACGGAAGCGTTCATCGAAGCCCTGGGCGGCGATGGTCTCGCGCCGGGCCTGGAAGGTGTCGTTCCAGCGGCGCAGGGTTTCGGCATAGTCGCGTCCGAAATGGAAGCGGTCGCGGGTGGCCAGGCCGGCGCGCTGGGCGCCACGCGAGAAGCGCTCGTGGCTGGGCAGCATGCCGCCGGGGAAGATGAATTCGCGGATGAAGTCGGCGCTGTCGCGGTAGCGTTCGAAGACGGCTTCATCAATGGTGATCGACTGGATCAGGGCGCGGCCGCCGGCTTTGAGGCGCGCCGCGACGGTGTCGAAGTAGGTCTGCCAGAAACGCTCGCCGACGGCTTCGAACATCTCGATGGAGACGACGGCGTCGTATTGGCCGTCCAGGTCGCGGTAGTCGCACAGTTCCAGGTGCGCCAGGTGATCCAGCTGCTGATGGCGCAGGCGATCCTGAGCGAAGGCCAGTTGCGCCGGCGAGATGGTCACGCCGTGCACGCGGATGCCCAGGCGCGCCGCATGTTCGGCAAAGCCACCCCAGCCGCAGCCGATTTCCAGCACGCGGTCGCCGCTGCGCAGGCCGAGCTGGTCGATGATGCGCTGGTACTTGGCGGCCTGTGCCGAGGCCAGGCTCTGGCCGGGCTGGCTGAAGATGGCGCTGGAGTAGGTCATGCTGGGGTCCAGCCACAGCTGGTAGAAATCATTGCCCAGGTCGTAATGCGCGTGGATGTTGCGACGGCTTCCGGTGCGGGTGTTGGAGCGCAGCAGGTGGCGCAGGCGATACCACCACGAGGCCAGGCGCCCGCCTTCGACTGCGCCGGAGAGCGCCTTGCGGTTGCGCATGGCCAGGCGCAGCAGCGCAGCCAGGTCGGGGGTATCGACCCAGCCATTGCCGTAGGCTTCGCCGAAGCCGATGTCGCCGGCGCGCAGGATGGCACCGCAGGCACGCCAGTCGAGGATGCGTAGCTGTGCGCTGGGCGGCTGGCGCAGGTCGCCGAAGGTCAGGGTGGTGCCGTGCGGCGTGATCAGTTCCAGGTGACCGTGGTTCAGGCGTTCCAGCATCCCCAGGAACAGGCGGGTCGAAATCGAGCCAAGGCGTGCGCCGATGCGCCGGCCGGAGGTCTGCAATGCGGGGCTATGGTTCACGATAGGGTTTCCTTTCCGGAGGGTGTTCCTGTGGCGCTGTTGCGTTCGGGCTTGCTGAACCAGGGCACGCGCTTGCGCCACAGCAGCAAGGCTTGCCAGTGAATGCGGGCGACCACACCCAGGGTAAGCAGCGGCTGCGCGCATAATGCGGCGAAGGCCGAGGCGGCGGTCAGGGGCTGCAGACGGCCGCCGATGGAGGTGCGCATCAGCGGCTGCAGGCCGGTGCTCACCTCGGCAGGCTGGCCGAGGTCGTAGTAATCGATGCCGACGAAGGCGGTCGCGTCCTGGCCACCCTGCCCACCCTCGCGGGCGGCATGGTCACGGAAGCGGAAGCGATAGAAGCCCCGTACCTCGCAGAAGGGCGAGACATGCATCAGCTTGTTGCAGTGCAGGCGGGTGTGCTCGTCGATGACGCCCTGCTGCGGGGCCGACAGCAGGTAGTGCTGGGTTTCGCCAAAGGTGCTGTTGACCTCGGCCAGCACGGCACGCAAGGCGCCGTCGCGGTCATGACAGAGGAAGAAGCTGACCGGATTGAAGACAAAGCCGAACAGGCGCGGGAAGGTCTGCAGCCAGATCGTGCCATCGTGCGGCAGGCCGGCCTGTTGCAAATGGCCGCGCACCCAGGTACCGAGGTCGCTGCCGTCCCGCGGGCCGTAGTCGCGGGTACGCACGCCCATCAGGCGCCGACGATCCACGCCGAACCAGGCATTGCCCGCCTCGGCCATGCGTGCCAGGTCCAGGCGCACGCAAAAGACCGGATAGACGAAGCGGTGCCGCACCGGGCGCAGGCGCTGGTGCATCACCTGTCCGCTCAGCAGCAGCGCGGCGGCATCGGCATGCGAAGCGCGCGAGTCGTTCATAGGACCGCCCAGTGCGGCAGCACACCGAAATCCTGGCTCACCCGCAGCGCCGACTTCAGGCCGTCTTCATGGAAGCCATAGCCGGTCCAGGCGCCGGCGAACCAGGCCCGGTGACGGCCCTGGATCTGGGGCAGGCGCTGCTGGGCGTCGATGGCAGGCTGGTCGAAGACCGGATGTTCGTAGTCGAAGCGACCCATCACGGTGGCCGGATTGGGGGCCTGCGGCGGGTTCAGGGTGAGGATGACGTCGCTCTTGCAAGGCAGGTCCTGCAGCCGGTTCAGCCAGTAGCTCACGCAGACGGCGCGACTGCCGTCGTCGTGGCGCGAACCCAGGTAATTCCAGGCCGACCAGACCTTGGGCAGCAGCGGCATGAGGGTCGTGTCGCCATGCAGCCAGGCGGTATTGGCCTGGTAACGCACGGCCGAGAGTACCTGGTGCTCCTCGATGGTGGCGTCCTGCAACAGAGCCAGGGTCTGCGGGGCATGGGTGGCAAAGACCACGGCGTCGAACTGTTCCTCGCGTGGTTCGGCGCCACCGCTGCGTACCAGCACGCCGCGCTCATTGCGGGTGACGCTCTCCAGGCGGCTGCCCAGGCGCACATCTTCCAGGGTGGCGGCGATGCGACGTACATACTGGCGCGAACCGCCGCGCACGGTGCGCCAGCGGGGACGATTGTTCACCTGCAGCAGGCCGTGGTTGATGCAGAAGCGCAGGAAAGTGGCGGCCGGGAAGTCCAGGATGTCCGAGGGCGAACTGGACCAGATGGCGGCCGCCATGGGGATCAGGTAGGCATCGCTGAACAGGGCACCGTAGCGGCCGTCCTTGAGCAACTGGCGCAGGCTCACGGGATGCCCGTCGCAGGCCGCCAGGTTGGCGTGGGCGGCACGGTTGAAGCGCAGGATGTCGCGCAGCATGCCCAGGAAGGAGGGCTGCAGCAGGCGCTTGCGCTGGGCGAAGACGGTGTCCAGATTGGTGCCGGCCCATTCGAAGCGGCCTTCATCCATCGAGACGCCGAAGGACATGTCGGTGTCGTAGGTCTCGACCTTGAGTTCATCGAACAGGGCGATCAGGTTGGGATAGGCCCAGTCATTGAAGACCAGGAAACCCGTATCGACCGGGAACGGTACGCCCTGCGGCGCGATGTCCACGGTGTTGGCATGCCCACCCAGGGTGGGCGCGGACTCGAACAGCACCACCTGGTGCCGGCGCGCCAGCAGATAGGCGCTGGCCAGGCCGGAAATGCCGGCGCCGATGACGGCGATGCGCTGTCCTGATGCCTGCTCGATGGCTGCTGTACCTGGATTCATGAAATCTTGTCCACCTGTGTCTTTGTTATTGGGGTGTTGCCCTCGGCCGGGCGGCGCCTGCCGCCGGGACTCTTTTTTTCTGCTGGCCTGCTTTGGCGTCCCGGTATTTCTACCCTGCCGCGATTTAGGTGCTAAGATTACTACCAAAGAAAAATAAAATCTACTAATTAGTAACTTAAACTACCAATGAGTATTTTCGGCAAACTGAGCTTCAAGGATCAAGCCTTCAAATTACGGGAAAACGCCATCCTGGATGCGGCTACGTCGGTACTGGGCAGCAAGGGCTATGACCTGATGACGATGGACGACGTCGCCGGTGCGGTGGGTATCTCCAAACCCAGCCTGTACAAGCATTTCAAGTCCAAGGAAGAATTGATCGGCGAGACCATGATCCGTCTCATCGATGGCGCCATCGACCAGCTGGCGCAGCTGGAGGGCATTCCCAGCCCGCGTGGCAAGCTGGAGGCGATGCTGGAATGGGCACTGCGGGTGCGGCTGGAGGGCGGCCTGCCCTTCCTGCCTTCCACCAGTACACCGGTGCGCGACATGCTCATGCGCAACGTCAAGTATGTGATGCGGGTGCTCAAGCTCAACGGCCAGCTGGAAAAGCTGGTCAAGGAAGCGCAGAAGAGCGGCGAACTCGACGCCGCGCTGCCCAGCGATGTGATCCTGTACAGCTACTACGCCCGCACCTGTGATCCTGCGGTGGACTACCTGCAGAAGTTCAGCAAGATGAGTACCGAAGACATCGTGAAGTACATGCTGCACGTGGCCTTCAACGGTTTCACGCGGGATTAGGGACGGCGTCTCGGCCTAGGCCAGGCCGTAGCAGCGCGCTGCGGTCTGCCCCCACAACTGCTCCTGCTCGGACGCCGACAGCCGGGTCGCGGCCCACTCCCGCACCACGGCGGCCACCTTGGCATAGGAGGCGGCCAGCAGGCAGACCGGCCAGTCCGAGCCGAACATCAGGCGCTGCGGGCCGAAGGCGTCCAGCGCCGCATCCAGGCAGAGGACGATATTGTCGTAATCCTTCTGACGCAGACCGCGCTGCCAGTCGGCCTCCGTGACCAGCCCCGATAGCTTGCAGGCCACGTGCGGCAAGGCTGCCAGGGCGCGCAGGTGGCGCTTCCAGTCAGCGAAGACCGCCTCGCTCTTGCCGAAATCGGCCAGGGCCGGCTTGCCCAGGTGATCCAGCACCAGCCAGAGGCGATCATGGCGGGCGCAGAAGGCTTGCACTTCGGGCATCTGGCGCGCGTAGATCAGCACGTCATAGACCAGACCGCGCCGTTGCAGCCAGCCGATGCCGGTATTGAAGGCCGGTGCTTCGACGAAGGTACTTACGTCGACCTCATCCTGCAGCTGGTGGCGGAAGCCCACCAGCTTGTCACTTCCCCATCGCTCCACATTGGCCGCCAGGTGCGGCGAAGCGAGGTCTTCCCAGCCAACCACCCCGGCGATGCGCCGGTTACCGCGCGCCAGGTCCAGCAGGAATTCCGTTTCGTCGCGACCGGCGCGGGCCTGCACGGCAATGGACTGTTCCAGCCCTTCGGCGGCCAGCACGGGCTGCAGTTGGCCGGGCGTGCGGTCGCAGGCCAGCAGCTCCATGCCGCGGCCGATCCAGGGGTAGGCGTCGGGCTGGTAGAACCAGAAATGCTGATGGGCGTCGATGCGATGCGGCTTCATGATGGACTCTTCGAGGGGCAGGACGGCGCAGGATTGCCGGTCTGCATTGCGCGCAACCGGCAGGGGAATACAAAAACACCAGAAACAGGAAAACGGCAAGGCGCCGCCGCTGGCGACGCCCTCCCGTCACGTCATGTCAAGATCAGTCGTACAGCACGGCCGCGATCTTGGCGTCGTCGATGTTGCTCTTGTCGTACCAGTAGAAGCCGGTATCGATGACCTTGGGCAGCTTCTCGCCCTTGATCGCCTTGACCGCCGCTTCCACGGTCTTGTAGCCGATACCCACCGGGTTCTGGGTGATGGCGCCGGCCATCACGCCTTCGCGGATCGCATCCTTCTGCTGCTTGCCGGAGTCATAGCCGATGATGACGATCTTGCGCTTCATTTCCTTCACGCCATTGACTACACCAATGGCCGAGCCTTCGTTGGTACCGAAGATGCCCTTGATCTTGGGATAGGCCTGCAGGATGGACTTGGTGACCTCGGTGGACTTCAACTGGTCGCCGGCGCCATATTGCACGCTGACCACCTTGATCTTGGGATAGTTGGCCTTGATGCGTTCCAGGAAGCCGTCGCGGCGGTCGATGCCGGTGCGACTGGTCTGGTCGTGGGCGACCACGGCCACTTCGCCTTCCTTGCCGACCAGCTCGGCCATCTTGTCGGCCGCCAGCGCGGCGGCAGCACGGTTGTCGGTGGTGGCGGTGGTGACCGGGATGTCGCTATCCACGCCCGAGTCGAAGGCCACCACCGGGATCTTGGCGGCCTGCGCCTTCTTCAGCAGCGGGATGGCGGCCTTGCTGTCCAGGGCGGCAAAGCCGATGGCCTGTGGCTTCTTGGCCAGCGCGGCGGAGAGCATGTCGATCTGCTTGTCGACCATGGCTTCGGTCTCGGGACCTTCGAAGGTGACCTTCACCTTCAGGTCCTTGCCGGCCTGGTCGGCGCCGGCTTTGACGGCCTGCCAGAACTGGTGCTGGAAGCCCTTGGAAATGAGCGGCACATACACTTCCTGCGCCTGCGCGGCCGAACCGCCGACAGCGAAGGCCAGGCCCAGGGCAGCGCCCAGTAGTTGTTTCTTGAACACGGTAAGTCTCCTTTTGTTATCGATGATGGAGTGCCGGGCATTGGCGCTGCCCGGCGGGGCTTGCATTGCTACTGCGAATACTGCTGCGGTGGCTGATGTGGCTGCCGGTTCAGGCGCGACGGCGACGACGCAGGATGTCCAGGTAGACCGCCAGGATGATGATCACCCCGGTCACCACCGTCTGCCACTCCTGCGCCACCGACATGATGCGCAGGCCGTTGACCAGCACGCTCATGATGAAGGCGCCGATGATGGTGCCCATGATGGTGCCGGTGCCACCGGAGAGCGAGGTGCCGCCGATCACCACGGCGGCAATGGCGTCCAGCTCGTAACCCTGGCCCAGCGCCGGCTGCGCCGAGTTCAGGCGGGACGCGATGATCAGGCCGGCGATGCCGCAGATGGCGCCGGAGAAGGTGTAGACCGCGACCTTCCAGAAATCCACCTTCACGCCCGACAGGCGCAGTGCTTCCTCGTTGCTGCCCAGGGCGAAGGTATAGCGGCCGAACACCGTCTTGTTGAGGATGATGGAGGCGCCGATGGCCACCAGGAACAGGATCAGCACCGCATTGGGAATCGGCAGCGCCGGGATCAGGTCGCCGATCAGCGAATCCTGGGCAATGGCTGAGAAGCCCTCGGTATCGTTGAAATAGATCGGCCGGGTACCGGAAATCACCAGCGACAGCCCCTTGAGCAACATCATCATGCCCAGCGTGGCGATGAAGGGCGGCACCTTCAGCTTGGCGATCACCATGCCAGAGATCCAGCCGGAGAGCGCACCGAAGAAGATGGCGGCGGCGATGCCCAGCGGCAGCGGCATGCCCCAGTTGGTCAGCACCACCCCGGCCATGACGGCGCAGAAGGTCATCATGGTTCCCACCGACAGGTCGATGCCGGAAGTGATGATGACGTAGGTGCAGGCGATGGCCAGCACGCCGTTGACGGCGGTCGACTGCAGGATGCTGACCAGGTTGTCCACCTCCATGAAATTGGGCGAGGCGACACTGAAGAACACGATCAGCAAGAGCAGGCTGGCGAAGGCCAGCAGCTTCTGGCGCGCGGCCGGGTTGAACAGGCGGGCGCGCAGGCCCGAGGAGGAAGCGGTATTGGCCATGGTGGATGCGGACGCTGCGGAATGGATGTTGTTTGCCATGATGGTTCTGGTCTCTGATAGGGGTTGGATCGCAGTGCGGCCCGACCGGCTAGTGCGCCACCGCCGGTTCGCGCTGCGTGGCCAGTTGCATGATGTTTTCCTGGGTCGCCTCGGCGCGGGTGAGCTCGCCGGTGATGCGACCTTCGCACATCACAAGCACGCGGTGGCTCATGCGCAAGACCTCGGGCAGTTCGGAAGAGATCATCACGATCGCCTTGCCCTGCTCGGCCAGGGCGTCGAGGAGCTTGTAGATTTCGCTCTTGGCACCGATGTCGATGCCGCGCGTGGGTTCATCGAAGAACAGGATGTCGCAGTCCCGCAGCAGCCACTTGGCAATCACGATCTTCTGCTGATTGCCACCCGAGAGCAGGCGCGCCTGCTGTTCCACCGAAGGCGTCTTGATCGCCAGTTGCCGCACATAGCCCTGCGCCACTTCACGGATGGCACGCTGGTTCATGAAACCGGCGCGGGTGAAACGGCCCATGCTGGAGAGCGCGATGTTGGCCTGTACATCCATGCCCACCGCCAGCCCGAAGTGCTTGCGGTCTTCAGAAAGATAACCAATGCCATGCGCCACGGCATCGGCCGGCTGGCGGATTACGGCCTTGCCACCGTGGATGATGATCTCGCCGGACTCCAGCGGGTCGGCACCGAAGATGGCGCGCGCCACCTCGGTGCGACCGGCGCCCATGAGGCCGGCGAAGCCGAGGATCTCGCCCTTGCGCAACTGGAAGCTGACATCGCGGATGGCGCGGCCGCGATTGAGCCCGCGCACTTCCAGCACCACCTCGTTGGCGGAGGTATCCGGCGGGGTACGTTGCTCGCCCTCCAGCGAGCGGCCGACCATCATGGAAATGATGCTGTCCATGGAAGTCCCCTGCATCGGCACGGTGGCGATGTAGCGGCCATCGCGCATGACGCTGACGCGGTCGGCGATCTGGCGCAGCTCGTCCATCTTGTGTGAGATATAGACGATGCCCACGCCCTGCGCCTGCAGGTCGCGGATGATGCGGAAGAGCTCGGCGATCTCGGCGTTGTTCAGGGCCGCCGTCGGTTCGTCCATGATCAGCACGCGTGAATCGAAGGACAGGGCCTTGGCGATTTCCACCATCTGCTGGCGCGCCACGGTCAGTTCGCCCACCGGCGTGCGCGGGTCCATCTCAAGGCGCATGCGGGCAAAGATGGCAGCGGTCTGGCGATTCAACTGGTCTTCATCAATGATCAGGCCGAACGCCTTGCGCGGCTCGCGGCCGATGAAGATGTTCTGCGCCGCCGACAGGTGGTTCATCAGGTTCAGCTCCTGATGGATGATGCCGATGCCCAACGCCTGCGCCTGGCGCGGCTCGCCGATCTGCACCGGCTTGCCGTCGAGGAGGATCTCGCCGCTGTCGCACTGGTAGACGCCGGAAAGGATTTTCATCAGCGTCGACTTGCCGGCGCCGTTCTCGCCCATCAGGGCGTGCACCTCGCCGGCGACCAGGTCGAACTGGCAGTTGTCCAGCGCCAGTACGCCGGGAAAGCGCTTGCTGACGTTACGCAGCGCGATCAGCGGGGGCGCCGCTGCGGGGGATGGTCTGGATGTCTCGTTATCTTGTTGCATGCTCACCTCGGATGCGGATGCATTGCCGGCCCTTGCTGCCGGGGCCATCATTGACGCGACTCTGCGGTCGCTGCCTGCTGCCTGCTGCTTGCCTACTGCTACTGAGCGCACATGGTGCGGCCCTGCCGACGCGTTCCTAATCCTGCTGCTGCGACAGATCGAAGATGCGCGTCATCGGCACCCATTTCTGTCCGGCCGGCGTCCAGGGCGTGGGCGCCTGGAAACGCCACATCAGTTCTTCCCAGGCGCGCACCCGGAGATCGGTATCGGTCGCCGCTGCCATTGCTGCTGCGTCGAAGACGGCGTCATCGGTTTCCATCACCATCATCATGCGGGTACCGAGACGGTAGATTTCCATGCCGGTCACCCCCTGCTGCTTCAGGTGCTGCGCGATCTCGGGCCAGATGCGCCGGTGATGCTGTTCATACTCGGCGATGAGCGCCGGGTCGTCCTTCAGGTCCAGTGCCAGCACGGTACGCATACGGGCCTCAGCTCAGGGCACGGTCGAGATGGGTGTAACCCCCATCGACGAAAATCCACTGTCCGGTGGTATGCGACGAGCGCCCGGAGAGCAGGAAGACAGCCATGTCCGCCATTTCCTCGGAGGTCGTGAAGCGCTTGCCCAGCGGGATCTTGCTGGTGATGGCGGCGAGCTTTTCCTCCGGATGCTCGAAGGTGGCGATCCAGCGTTCATAGAGGGGCGTCATCACCTCGGCCGGGATCAGCGCATTCACGCGCACGCCGTCGGCCAGCAATGCCGCAGCCCATTCCCGGGTGAGTGACAGCTGCGCGCCCTTGGAGGCGCAATAGCCGCTGGTATTGCCCTGGCCGGTGAGCGCGGTCTTGGACGAGACATTGACGATGGCGCCGCGCGTAGCCTTCAGGTGCGGTACGCAGTAATGGGCCATCACGTAGTAATGGATCAGATTGCGTTCCAGCGAGGCGACGAACTGGTCGCGGCCGGCGTCCAGGCCGACGCTGTCGTTCACGCCGGCATTGTTGACCAGACCGTCCAGACGCCCGAAGCGCTGCACCGTCTCGGCCACGGCCTGGGCACAGCGGGCTTCGTCCTGCAATTCCAGCTGGAACAGGGTGGCGTGCGGCTGCAGCGCAGTCAGCCGGGTCCAGAATTGCGGCTCCGGTTCGCTACGCGCAAAGACCACCGGAATGGCGCCTTCGGCGGCCAGTTGCATGCTGATCGCCGCGCCAATGCCGGAGGCACCGCCGGTCACGATGACGACCTTGTCTTGCAGGTTCAGATCCACTTCAGTCTCCGTTATGTTTTATATCATTTCCTGACGCCGCCACTTGCCGGGGGCTAGCCGCGAAAGCGGTACTGCTCCAGCGATTCCGGCTTCATCTCGATCGAGAAGCCCGGCAGGCTGGGCGGCATGTAGGCCGCGTTGCGGATCACGCAGGGGTCGACGAAATGCTCATGCAGGTGATCCACGTATTCGGTCACGCGTCCCTCCTTGGAACCGGAGATGCACAGATAGTCGATCATCGACAGGTGCTGTACGTATTCGCACAGACCCACGCCGCCGGCATGCGGGCAGACCACCTTGCCGTACTTGGCAGCCATCAGCATGACGGCCAGGATTTCGTTGACGCCACCCAGACGGCAGGAGTCGATCTGCACCACGTCGATGGCGTCGCGCATGATGAACTGCTTGAACAGCACGCGGTTCTGGCACATCTCGCCGGTGGCGACCTTGACTGCGCCGATGCCTGCACGGATCTTGCGGTGACCTTCCACGTCATCCGGGCTGGTCGGTTCCTCAATGAACCAGGGCTTGGCAAACGCCAGCTGCTTGACCCAGTCGATGGCCTGGTCCACTTCCCAGACCTGGTTGGCATCGATCATCAGATGACGCTGCGGGCCCAGCACTTCACGGGCGATGGTGACGCGGCGCTTGTCGTCGGCCAGGTCGCGCCCGACCTTGAGCTTGACATGGTTGAAGCCCTGGTCGATGGCTTCCTGGCACAGGCGGCGCAGCTTGGCGTCGTCATAGCCCAGCCAGCCGGCCGAGGTGGTGTAGCAGGGATAGCCTTCCTGCTGCAGGATGCGCAGGCGCTCGGCCTTGCCGCCTTCCTTCTCGCGCAGCAGGGCCAGGGCCTCGTCGGGGGTGATGCAATCGGTGATGTAGCGGAAGTCGATGGTGCGTACCAGCTCCTCGGGCGTCATGTCGGCCACCAGCTTCCATACCGGCTTGCCTTCGGCCTTGGCCCACAGGTCCCAGGCGGCATTGACCACGGCGCCGGTGGCCAGGTGGATGGCCCCCTTGTCCGGGCCGATCCAGCGCAGCTGGCTGTCGGAGGTGACGTGACGCCAGAAGCGACCCATGTCGGCGGCGATCCATTCCAGGTCCAGGCCGACCACGAGGTGTTCCATGGCGCGGATGGCGGCGCAGCAGATTTCATTGCCGCGACCGATGGTGAAGGTCAGGCCATGGCCTTTCAGTTGCGGGTGGTCGGTGTCGAGGATGACGTAGGCGGCAGAATAGTCCGGGTCCGGATTCATCGCATCCGAACCGTCCAGTGATTGCGAAGTGGGAAAGCGCACGTCCAGCACGCGCATGGCGGTAATCTTGGTCATCGGTCTCTAGCGTGATGCCGCTGCGGGACGGGTGGCGCCTCGGGCTCGGGCGCTGCCTCTGCTTGCCGCTGGTCGGCGGGCTGGCCGCTGGGGGGCGGCTGCCGGTTGTCGTCGTCTCCGGGGACTGGCCCCTTGTTCGTTTTACTCACAAATAAAATTTGTTTTTATCTGTGAGCGACACAGCATAACCTCGATTATCCTCTTATTGCCGGGCCAGCCCGATGAAGTTTCGGTATCGATCGATATCGATTTAGGGATGTCAGCACCGTAGCATCAAAGCGATCTATAAAAAATAATTTTACAAATAAAACACGTCGTCCATCAAAAATCCCCTACAATCCGGCCCCAGAAACCGGCGGATTCGCCCTTCTGTTTCCGCCCTCCTGCCCGCTAACGATACCCAGGCTGCCATGCCCAGAACCAGGAAAATCAATCCTTCCGACGCCCCTGCGCTGCAGACTGCAGCGCCCGCCGCCGCGATCAACGACGACAATGAGATGGGTAGCGACAGCGGCCATGACGGCGCCAGCGGCAAGACGCGCTATGCCGCCCCCGCGCTGGACAAGGGACTGGATATCCTGGAACTGTTGAGCCGCTCGGAGCAGATGCTGACGCTGAACCAGATCTCGCGCCAGCTGGGTCGCAGCGTCAACGAGATCTTCCGCATGGTGGTGACGCTGGAGCAGCGTGGTTACCTGATCGCCGACAACGACCACTACCGGCTGTCACTGAAGCTGTTCGAGCTGGCACACCATCACCAGCCTATCCGCTCGCTGGTCAGCACGGCCCTGCCCCACATGCGCGAGCTGGCCAACCGCTCCATGCAATCGACGCATCTGACAGTCTATGAGGCCGGACGGGTGATCGTGGTGGCGCAGGTGGACAGCCCCGAACGCTGGGCCTTCGGGCTCAAGGTGGGCGCGCTGGTGAGCCTGACGGATACGGCTTCCGGCCATGTACTGCTGGCCTTCCGCGACCAGGCCGAACAGGCCAGCATGCTGGCCGCGCATGTGCGCATGGATGGTGAACAGGAGATCGGGACGGCGCAGCTGATGCGGCAGATCGAGGACACCCGCAAGCGCGGGCATTCGCGCATGGAGAGCCGGCAGATCCGGGGCGTGATCAACCTGTCCTATCCGGTGATGGGGGCCAACAACCGCATGCTGGCCGCACTCAACGTGCCCTATATCGAGCGCATCGACAAGAAGGTCAACCCCAGCCTGGACGAGGTGCAAGGCATCGTCCAGGAGATTTCGGCGCGGCTGTCGCGGCTGATGGGAGATTCCAGCTTCGGCGCCTGAGGCGGGCGCCAGCTGCCGGCACCAGCTGCCGGTGCTATCCGGCGAAACGCACTTCCGGCAGGCCGCGCACGCCGGTCTCCGGCACGGCGAAAAGCGCACCGGCCAATGCATCCTGCTCGCGCTGTTGGGCGCTCATGCCTTCATGCGCCGAGGTGACGAACAGCGTATCGAGCGCCGCGCCGCCGAAGGCCACACAGGAAGGCTGGGCGGTCGGCATGTCGACGATGCGATCGATGCGGCCATCCGGCGCAAAGCGCACTACCCGCGCCCCACCCCACTGCGCGTTCCAGACATGGCCGTCGGCGTCCACGGTGGAGCCATCGGGGCCGCCCGGCTGTTGCGCCAGATCGGCGAACACGCGCTGGTTGGCGATGGCGCCGGAAGCCGGATCATAGTCGCAGACCATGATCTTGCCTTCCATGGAATCGCAGTGATACATGCGCGTGCCATCGGGACTGAAGCAGATGCTGTTGGAAATGGCGATGCCCGGCAGCGGCAGGCGCTCCAGGCTCAGGTCGGCATTGAGACGATAGAAGCTGGCAATGGGTGCACGGCCGGCATCCTCGTTGAGGGTGCCGAAGACGAAGCGGCCCTGGCGGTCGCAACGACCGTCGTTCAGGCGCGTGGTCGGCAGATCATCCTCGATGCGGCAGATCGGCGTGATAGCGCCGGTGCCGAGATTGAAAAAAGCCAGGCGCGATGCCAGGCCGATCAGCAGGCGCTCGGGATCGGCGGTAAAGGCGAAGCAGCACAGCCGCTCCGGCATGGGCCAGCTGCGCGTGGCGCCGCTTTGCGGATCATGGTTCCACAGGCGCGAAGCGTGGATATCGGTCCAGAAGACCGTGTGCGAGCGTTCACACCAGAGGACGCCCTCGCCCAGTTCATGATGTCCGTCGACCAGCAATTGCGCATTCATCGGGTTTCCGCCTGCAAATCAATTAAATAAGATAAATGAAATAAACGATATAAAACAAAGTCAGTGTCCCGGCCACGCCCTTGTGCGCCGGCCACAAGACAAAAAAGGGTGGGCTTGCGCCCACCCTCAACTACATCAAGACCACCTCAGGAAGGATTACAGATACTACTAGATCGTTACATCAGAACGAGTGGGCGATACCGAAGTAGCCGCCGTTCTGCTTCAGGCCCGAAGGACCGACGTTGCCGCCGTTTTCCAGTGCGTGGGTGGCACCGGTGCCGTTACGAACGGTACCGACGTCAACATACAGCAGGGTGCGCTTGGACAGGAAGTAGTTGATACCGGCCATGTACATGTTGGCAGTACCACCGCCGTTGCCGTTGCCGGCAGCGTCAACACGTGCGTTGTTGGCGTTGACGTGGAACCAGCCACCGACCAGCTGGAATTGCGGGGTCACGTCATAGTTGGCGCCGATCCAGTAGTGGTTCGCGCGGTCCGGAGCACCGGCAGCGGCTGCGTTGGCACGCAGGTTTTCCCAGCCAGCGAACATCTTCAGCTTGTCGAACTTGTAGGTACCGCCGACGATCAGCTCCTTGGAATGGCTCCAGATGTCGCTGTAGTTGCCGTTGGCGTCGCGCACGGTGTCATAGATCACGCGCAGTTCCAGGCCGTTCTTCTGGTAGGCCAGCGAGATACCGTCCTTGCGGCCGTCGCTGCTACCCGCGTTGGGGACGCCGCCGCTGAACGAACCCGGCTTTTCGCCCAGGCTGGTCTGCAGGTTGACAGTGAAGCCAGCCATATCCGGGCTGTTGTACTCGATGATGTTGCTGGCACCGGGCCAGTTGCGGCCGTTGACCAGGCTGGCAGTGCCGATGGCCTGCTGGCCGGTCGGGTCGAGGAACCAGACATCATTGTTGATGAACAGGTTCTTGCCGAACTTGACGGAACCGGCGGTGGCCGAGGACAGGCCGACGTAGGAACGGCGATTGAACAGCGCGTTACCATTGCTGGTGTCGGAACCGTTGAAGCTGCCCTTGGTCGAGTTGAAACCGGACTCCAGCAGGAAGAAGGCATTGGTACCGCCGCCCAGGTCTTCCGTGCCCTTGAAGCCGATCATGCTGGTGCCCCATTGGTTGTTCGCAGCGCTCCAGCGCGTACCTTGGCCGTTGGTGCCAGCATTGGTCAGGAAATCGACACCGGCCACGACGCGACCGTAGATGGTGACACTGCTTTGCGCCTGCGCCTGTGCCGAGAACGCTCCCATCAGCGCGAGCGCGCACAGGGTCTTTGCTCCAATAAAGGATGGCTTCACTTGCTTCATGAATAGTCTCCGTGGATATTGCCGTTTAAATTTTTGTCGTCGGTGGGCTTGGTCGTGCAGCTTTGCACTTCAGACCCCTTGAATCCTGACGGACTCCTGACGGTCTCCCAACTTTTTGTTTTGATGCTGCCCGACCTTCTCTTCTTTCATTCCGGCCCTTTGGTCGTTGTCCTGTACAGTCCGGAATGTGGCTAGATACTAAGTATTCGGTTCATGTCTTTCCAATGAAATCTTTAGCAATTCCGATATGCGATTTGATATCATGAATTTCTAATAAAAAAATCATTGAAAAAATTGAGAACACCGTCCCCGGAGACTTATGAAAAACAGTGACCCGAACTGGTTTCTGCGGGCGCGATTGAAGACACGCCAACTCCTTCTGCTCATCGCCCTCGACGACACCCGCAACATCCATCGCGCCGCCAGCGAGCTCAACATGACGCAGCCGGCCGCCTCCAAGCAGTTGAAGGACCTCGAAGACATGCTGGGCGTGTCCCTCTTCGAGCGCCTGCCGCGCGGCATGCGGCCCACCATCTATGGCGAGGCCATGATCCGCCATGCGCGCATGGCCCTGACCAGCCTGTCCAAGGCGCATGAAGACATCGTGGCACTAAAGTCCGGCCTGTCCGGCCAGGTCGATGTGGGCGTGATTCTCTCGCCCGGCATGGCGTTGTTGCCGCCAGCCATCGCCCGCGTGAAGGAACAGGCGCCGATGTTGCGTATCGGCGTCGAAGTGGAAAGCAGCAACATCCTGCTGTCGCGTCTGCTGCATGGCGAACTGGACTTCATCATCGGCCGCATCCTCGACGAGGAAGCCCGCAGCGGCCTGCTCTATGAAGAGCTGGCCGACGAGCCGGTGTGCGCCGTGGCGCGGGTGGGACATCCCTTCCACACCCGCACCGACCTGAGCCTGGCCGACCTCGCCGGCGAAGCCTGGATCATGGCGCCCAAGGGCAGCATCCTGCGTGCGCGCTGCGACCAGATGTTCCGCGAACAAGGCCTGGCGCCGCCCTCCAACGTGGTCGACACCACGGCCATCCTGTTCATCACCAGCCTGTTGCAGCAGACCGATTTCATCTACGCCATGCCCACCGAAGTGGCACGCTATTACACCCAGGCGCGCCTGATGGACATCCTGCCCATCGAGCTGCCCTGCCGCATGGCCGGCTTCGGCATCATCACGCGCCAGGACAACCTGCTCTCGCCGGGTGCCAATCTGGTGCTGCAGGCCATCCGCGAAGTGGCCAAGATGATCTACTGATCCCTTCCCTCGCCAACCCGCGCATGATGCGATCACGGGGTGGCGGAACTGCGCCGAGTTTTATTAAGAAATGTAAGGAAGAGTAAGCCGATCTAAAAATTCAAAAATAGGGCTGCTCGAAACAATTCCAGGCGCACCAATTCATTAAAAAATCGCAGCAAAAAAACAACACTACAAACCAGCTAAAAACTAAGTTTTTCCCGAGTTGTATGACAGCCCTGCCTCCTCCACAAAAAAGTGGCACTGCACAAGAAAAAAGAGTCGCCAAATGGCGACTCCTTTCACGATCCGCGCCGAGAGGGTTTCGGGCGGTCAATGCGGCATCACACCCAGCCGGCATCGACGATGAATTCCTGCGCGGTACACATCGCACTGTCGTCAGCGGCCAGGAACAGCACCATGCGCGCCAGGTGCCAGGGCAGCAGGTCCTCCTGCAGGCACTGGTTGCGGGCAATGGCCTTCTTGCCTTCTTCATCCAGCCACAGCTTGATCTGGCGTTCGGTCATGACCCAACCCGGCGTGACCGTGTTGACGCGGATCTTGTGCGGACCGAGGTCGCGCGCCAGACCGCGTGTCAGGCCCAGGGTCGAGGCCTTGGCCGTGGTGTACACCGGGAATCCGCCGCTGGACTGATGCCAGCTGATGGAACTGAAGTTGATGATGGAGCCGCCGCCACGACGCTTCATGCCGTCCACCACCGCTTGCACGGCGAAGAAGGACGGGCGCTGGTTGATGGCGATGCGGTCGTTCCAGTAATCGAGGGTCACGTCTTCCAGCTTGTGACGTTCGTCATTGGCGGCGTTGTTGACCAGCACATCGAAGTCACCAAGCTCGCCCTGCAGCTCGGCAATGGTCTTCTGGAATGCCGGGATGTCGCGCAGGTCGCAGTGGCGGAACAGCGGCTTGGGATAGCCGGCGCGGGTCAGCTCGTTGCACAGTGTCTCGCTGGCTTCGCGGGCGATATCGACGAAGGCCACGTGCGCGCCCTGCTGCGCAAATGCCTCGACAATGGCCGCACCGATGCCGGTGCCACCGCCGGTAATGAAGATGCGCTTGCCCTTCAGGCTGGGGAAAGTCGCCAGCTGCACGTTCGGGGGAGTGTTGCTCATGAGGTTTCCTTGCTGGCCGGTGTCATGCCGACACCGGCGCTGTCTTGTCGTGATGGATCAGTGCGAGTGCTTGGGAACGGCCGCGCCACGGCAACCGACCAGGAAGTCGAAGTCGCAGCCTTCGTCGGCCTGCAGCACGCGGTCCACATACAGGGACTGGTAGCCGCCGACCATTTCCGGCTTGCGTTCGGCCAGCACCTTGGCGCGTTCGGCCAGGCGACGCTGCATTTCCTCGTCGCTGATGTCGAGCTGCAACTTGCCGGCATAGGCGTCCAGTTCGATGAAGTCACCGTCCTGGACGATGCCCAGCGGCCCACCGGCCGCCGCTTCCGGCGCCACGTGCAGGATCACGGTGCCATAGGCGGTTCCGCTCATGCGGGCGTCCGAGATGCGCACCATGTCCTTCACACCCGTGGCCAGCACCTTGGGCGGCAAGCCCATGTTGCCCACTTCGGCCATGCCGGGGTAACCCTTGGGGCCGACGTTCTTCATCACCAGCACGCAGGAGGCATCGACATCCAGGTCGGGATCGTTGATGCGTTCCTTGTAATGGTTGAAATCTTCGAATACCACGGCGCGGCCGCGATGCTTCATCAACTCAGGGGTAGCCGCCGAGGGCTTGAGAACCGCGCCGCGTGGCGCCAGGTTGCCGCGCAGGATGCAGATACCGCCATCCTCGATCAGCGGCTTGGCCAGCGGCCGCACCACTTCGTCGTTGTAGATCGGCGCATCCTTGACGTTGTCCCACATGGTCTGGCCGTTGACGGTCAGCGCATCCTTGTGCGGCAACAGGTCGGCTTCGCCCAT
This sequence comes from Herbaspirillum sp. BH-1, assembly GCF_002870055.1. NCBI lineage: Bacteria > Pseudomonadati > Pseudomonadota > Betaproteobacteria > Burkholderiales > Oxalobacteraceae > Herbaspirillum > Herbaspirillum sp. BH-1. Next base: position 69,497 of record NZ_PKOI01000008.1, on the reverse strand, counting down.
GCGGCGCAGCACGGCAGGCAGACCACCGGCGTAGTAGAACTCTTCCATCAGGTAGCGGCCCGAGGGCTGCAGGTCGACGATGGTCGGGGTGCCACGGCCGATGCGGGTCCAGTCTTCCAGTTCCAGGTCCACGCCGATGCGGCCGGCGATGGCCTTGAGGTGGATCACGGCATTGGTGGAACCACCGATGGCGGCATTGGTACGGATGGCGTTCTCGAAGGCCTTGCGGGTCAGGATCTTGGACAGGGTCAGACCTTCCCAGACCATGTCGACGATGCGCATGCCGGACAGGTGCGCCAGCACGTAACGGCGCGCATCAACGGCCGGAATGGCCGCATTGTGCGGCAGCGACACGCCCAGCGACTCGGCCATGCAGGCCATGGTGGAAGCGGTGCCCATGGTGTTGCAGGTACCGGCCGAGCGCGACATGCCGGCTTCGGCGGCCATGAAGTCGTGGATGGTGATCTCACCGGCCTTGACCTGCTCCGACAGTTGCCACACCACGGTACCGGAACCGATGTCACGGCCCTGGTGCTTGCCGTTCAACATCGGGCCACCGGTCACGACGATGGCCGGCACGTCGCAGCTGGCCGCGCCCATCAGCAGGGCCGGGGTGGTCTTGTCGCAGCCGGTCAGCAGCACCACGCCATCGATGGGATTGCCACGGATCGATTCTTCCACATCCATGCTGGCCAGGTTGCGGGTCAGCATGGCGGTCGGGCGCAGGTTGGATTCGCCATTGGAGAACACCGGAAACTCCACCGGGAAGCCACCGGCTTCGATGATGCCGCGACGCACGTGTTCGGCGATCTTGCGGAAGTGCGCATTGCAGGGCGTCAGTTCCGACCAGGTGTTGCAGATGCCGATGACCGGCTTGCCCTGGAATTCGTGATCGGGGATGCCCTGGTTCTTCATCCAGCTGCGGTACATGAAGCCGTTCTTGTCGGCAGTGCCGAACCAGCCGGCCGAGCGCAGGGTGCGGCTCTTGTCTTTTTTATCGCTACTCATTGTTGAATTCCTGACTGAAGGAAACGAAAGGATCTGGTGGTCCCGAATGCAAAAGGCGGGCAACCCTGCCCGCCTTGCTCATCCGGATTACTTGTTCTTGTTGTAGACGTCGAAGCACACGGCCATCAGCAGCACGAAGCCCTTGATCATCTGCTGGTAGTCGATGCCGATGCCCATGATGGACATGCCGTTGTTCATCACGCCCATCACGAAGGCGCCGATGACCGCGCCCATCACCTTGCCCACGCCGCCCGAGGCCGACGCGCCACCGATGAAGCAGGCCGCGATCACGTCCAGCTCGAAGCCCAGACCAGCCTTGGGGGTGGCGGTGTTCAGGCGGGCCGCGAAGATCAGGCCGGCCAGCGCGGCCAGCACGCCCATGTTGACGAAGGTGAAGAAGGACACGCGTTCGGTCTTGATGCCGGACAGCTTGGCCGCCTTCTCGTTGCCGCCCACCGCATAGACACGACGGCCCAGGGTGGTGCGGCTGGTGATGAAGGTGTAGAGCACCATCAGCGCGAACATGATGATCAGCACGTTGGGCATGCCGCGATAGGTCGACAGCAGGTAGCTGAAGGCGATGATGGCCGCGGCGAAGATACCGTTCTTGAGCAGGAAGAACAGGACCGGTTCATCTTCCATGCCATGCTTGGTCTGCTTGCGACGGCCGTGCAGCTTGACCAGCACCAGCACCACGGCGGCCAGGATGCCGACGACCAGCGAGGTGGTACGGAAGGTAGCATTGTCCGTCAGCTCCGGGATGAAACCCGAGGACAGCATCTGGAAGGTCGGCGGGAAGGGGCCCAGCGACTGGCCCTGCAGCAGCGCCAGCGCCATGCCCTTGAAGACCAGCATGCCGGCCAGGGTGACGATGAAGGAGGGAATCTTGAAATAGGCGATCCAGTAGCCCTGCGCTGCGCCGATCAGGCCACCGGCGATCAGACAGACGATGGAGGCCGGCACGAATCCCCAGCCATAGTCCACCATCAGCACCGCCGCCAGAGCGCCGATCAGGCCCACCACCGAACCCACCGACAGGTCGATGTGACCGGCCACGATCACCATCAGCATGCCCAGCGCCATGATGACGATGTAGCTGTTCTGCAGCACCAGGTTGGTCAGGTTCAGCGGACGCATCAGCGTGCCGTCGGTCATGATCTGGAAGAAGGCCATGATGGCCACCAACGACATCAACATGCCGTATTCACGCATGTTGTTCTTCAGGAAGCTGCCGTAGTCCTTCTTTTCGGCGGCGCCACCGGCGACGGCCGGCTTCTTGCTCACGTCAATGCTTTCCATTGTCTTGCTCCTCTGGTGCTCTCTGGTCTTTATGATAGTTGCCGCCGGTTTGGCTCCGGCTTGGTGTCAGGGTTTCAGGCGGCCTGGGACAGGCCGGAATCGTCGATGCGCTTGTTGCGCATGATGGCGCGCATGATGTTTTCCTGGCTGGCCTCGGCCTTGGGCAGATGGCCCACGAACTGGCCTTCGTTCATGACGTAGATGCGGTCGCACATGCCCAGCAGTTCCGGCATCTCCGAGGAGATCATGATGATGCACTTGCCCTCGGCAGCCAGCTTGCTGATGATGTTGTAGATCTCGAACTTGGCGCCCACATCGATGCCGCGCGTGGGTTCGTCCAGGATCAGCACTTCGGGTTGCGAGAACAGCCACTTCGACAGCACCACCTTCTGCTGGTTGCCGCCGGAGAGGTTGACCACCTTCTGCAGCACGCTGGAACAGCGGATGCGCATCTGCGCCTTGAAGTCGGCGGCAATCTTGTACTCGCGCGCCTCGTCGATGACGGTACGCTCGGAAACGCCACCCAGGTTGGCCAGCGAGATGTTCTTCTTGATGTCTTCTTCCAGCACCAGGCCGTCGCCCTTGCGGTCTTCCGTGACATAGGCGATGCCCTTGTCGATGGCCTTCTGGATGGTGGACAGGTCTGCTTCCTTGCCATGCAGGAAGACCTTGCCACTGATCTTCTTGCCGTAGGCGCGGCCGAAGATGCTCTTGGCCAGTTCGGTACGGCCAGCACCCATCAGGCCGGCGATGCCGACGATCTCGCCGGCGCGTACCGTCATGTTGACGTCCTTGATGGCCAGGCGGTCGCTGTGCAGCGGATGGTGCACACGCCAGTCGCGCACTTCGAAGATCACGTCGCCGATCTGCGGATCACGCTGGGGATAGCGGTCGGCCATCTCGCGGCCGACCATGTGCTGGATGATGCGGTCTTCGCTGATGGGTTCAGCGCGGCAGTCGAAGGTATCGACCGTGGTGCCGTCGCGCAGCACGGTGATGGAATCGGCCACCTTGGAAATTTCGTTGAGCTTGTGCGAAATCAGGATCGAGGCGATGCCCTGGCGCTTCAGTTCCAGCAGCAATTCCAGCAGCGCATCGGAGTCGCTTTCGTTGAGGCTGGCGGTCGGTTCATCGAGGATCAGCAGCTTGACTTCCTTGGAGAGCGCCTTGGCGATCTCGATCAGCTGCTGCTTGCCCACGCCCAGGTCACCGACCTGCGTCTGGGGCGATTCCTTCAGGCCGACCTTGGCCAGCAGTGCCTTGGCGCGCACATAGGACTGCTCCCAGTCGATCACGCCGCCACTGGCCTGCTCGTTGCCGAGGAACAGGTTTTCCATCACCGACAGCAGCGGCACCAGTGCCAGCTCCTGGTGGATGATGATGATGCCCAGGTGTTCGCTGTCGCGGATATCCTTGAAGGCACGCACCTCCCCCTTGTAGACGATGTCGCCCGAGTAGCTACCGTGCGGGTACACGCCCGAGAGCACCTTCATCAGCGTGGACTTGCCGGCGCCGTTCTCGCCGACGATGGCATGGATCTCGCCTTCGCGCACCGCCAGGTTGACGTTGTTCAACGCCTTCACACCCGGGAAGCTCTTCTCGATGCCGCGCATTTCCAGAATGTTGCTCATGATGCTGACCTCTCTTCTGCCGGTCTTGCGACGCTCTGCCAAGCCGGAGTTTTTATCTCGTGTGCATTGCTTTGGTGCAAGCACATCTTCCTGAAAGTATTAGTCCCGCACAGGGCGGGACTATGCTGATCTTGTGTGTATGCGTACTGCGAAAGATTCAGCGGGCGGCGCAGAGCAGATGCCATCGATGCCGCCCGGGTAGTGCTTACTTCAGCTGGGCTTCGGTGTAGTAACCGCTGCCGACCAGGATTTCCTTCCAGTTCGACTTGTCGACCACGACCGGCTTCAACAGGTAGGACGGAACGACCTTCACACCGTTGTTGTAGGTCTTGGTGTCGTTGATCTGGGGCTGCTTGCCACCCAGGACGGCATCGACCATGCCCACGGTGACCTTGGCCAGTTCGCGGGTGTCCTTGAAGATGGTGGAGTACTGCTCACCGCGGATGATGGACTTGACCGAAGGCACTTCCGCATCCTGACCCGAGACGTAGGGGAAGGGTTGTTGCGGCGAACCGTAGCCCACGCCGCGCAGCGAGGACAGGATGCCGATGGACAGGCCGTCATACGGCGACAGCACGGCGTTGACCTTGGCGTTGGTGTAGAAGGCCGACAGCAGGTTATCCATACGGGCCTGGGCGGTAGCCGGATCCCAGCGCAGGGTCGCGACCTTGTCCATGCCCATCTGCTTGGAGCGCACCACCAGCTTGCCGCTGTCGATGTAGGGCTTCAGGACCGACATGGCGCCGTTGTAGAAGAAGAAGGCATTGTTGTCGTCCGAGGAACCGCCGAACAGTTCGATGTTGAACGGACCCTTGCCTTCCTTCAGGCCCAGGGCCTTTTCCAGCGACTGTGCCTGCAGCACGCCGACCTGGAAGTTGTCGAAGGTGGCGTAGTAGTCGACGTTCTTGGAACCACGGATCAGGCGGTCATAGGCGATGACCTTGACGCCCTTGTCGGCCGCCTTCTGCAGCACGTCGGTCAGGGTGGTGCCGTCGATGGCGGCGATCACCAGCACCTTGGCGCCCTTGGTCAGCATGTTCTCGATCTGGGACAGCTGGTTGGGGATGTCGTCTTCCGCGTATTGCAGGTCGGTCTGGTAGCCCTTTTCCTTGAGGACCTTGACCATGTTGTTGCCGTCGGCGATCCAGCGTGCCGAGGACTTGGTGGGCATGGCCACGCCGACCAGCGACTTGCTCTGTGCGCTCACCTGTGCGCTGATGGACATGAGGGTCACGCCCAGGCCGAGTGCGATCCCGGTCAATACCGATTTGATTTTCATGCTTCGAGTCTCCAGTCTCTATTTATGGAATGGCGTGTTGTAGTTATTTCTAAAACAGCGCCGCGATTTCTGATGAATGTCATGCAGAGCAACTGTTTTGCGGGCTCTACATTAATTGCTTTACCAATACATTTCTAATGATTTTTTGAGCGTAATGGATATGTTTTTCGGTATAACTCCCTCTATGTAAAGTTATCTTAACTAAGCTTAGAAAATCCCGCCGAAGCCCCGACTGGCGCGGCTTTCGCCGATCCGGCCGGTTTGCCGCGCAGGGCACCCAGGGAAATGATGCGTTGAGCCACGCAAAAGACGAAAAGCAGTGCGCCGATGAAGATCTTGGTCCACCAGGAACTGAGGCTGCCATCGAAGGCAATGAGGGTCTGGATCACGCCAAGGATGAGCACGCCGGTGAGCGTGCCGGCCACATAACCGTAGCCGCCGGTGAGCAGGGTGCCGCCGATGACCACGGCCGCAATCGCGTCCAGTTCCACGCCCTGCGCATGCAGGCCATAGCCCGACAGCATGTAGAACGAAAACAGCAGACCACCCACCGATGCGCAGAAGCCGCTGAAGGCATACACCAAGACCTTGGTGCGCGCCACCGGCAAGCCCATCAGCATGGCCGAGCTTTCGCTGCCGCCGATGGCATAGACGGCACGGCCGAAGCGCGTGCCATGCGCCATCCAGATGGCCATGGCCAGCACGATCAGTGCGATCACCACGCTGGGCGAGATGAACAGGCCGGCGAACTCGATGCGCGTCTGTGACATCGCCGTGAAGAAGGGATCGTCGATGGTGATGGAATCGATACTGATGAGGTAGCACAGGCCGCGTGCCAAGAACATGCCGGCCAGCGTCACGATGAAAGCCTGCAGCTTGAAGTAGTGGATCATCGCACCCATGGCCGCGCCGAAGCCTGCGCCCATCAGCAGCACCGTGACCATTACCAGCAGCGGCGGCCAGTGCCAGTGCTGCAGCAGGAAGGCCGCCACCATGGTGGTCAGCGCCAGCACCGAACCGACCGACAGGTCGATGCCGCCGGAGAGGATGACAAAGCTCATGCCGATGGCCACCACCAGCAGGAAGGCATTGTCGATGAGCAGGTTCAGCATCACCTGCGGCGACAGGAAACCGTCGTACCCTGCTGCCCCTGCAAGCAGCATGATCACCAGCAACACCACGGTCACCATGGAGGTAAACCACGGCGCATGGGAAGCGCGCCGCAAGGAAGAAACGAGCATCATGATCTGGACATCCTCAACATGCGACGGAATTGCGGCGACTGCGACAGGCAGACCAGGAACACCACGATGGACTTGACCACCATGTTGACCTCGGGCGGCACCCCCAGCGAATAGATCGTATAGGTCAGGGTCTGGATGATGAGCGCACCGATGACGCTGCCCACCAGGCTGAACTTGCCTCCGGCCAGGGAGGTACCGCCCAGGGTGACGGCCAGGATGGCATCGAGCTCCAGCAGCAGGCCGGCATTGTTGGCGTCGGCGCTCTTGATGTTGGAGGCGATCATCAGGCCCGCCAACCCGGCGCAGGCGCTGCAGAACATATAGACGAAGAAGATCAGCGCCGCCGTGCGGATGCCGGCCAGGCGCGAAGCCACCGGATTGATGCCGACCGATTCGATGAACAGGCCCAGGGCGGTCTTCTTCATCAGCAGCGCCAGCAGCAGGAACATGCCCAGGGCGATGAAGAGCGAGAACGGCAGGCCGAACAGGTAACCACCGCCGAGGAAGAAGAAGGGCTTGTAGTAGACCGTCACGATCTGACCATCGGTGAGCAGCTGCGCCAGTCCGCGCCCGGCCACCATCAGGATCAGCGTGGCGATGATGGGCTGCAGTCCCAGCCCCGCCACCAGCACGCCGTTCCAGGCGCCACACAGCAATGCTGCGCCCATGGCTGCGGCCAGGGCCCACACCATCGGTACATTGCTGACATACTCCGGCACACCATTGACCACCACCATCTTGCCGCCGATCAGGATCGCTGCGACCGCGCCGGAAATGGCCACCACCGCGCCCACCGAGATATCCACGCCACGCGTGGCGATGACCAGGGTCATGCCCAGCGCCGCCAGCATCAGCGGCGCGGCACGGTTGACGATATCGATCAGCGCGCCATACAGGTGGCCATCCTTGATCTCCAGCCTGAAGAAGCCCGGCACCAGCAGGAAATCGATCAGCAACAGCAATGCCAGTGCTGCCAACGGGCGTACCAGCGGGTGGCGCAAGAGCGCCGTCCAGCCCGCGCCGCCAGCGTGGGTGGCGGCATCGGGAATCAGTTTGGAATCCATGGAAGCACTCATGCGGCCTCTCCCGCGATGACCTGCAGGACCGACTGCTCGTCGAGTTCACCGCGACGGTATTCTCCACAGGCACGACGGTCGCGCAGCACCAGCATGCGGTCGCTGCAGCGCAGGACCTCGGGAATCTCCGAGGAAATGAAAAGAATGGCCATGCCCTTGCGGCACATGGCGATGACGAAATCCATGATCTCCTGCTTGGCCCGCACATCGATGCCGCGCGTGGGTTCATCCAGGATCAGCATGCCCGGGTCGGTCGCCAGCCAGCGCGCCAGCAAGGCCTTCTGCTGGTTGCCGCCGGACAGCAGGCCGATTGGAGTTTCCAGGTCGGCGGTCTTGATGCCCAGCCACTTGACGTAGTCGCTGGCGATCTGGTTCTGGCGCTTGCGCGGCAGCACGCGGAACAGGCCCTGCCTTGCCTGCAGCGCCAGGATGATGTTTTCGCGCACCGACAGCTCCAGGATCGCGCCTTCCTTCTTGCGGTCCTCGGAACAGAAGCCGATGCCGGCCGCAATCGCATCGCGCGGCACATTGAGTTTGACGGCGCGACCTTCGATGCGCAGTTGGCCGCTATCGGCGCGGTCGGCGCCAAACAGCAGACGCGCCATCTCGGTCCGTCCCGAGCCCAGCAGGCCGCACAGGCCATATACTTCGCCGCGCCGCAATTCCAGGTCCTGCGGCGCCAATACGCCACGCCGACCGAACCCGTCGGCCTGCAGGAAGACTTCGCCCTGCTCTGCCGCATCGGCCGACAGCCCCGAGGCCAGGGCCTCGGCACCGGCTTCGACCTTGCGATGATCGACTGCGGTCACGCCCACCATCTTGTTGACCAGCTCCAGACGCGACAGGTCGGCGACCAGGTATTCGCCTTCGCGTACCCCATTGCGCAGTACCGTGATGCGGTCCGAAATCTCGTAGGTCTGGTCCAGGAAATGGGTCACGAAGAGAATCGCCATGCCCTGCTCGCGCAGGCGCCGCAGCACCTTGAACAGTTGCTGCACCTCGGCCTCGTCCAGGCTGGAGGTGGGCTCATCCAGGATCAGCACCTTGGCCGATACCGACAGGGCACGCGAAATCGCCACCATCTGCTGGATCGCCAGCGGATAGGACGACAACTGGGCCGCCACATCGATATCGATCTGCAATTGCTGCTGCAGCAGCAGCCGGGCTTGTGCATGGACGCTTTTCCAGTCGATCCGACCGAAGCGCTTGGGATAGCGGCCGATGAAGATATTCTCGGCCACCGACAGATTGGGACACAGATTGACTTCCTGGTAGACCGTGCTGATGCCCAGCGCCTGGGCCTCCAGCGTGGAGGCCGGCGCAATGGCGCGGCCATCCAGTTCGATCTTGCCCTGATCGGGCTCATGCACACCCGTCAACACCTTGATCAGCGTGGACTTGCCTGCGCCGTTCTGTCCCATCAGGGTATGCACTTCCCCCGGGAACAGCCGCAAGCCGACATCGGTGAGCGCCTTCACGCCCGCGAATGCCTTGTGTACACCACTCAATTCCAGCATGGGACGCGCCTGCGCCCCGACAGACATCGTCATCGCAACTCCATCAAAACCATCGCAACACCTCCTGTGCCAGCATGCGCACCAGGTCCGACCCGCCCGACCAGCAACACACCCGCCCTGAAGCCCAGGGCGGGTGTGTCGCCTTCATGCCGATCTCAATACTTGCGGTTCGGGAATTCCTTGGCCGCCACTTCGGCCGGGAAGACGCTTTCCTCGGTGGTGATGCGCTTGGGCACTTCCTTGCCGGCCTTGATGTCCTTGGCGATCTGCATCAGTTGCGGACCCAGCAGCGGACTGCATTCCACGGTCACATTGAGCTTGCCGGCCATCATGGCTTCGAAGGCACCCTTCACGCCGTCGATGGAGATGATGATGATGTCCTTGCCCGGCTTCATGCCGGCCTCTTCGATGGCCTGGATGGCGCCGATGGCCATGTCGTCGTTGTGGGCGTAGAGCACGTTGATCTTCTTGCCCTCGGCCTTGAGGAAGGCTTCCATCACTTCCTTGCCCTTGGCGCGGGTGAAGTCGCCGGTCTGCGAGCGGATGATCTTCAGGCGCGGTTCACCCTTGATGACTTCCTCGAAGCCGGTCTTGCGATCGATCGCCGGGGCCGAGCCGACGGTGCCCTGCAGTTCGACGATATTGATGTCACCGGCCGGCATGGACTTGGCCTTCTCCAGCAGCCAGCGACCGGCGCGGCGGCCTTCTTCGACGAAGTCCGAACCGATGAAGGTCACATACAGCGACTTGTCGGTGACGTTGACGGCACGGTCGGTCAGGATGACCGGGATCTTGGCGGCCTTGGCTTCACGCAGCACGGTTTCCCAACCCGATTCCACCACCGGCGAGAAGGCGATCACGTCGACCTTTTGCGCGATGAAAGAGCGGATCGCCTTGACCTGGTTTTCCTGCTTCTGCTGGGCGTCCGCGAATTTGAGATTGACGCCGGCCTGCTTGGCAGCATCCTTGATGGATACGGTATTGGCGGTGCGCCATTCACTCTCGGCGCCCACCTGGGAAAAGCCCATGGTCAGCGGTTTGTCGGCAGCGAAAGCCGGAAGGCTCATGGCGCTGCTACCCAGGCTCATGCAAATGGCTGCGCCCAGAAGCGCTCTTCTTTTCGAGTTCATTGTCAGTCTCCGTTGGCAGGGAATTGTGGACTTCCCTTTGTTGTATGCGTGGGTTGCGCTGCGCCGGAATGCGTTTGATTTATAAGTATGAAGTCGGGAAGCGGCGCGGTGCGGCTGAAATCCTGGACGACCCTGTACTCCCTGAAGGCCGTGAAGTCCCTGATTCGCGCTCCATATTAGGCAAGCGACCAATAGGTATCCAATGAATTTTTAATGTTTTTCGATACCGTTTCGCACATCGTTGGGGAAAATTGGCCTACCGCTGCACCGCGCCGGCGCATGCCGGCGAATGCTCCGGCGGGCAGCAAGCGCCGCGCAATTTTGATATCGTTTGCGATGTTTTTTTCATTATTCCCTATCGGAGGGCGGTGATAGGATCAGCCAGATTTTTTTAGAAGCGCAAGCCTGAAGACCGAGCGCGAATCCACGTGAGCCCACTCCTTCTTCCTGCCGACGACTTCGCTGTCCCCACGACGGGACGCCGCACCACCGCAACGCTGATGCGCGCCGCACTCCATAACAAGATACGAGACACCATGCCATCCCGAGCAACCGATGCCAACCGCGCAGGCTCCAAGGGGCTGCCGGAAATCCATACCCTGCAATCAGGGCGTCAGCGTCTGCACGTGCTCCCCGCGCTGGGCGGGGCATTGGCCGGGTGGGAATGGCAGCGCGAGCGCAAGTGGCTGCCGCTGCTGCGCCCCTGGAGCGCCGATCCGGCGGCCCTCTACGCGACGGCCTGCTTCCCGCTGCTGCCCTGGTCCAACCGCATCACCGGCGGCGGTTTCGATTTCGATGGCAAGCATTACCCGCTGCAGCCCAACCGCGCTGGCGAACCCTTTCCCATCCATGGCGACAGCTGGCGCCAGGCCTGGAGCATCGTGGCCCAGAGCGAGGACCGCATGACCCTGACCCTGGACTCGGCGCGCTGCGACGGTAATCCCTATGTCTATCAGGCGCGCCAGGTGCTGACGCTGCGCGAGAATGCACTGGAGATCGAACTGCGGGTCACCAACACCGGCGAAGAGACCCTGCCCTATGGCCTGGGCCTGCATCCCTACTTCCTGCACGACGCCCACACCCGTCTGCAGTTCCGTGCACGCGGCGTATGGCTGTCAGGACCTGATCGCATCCCCACCGGTTTCAGCCGCCAGTTGCCGGCTGGCTGGGACTACAACCGCCCGGCGCTGTTGCAGGGCGGCCTGATAGACAACTGCTTCGAGGGCTGGGACGGCCTGGCCATGATCGAAGACCCCACCCGCGGCCTGCGCCTGCAGATGCACACCACTGACCGCAGCGGTTACGTGCTGATGTTCCGGCCCAATGGCCTGCCGTATTTCTGCCTGGAGCCGGTGACCCATCCCATCGATGCCTTCCACCAGCCCAACCAGCCCGGCCTGATCGCGCTGGCCCCGGGCGAAGACATGGTGCTGCTGACCCGCTTCACGGTCTGCGACATTGCCCAGGAACAGGCACGCAGCGAAACGAACCATACCAGCCTGGCGCGCTGACGCCCGGCACCGAACATGACGACCCACCAAGACATCCAAACAGACTGCGCCCTGATCGCCCTCGATTGGGGGACCTCCTCGCTGCGCTGCTACCGCTTCGACCGCAACGGCCAGGTGATCGAGCGCCGCGCCCATCCCTGGGGCATCATGAACCTGCCCGCCGTGGAGCATGGCGAGGACGCGCACGCGCCCTACCGCGTCGCGCTGCAAGCCGCCTGCGGCGACTGGCTGGAGGCTGCACCGCAGGCGCCGCTGATTGCCGCCGGCATGGTCGGCAGCAAGCAGGGCTGGCGCGAAGCCGCCTACCTGAACGTGCCGCTTTCGCCCGACCTGATCGGCAGCAAGCTGACCGAGGTCGATACCGGCCTGGGCCGTCCGCTGTGGATCGTGCCGGGCCTGCTGCAGGCCTCGACCCTACCCAACGTGATGCGCGGCGAGGAAACCCAGGTCATCGGCGCCCTGCAGACACGCCATGAGCGCGAGTTGCTGATCGGCCTGCCTGGCACCCATTCGAAGTGGGTGCGCGTGGTCGATGGCCGCATCGAGCATTTCGATACCTTCATGACCGGCGAGGTCTACGGCGCCCTGTGCGCCCACACCATCCTCGGTCGCACCATGCACAAGCCCGATGCCGCCGATGATGCCGCCTTCCTGCGTGGGGCGCGCGTGGCGCTGGGGCCGGAAGGCAAGAGCGGTGTGCTCTCCAACATCTTCAGCAGCCGCACCCTCGGGCTGACCGGCGAACTGGCGGCCGAGGCACAGCCGGACTACCTGTCGGGCCTGTTGATCGGCCATGAACTGGCCGCCCTGAAAACCCTGTACCCGGTCCAAGCGCCGGCCATCGTCCTGATCGGTGACGCCGGTCTGTGCCGCCGCTACCAGCTGGCACTGGACCTGTTCGGTCTGGGACCGGTCAGCCAGGCCGAGGCTGCCACCGAAGTCGGCCTGTGGGTACTGGCGCGCCACGCCGGACTGGTCGCCTGAGGCCAAGGTCGCCACCATCAACCGCATCACGGAAGAAAACATGCAACTCCAGACCCAACGATTTAACGACGCCCTGCGCAACACCGGCATGATCGCCATCCTGCGCGGCGTGCGCAACGCCGAGGCCGAAGCCATCGGCGCGGCCCTCTATGACAGCGGCTTTCGCATCATCGAAGTACCGCTCAATTCGCCCGACCCGCTGGTGAGCATCAGCGCCCTGCGCAAGAGCCTGCCGGCCGACTGCATCGTCGGCGCCGGCACGGTCCTCAAGCCCGCGCAGGTACAGCAGGTCAAGGATGCCGGTGGCGAACTGATCGTCATGCCCCACAGCGATGGCGCCGTCATCCGCGCAGCCCGCGATGCCGGCCTCTACAGCGCACCGGGTGTGGCCACCGTGACCGAGGCCTTTGCCGCCCTGGACAACGGTGCCGACGTCCTCAAGATGTTCCCGGCCGAACAGCTCGGCCCCCAGGTGGTCAAGGCCTGGCGTGCCGTCATCTCGCGCGACATCGCGCTGCTGCCGGTGGGCGGCATCACGCCCGAGGGCATGGCGGTGTTCCGCGCAGCCGGTGCATCGGGCTTCGGCCTGGGCTCGGCCCTGTACACCCCGGGCCTGTCGGCCGAGGAAGTGCGCCAGCGCGCCGTCGCCTTCGTGGCGGCATGGAAAGCGCTGGGCTGAGAGCGCGCCTGCCGGCCCAGGACATTCATCGCTGCAACCGATCGCACGCCGATCATTTTTCACCTGAACAGATTAAACGCATAACCGGACAGAACAATGAAAATCACCAAGATCACTACCTTCATCGTGCCGCCGCGCTGGTGCTTCCTCAAGATCGAGACTGACGAAGGCATCGTCGGCTGGGGCGAGCCCATCGTCGAAGGTCGCGCCCATAGCGTCTCGGCCGCCGTGGACGAACTGGCCGACTACCTGATCGGCAAGGACCCGCGCAATATCGAAGACCACTGGACGGTGCTCTATCGCGGTGGTTTCTACCGTGGCGGCGCCATCCACATGAGCGCCCTGGCCGGCATCGACCAGGCCCTGTGGGATATCAAGGGCAAGGCCCTGGGCGTACCGGTACACCAGTTGCTGGGTGGCGCGGTGCGTGACTCCATCCGCGTGTATTCCTGGATCGGCGGCGACCGCCCGGCCGATACCGCTGCAGCGGCCAAGAATGCGGTGGCACGCGGCTTCACCGCCGTGAAGATGAACGGTACCGAAGAACTGCAATTCATCGACAGCCAAGACAAGATCGAACTGACCCTGGCCAACGTCCAGGCCGTGCGCGAAGCGGTCGGCCCCAACGTGGGCATCGGTGTGGACTTCCACGGCCGCGTACACAAGCCCATGGCCAAGGTATTGATCAAGGAACTGGAGCCGTACAAGCTGATGTTCATCGAAGAGCCGGTGCTGTCGGAGAACTACGAGGCCCTCAAGGAAATCGCCCACCTGACCTCGACCCCGATCGCCCTGGGTGAACGCCTGTATTCGCGCTGGGACTTCAAGCGCATCCTCTCCGAGGGTTACGTGGACATCATCCAGCCCGACGTCTCGCACGCCGGCGGCATCACCGAGACCCGCAAGATCGCCATGATGGCCGAGGCCTACGACGTGGCGCTGGCGCTGCACTGCCCGCTGGGCCCGATCGCCCTGGCCTCCTGCCTGCAGGTGGACGCCGGCAGCTACAACGCCTTCATCCAGGAACAGAGCCTGGGCATCCATTACAACGAAAGCAACGACTTGCTGGACTACATCCGCGACAAGAACGTGTTCGCCTATGAAGACGGCTACGTCAAGATCCCGCAAGGCCCGGGCCTGGGCATCGAGATCAACGAAGAATATGTCCGTCAGCGTGCCGAAGTCGGCCACCGCTGGCGCAACCCGATCTGGCGCCACAAGGACGGCAGCTTTGCCGAGTGGTAACAAGCCAAACCCTCCTCCTCGGTAGTCCCTCAGCCCGGTCCGGCGCAAGCTGGCCGGGCTTTTTTCCGGTCGTCCGCCTGCCGACCGGATGACATCGGCTGGCATGGGTGGGCAGATTCATCTGTCTGATCGATGGAGTTGATCTGAATATTCCATTTAACAGATGAATCAAATACTGGCAAAGTCACGCTTTTTGATTTTTCCTGCAGGTTCTTCATGACGCCCGGCACCTCTCCCCGCTCCACTTCCCCTGCCGAATCCGTCCGCAGCCGTAACGCCACCCGCGCCACGATGGCGCAGTTCTTCGTCAACGGCGCCACTTTCGCCACCTGGGGCGTGCTGATTCCCTCGGTGAAGGAGCGTTTCGCGCTGTCCGACGCGGTACTGTCGCTGGCCATGCTGGCCGTGGCCGGGGGCGCGCTGCTGACCATGGGCCAGTCCGGCAAGTGGATCGCGCGCGTCGGTAGCGCCCGTGCCCTGCGCCAGGTCGGCATCCTGTATGCGGCCACGCTGTTGCTGATCCCGCTGGCACCGCAGTTCTGGATGCTGGTGGCGCTGCTGCTGGTGTTCGGCAGCGCCATGGCCGCCTTCGATGTGGCCATGTCGGTACAGGCCGCACTGGTGGAGGGCCAGCGCACGCGGCCCATCATGTCCACCCTGCACGCCATGTTCAGTATCGGCGGCATCGCCGGCTCGGCGCTGGGCGCCCTGCCCGGGCTGTCGCCGCTGGCCCATGCGGCGCTGGTCGGGGCCGGCACGCTGGCGGTGGCCTTGTCCATCGGCCCCTTCGCCCTGCCCGACGCCGTGCATGACGAGGCCGGCGGCGCCAGCGGAACCGATGGCCGGGCGCGCCGCATGGTACTGGTGCTGGGTGGCATCGCCTTCCTGGCGCTGGTATGCGAAGGCGGCATGTATGACTGGGCGGCGGTGTATATGCGCGACGTGGCGCAGTCGCCGGCGGCCTGGGTCAGCTACAGCTATGCGGCGTTTTCCACCGGCATGGCGGCCGGACGGCTGACCGGCGACCGCATCCGTGCCCGCATCGGCGGCCTGCGCACCCTGGCCTGGAGCGGTGCGGCCGGTGCCGCCGGTATCGCCCTGGCGGCGGGCTGGCCGGTACCCCTGGCCACCATGGCCGGGCTGCTGCTGGCGGGCCTGGGCATTGCCAACCTGATGCCGATCTTCTTCCTGGCTGCGGCCCGGGTACCGGGCATGGCGGCCGCCGAGAGCATTGCCGCCGTGGCGCGCTTCGCCTATGTGGGCATGCTGCTGGGGCCGGTCTTCATCGGTGGCGTAGCCGAACATCTGGGCTTGCGGGTGAGCTTCGTGGGCGTATCGCTGGTGATGGTGGTGGTCGCACTGTTCGGCGGCAAGGCGGTACGGCGTTTCATCTGAGGGGCTGCCCGGCCGGCATGCTAAGGTGGCGGTCCCTGCCGGCTGGCGCGGGGCACCATCGCGATGTGCTGCCCGCCTTACCGGCCTACCGATTGCCACTGAATCAGGATGACGCAAACCATGAGCCCCACCCCTGCTGCACTAAGGATCGACAACATCGAATTCAATGTCACCGACATCGCCCGCAGCAAGACTTTCTACGGCAACGTATTCGGCTGGACCTTCACCGACTACGGCCCGACCTACACCGAATTCAGCGACGGTCGCCTCAAGGGCGGCTTCACCACCGGCGAAGCGGTGCGTCCGGGCGGCCCGCTGGTGATCCTCTACGGCGACGACCTGGATGCCATCCAGGGCCGCTTGCTGGCAGCCGGCGCCACCATCACCCGCCCTACCTTCTCCTTCCCGGGCGGCAGACGCTTCCATTTCAGCGACCTGGATGGTTATGAACTGGCGGTCTGGACCAGCCAATGAATGATCGCCTGATCGGAAAATGGCGATGACCCAGGCTGCACACGGCCCCCTGCTGATCCTTGCCACCACCGGCACCACCGGTGACATGCTGCCCTACCTCACCCTGGGGCGCGGCCTGCAGGCGCGTGGGCATCGTGTCCTGATGGTGGTGCCGCGTTTTCACGAAAGGATCTTTGCAGAGGCCGGACTGGACTACCTCGGACTGGGTAGCCATGAGGAATTCCAGGCGGTGCTCGGCAACCCTGACCTGTGGGATGAGCGCAAGGGTTGGCGGGTCATCTGCGAATCCGCAGCGCCCCATCTCGACTGCCTGCACCAGCTCATCGCCCGCCTGCCGGCAGCCGATCCCTGCGTCGTGCTGAGTCACCCTCTGCTGGTTCCGGCAGCGGCCATGGCACGTGCCTTGCGGCCGGATCTTCGCATCGTGGTCACCTATATGGCGCCCTCCAACCTATGCAGCAGCCACGATATGCTGGCCCTGGGTTCGCTACGGCTGCCGGCGTGGGTACCGCTGTCCTGGCGCCAGTGGGCCTGGTCCCTGGTGCATCCCTGGCTGGTCGACCCGGCTGCCCTGCCCAGTCTGAATGCCGCCCGTGCCAGAGTAGGCCTGGGACCCATACCGCATTTCTTCGAGCACGTCCTGCATGCCCCGGACGCCTCGCTGGGGCTATTTCCACCATGGTTCGGCGCGGTTCAGCCGGACTGGCCGCAACCTTTTCTGGCCGGACACTTCCCGCCAGCACCGTTGCCGTCGCTGACGCCGCAGACCCTGCCCCCGGAACTGCTGCACTTTCTCGACGCCGGCGCGGCCCCCATCGTGTTCACTCCGGGCTCCGGACACCAGCATGCGCAGCAGTTCTTCAAGAGCGCGCTGGCTGCCGCCCGAGCGCTGGGCAAGCGGGCCCTGTTGGTGACGGCTCATCCTGGCCATTTGCCGCTGCCCCTTCCCGACGATGTAATGTGGCAACCCTATGTGGCATTCGATGCCCTGCTGCCGCGGGTAGCTGCCATCGTGCATCACGGTGGCATCGGTACAACCGCAGCGGCGATGCGCGCAGGCATCCCGCAACTGGTGGTGCCATTCGCCTACGACCAGTTTGACAATGGCTATCGGGTACAGCGCATGGGAGTAGGCACGGTGCTGAAGGCAAGACGCCTGTCGGCCAGGCACATGCAGCACGCACTGGCGAAGTTGCTGGAGTCAGGAGAAGTGGCGCGGGCCTCTGGCGCAATCGCCCGGACCATGCACGCAACGCAGGAGCAGGAGGAACTGCTGGATCTGGCTGAGCAGGCACTGCTGGGGCCGCTCAAAGCAAGGCCGCTGCAGGCTTGAATCAGGCCCGCCCCTGCTCCCGCGCCTGTTCCATCAGTAATTCGAGAAACGCCGCCGGTGCTGCGTCGAGCACCGGTGCGCCATTGCGGGCGGCACCCTTGTGGGTGACCACCAGCTCCCAGCACAGCTCCACGCCGCGCAGGTTGACCGTGGCCAGCTTGCCCCGGCGCGAGCGCACCACGTCGCGCGGCAACAGGGCCACGCCCAGTCCGTGTACGACCAGGTCCAGCAAGGTCACCAGATCGCTGACCTCGAAGGCCAGGCGACGACGCAACCCGGCTTCGGCAAAGCCGCGATCCACCAGGGCCCGCGTACCCAGGCCGGTCTCGAAATCGACGAAATCCTCGCCGGCCAGCTGTTCCAGTGTCACCGAGCGCGCCTTGGCCAGGCGATGGGTCGGGGTGCAGGCCAGCACCAGGTCTTCGCAGGCGATGATGTGGCTCTGCAGACCCTCGCCACTTTCTTCGATGGGCAGGACGGCCAGGTCCAGCTGGCGCGAAGCCACCTTCTCGTTCAACTCGCCCGCCGCGCCCTGGCACAGCCGGACCTCCACGGCAGGATGACGACGATGGAAGCGTGCCAGCACGGCCGGCAGGTCGACGAAGGAAGGCAGGCTCTGCACCGTGCCGATGGACAGGCGGCCGCGTCGCATGGCATTGACATCGGCCACATCGGTGGCGCCCTGCTCCAGCGCACCCAATGCGCGCCGGGCGCTATCGAGGAAGGCTTCGCCGGCCGCAGTCAGTTCGACCCGGCGCGTGGTGCGCACGAACAGCGGTGCGGCCAGTTCCTCTTCCAGCAGCCGGATGGAAGACGACAGCGCCGATTGCACGATATGGCAGCGCGAGGCGGCCCGGGTAAAACTCTTTTCTTCCGCCAGCGCCACGAATTGGCGCAGTTGCCTCAGTTCCATACGGCCCCTGGTGAGAATCTTGTTGGGAAAATCTGGTTTATCTGTGAAATGGATGGATCAAGTCCAGATCATCGATTCTACCCATAAGTGGATCAGGCCAGGCCAGGGGCGGAAAACATCCGTTGCCTGTCGAAAAATCCCGACGATCGCGCAAACCCGAGGCGGGCGGCGCACGAGACGGATAAAATACACGGCCGAACGACCGCCACGCAGCGCGTGGCACACCGAGATCAGACAAGCATGAGAAAAGTGAAGCTGCGCAGCGCCGCAGAAATCGCCCAGGCCCGCGCGGCCGGGCAACTGGCGGCCGAAGTGCTGCACATCGTGGCCGAGCACGTCCGGGCCGGGGTGAGTACCGACGAACTGGACCGCATCTGCCACGACCATATCGTCAACGTGCAGAAGGCCACGCCGGCCAATGTGGGTTATCACGGTTTCCCCAAGACCATCTGCAGTTCCGTCAACGAAGTGATCTGCCACGGCATTCCCGGTGGCCAGGTGCTGAAGGATGGCGACATCATCAACATCGACGTGGCCGTGATCAAGGACGGCTGGTATGGCGACTGCAGCCGCATGTATTTCGTGGGTTCGCCCAATGCCACGGCGCGCAAGCTGGTCAACACCACCTACGAGGCGATGTGCGCGGGCATCCGCGCGGTGCGCCCGGGCGCCACGCTGGGCGATGTCGGCCATGCCATCCAGACGGTGGCGCAGCGGGATGGCTTTTCCGTGGTGCGGGAATATTGCGGCCATGGCATCGGCACCGTCTATCACGACGAGCCGCAGGTGCTGCACTACGGCCAACGCAATGCCGGCCTGCCACTCAAGGAAGGCATGATCTTCACCATTGAACCGATGTTGAATGCCGGCAAGCGCCATACACAGCAACTGGACGACGGCTGGACCGTGGTGACCGCCGACGGTTCGCTGTCGGCGCAATGGGAACACATGGTGGTGGTCACAGCCAAGGGCTATGAAATCCTCACGCCCTGGCCGGAGGGCAGCGGAGGCTACCCGGCCATTGCCACCCGCAGCTGAGATCCATCCAGGACGGCTTGCAGCCGCCCGAAAAAATAAATTTTCGCGGGACTGCATCCGTTCGGGCGCCTGGTGGGTAGTACTCATGTCAGCAGGAAAAGCTGATCGTGGTACGACCCATTTCAAGAACTTACAGGAGCCCATCATGCAACATTCCATCCCGTCCATCCCCTTCTCGCGCCACCTGTCCGCCCTGCGCCCCGTCCTGGGCCGGACCGCCACCGTCGCTGCCGCCGCGGCCAGCCTCACGCTGGCGGCCTGCGCACCGATGTCGACCATGTATTCGCAGGACAGCCTGCCCGACGCCGTCAAGGTGCCGGCCGGCAACAAGGTGGTGCTGCAGACGGTGGGCGCGGGCGAAATCCTCTATGAATGCCGCCCCAAGAAGGACATGCCCGGCCAGTTCGAATGGACCTTCGTCGGCCCGGATGCGGTGTTGAAGGACCGTAGCGGCATGCAGGTCGGTCGCTACTATGGACCGCCGGCCACCTGGGAGAGCAGCGACGGCTCCAAGGTGACCGCGACCCAGGTGGCGGTGGCGCCGGCCGGCACCGGCAATATCCCGTACCAGCTGGTGAAGGCCAATCCGGCCACCGGCATGGGTGCGATGACCCAGACCACCTACATCCAGCGGGTCGCCACCCGGGGTGGCGTGGCGCCGGCCGAGGCCTGCGACATGAGCAAGGCCGGTGCCAAGCAGAAGGTGGGCTACCAGGCCGATTATATTTTCTGGAAAGCCAACTAAGGCCGGCACGGGGGTCGCTATAATCGACGCCATCCCGGCCGGATGTTCCGGCCGGGCAACAAGCGCCCGGACCCTTTCGCGTGACAGACGCCCCTGCTTTCGACCATGAAGCCGCCCTCCTCGCCTGCGCCGCTGGTGAGCGCGGGGCATTGCAGAGGCTGTACCAGCAGGAGGGGCGCTATCTGCTGGGCGTGGCGCTGTGCATCGTACGCGACCGGGCGCTGGCCGAGGACGTGCTGCACGACGCCTTCCTCAACATCTGGACCCGCGCCGCCAGCTTCGACCCCTCGCGGGGTGCAGCGCGCGGCTGGATCTTCACGGTGGTGCGCCATACGGCGTTGAACCGCCTGCGCGCCCTGCAGCACGAGGTCAATGCCGGCGACGATCTGGAACAACTGGCCGACCACCATGAGCCCGCTGTCCAGGCGCCCGAGTGGCAGGCCGATCTCGGCCGGCTGGAAGACTGCCTGGGGCAGTTGAGCGATGCCAAGCGCGCCAGCATCGTCTACGCCTATGTCGATGGCTGCACCCACACGGAAATCGCCGAACGCCTCAAGGCGCCGCTGGGATCGGTCAAGGCATGGATCAAGCGGGGCCTGGCCGCGCTGCGGGAGTGCATCGGATGAACGAATCACACGACGAACTGCAATGGCTGGCTGGCCAGTATGTGCTGGGCACGCTGGACCTGGCACAGCGCCAGGCGGTGGAACGACGCCTGCCGCAAGAGCCTGCCCTGCGCGCCGCGGTCGATGCCTGGGAAGCCAGACTGCATCCACTGACCGCACTGGCGCCGCCTGAACAACCCTCGCCGGGCCTGTGGCAGCGGATCGAACGCAGCCTGCCGATGCCGGCGCCGGTGCGCCGCCAGGGCGGCTGGCGACAATGGTGGGAGAACGTCAATTTCTGGCGCTGGAGCACCGCTGCGGCGCTGACCTGCTCGGTCTTGCTGGCGCTGCTGGTACTGCGTGCCGAGCCGCCGGCCCGGGCGCCATCCTACATGGTGGTGCTGGTCGCGCCCCAGGACAAGGCCCCGGGCTGGGTGGTCCAGACCGGTGGCAGTGGGCGCCTGAATCTGATCCCCCTGGGCGTGGCCAGCATCCCGCAGGAAAAGGCCCTGCAGTTCTGGACCAAAGGCGCCAACTGGAGCGCACCGGTATCGCTGGGGCTGGTCCAGCCCGGCAGGACGCAGGAGGTGGCGCTGGAAAAGCTGCCTCCGCTGCAGGCCGACCAACTCTTCGAAATCACGCTGGAACCCGGCACCGGCTCGCCCACGGGACGACCGACCGGCCCCATCCTCTATATCGGACGCGCCGTGAAGGTCACGTCCTGAACCACACCGTGGACGTCACAAAAAGGGGAAATCACGGGGGAATGACGGAAAAATGGGGGAGGAATGGCGAGAATTGAGTCCGATACGCATCAGCAGGGGGCCAGGAGCCTACCGCCGGCCGGGAAATCGAAGCGAAATCCGATTCAAAACAACAGCATGCGAAAAAAACCAAATAAGTCATAACGGATTTAAATTAAGCTTGCGCCAGGAATAGTTATTTTTTAATCAATGAATCGCAAAGTCTTCCGTCGCGTATCGGCATGGAAAATCCTGCTCTGGGCCTGTCTTGGCATGCTCATCGGGATGGTCCTGGCACAGCTTGCGCTGACCGTTTCGGAGCTGCGCCACATCGACGCCTCGTCGATGCAGGCCCTGCAGCGCGCCGAAGACGCAGCACGCGCAACGGGGGATGCGCTGCGGCGGGCTGAGGCCAGTCCATTCCAGCAGTGCTCGGACGACGACCTGGCGGTGCTGCGCAATATCGCCTACGCCAACAGCTATGTGGCCGATCTCGGACGCGTCGACCAGGGCATGGTGCGCTGTACCGCGCTATGGGGCCAGTTGGCCCAGCCGTTTGTGCTGCCGGAGCCGCTTTACCAGGCCGGCCGCGGCTTCAAGATCTGGCTGGGGCAGGCCATCGTGCACACTCACGCCCCCAGCAACGTGGTCGGCCTGCAGCGCAGCCTGGCCCTTACCACACCGACCACCTTCGATCTCAATCGCTTCTATCAGGATGTCTCGCTGCGTATCACCAATGGCGACGGCACGCGGGTGCTGGTCGAGCGCGAGGGCGTGCGCTACAACCCGGACGGCGCCATCGGCCTGCTGCCGGGTGTCGACGTGACCCACTGCAATACCGATCTGGCGCTGTGCGCACAGGCGTCGGCGCGCCTGCACTGGTATCCGGCGCTCTATCCGCGGGGCCTCATTGCGCTGCTGGCCGGCAGCTTTGTCGCCGGCGCCCTGGCCTGCCTGCTCCACTTGCGCAGCCGGCGCCACCAGGGGGTGCTGGACCGGTTGCGGCATGGCATTGCCAATGATGAAATCGTGCTGCTGTACCAGCCCATCGTCTGCATCAACGATCTGAGCCTGAAGGGTTATGAAGCGCTGGCCCGCTGGCGCCCGGCCGACGAGCCGGAAATCGGCCCCGAGATCTTCGTGCCGCTGGCGGTGCAGAATCGGCTCTGCACGGCCCTGGCCAAGGTCGTCTTCGCGCGCGCATTGCGCGAGATGCAGGCGCTGCTGCTGGCCAATCCCGATCTCATCCTGGCGATCAATACCGAAGTTGCCGACATCGAAGACGCCAACTTCGTCCGCTTCGCACTGGAGCTCACCGCCAACCATGCGGCCCTGCGCCGGCAATTGCACCTGGAGGTGACCGAGCGCGCCGATATCCGCTCGGCCGCCTTCACCCACAATATCGACTTGCTGAGGCGGGCCGGCTTTGCGATCTGGATCGATGACTTCGGTACGGGCAGCGCCAACCTCTCGCATCTCTCCTATGCCCGCTTCGACGGCATCAAGATCGACCGGCTGTTCACCAGTGCGCTGAGTACCGGTTCGCCGCTGCGTTCGGTGGTACCCAACCTGCTGCGCCTGGCCGGCGAACTGGATCTGCAGGTGGTCATCGAAGGCATCGAGACCGAAGAACAGTTGCAGCTCATTCGCGGCATCGCCCCCGACATCCACGCCCAGGGCTGGTTGTTCAGCAAGGCGCTGGAACTGGATGAAGTGCTGCAGCAGCGCCCGCCGGAAGCCGCCAACGAACTGGGACTGGCGGCCTGACCGCCCCCTGTGGCAGCGACGAGCAGCTATAGCGTATAGGGCGCCAGGGCCCGCCTGACCAGCGTTCGGGCGTCGCCATCATCCTTCAGTCCCAGTTGCCGTGCGCTACGGTCATCGAGCACGGGATATCTGCCGAAGATCGCTTCCACCCCTTCCTGCGGTGCATAGCGCACCAGCGCATGGCCGTCCACGCCATACAGCGTCGACAGCGTGTCCACCAGTTCGCCCATGGAGAGCCGCAGCACCGGCAAGGCCCAGCAGCGTTCGCGATGGGCTTCGATATCCAGCGTCGGGTCCATGGTGGCGGCATGCAGCAGATTCCCCGCACAACACTGCGCCGACATCCACCAGGCGGTGGCCTGCGGGCCGACCGGTAGCGTCACCGGGGCGCCGCCAGCCAGCGCATGCAGCAGTTCGCTCATGAAGGCCGAGACCAGTCCGGAGGTGGCGCGGGGGCGTGCCACGATACCCGGCAGCCGCAAGGAACGACCATCGAGCCGGCCACGACGCGTGGCGTCGGCCAGCAGGATTTCGCAGGCGCGCTTGTGGGCGCCATAGACCAGTGCCGGCTGCGCGGGCGTGGACGGGGTGACCGGGTCGGGCAAGGGTGTGCCATAGACGGCGATGGTGCTGGCATACACCACCACCGGCGCAGCGGCCGCTGTCGGCCTGGCTGCCAGCACCTCGAACAGGTCGAGGGTGGCCTCCAGGTTGACGCGACGGCTCAATGCGGGATCCGCCTCGGCCGCCCCGCCGGGCACAGCGGCCAGGTGAAAGCAGAGATCGGCGCCGAAGCGGGCGATGCGCTCCAGCACCGCAGCGTCCTGCAGCTCGCCTTCGATGCGCACGATATCAGGCGACGTGGGCGGCAAGTGCCGATCCATGGCGGCCAGCTGCGTGATGCGCTGCGCCCCGATCTGCCCCACCTGCTGCAGCAGTTGCATCAGGGTCGCGCCGATGAAGCCGCCGGCACCGGTCACCAATACCTTCATGGCGCCCGCACCACGCGTTGCTGCAGGATACCGAAGGGACCTTCGCGGCCGTCGGCGTAGTGGGCCTGCATGCGCACCTCGTCACCGAAACGCATGAAACCGGTGCGGATCTCGCCCAGGTCGATCTTTTCGATCACGCGCCGCTCGGCGATGCAGGCTGAGCCAGCCGCGCGCGCCACATTGGAGACGGTACCGGAACCGATGATGCAGCCAGCGGTGAGGCGACGACTGTGGGCGGCATGCGCGATCAGCTCGCCGAAGGAGAAATTCATCTCGCCGCCATGTGGCTGGCCGAAGTCCACGCCGTTCCATTGCACCTGCAGGCGCATCTGCACCCTGCCGTCGCGCCATGCCTCGCCCAGTTCGTCGGGGGTGACCGCGATGGGCGCGAAGGCGGTGGAAGGCTTGGCCTGCAGGAAGCCGAAGCCGGTCTTCATCTCATGCGGGCCGAGCGCGCGCAGGCTCCAGTCGTTGAGCTGCAGTACCAGGCGCACGGCCTGCTGCGCCTGTTCCGGGCTGGCGCCCATGGCCACCGGACCGACCATCACAGCGAACTCGCCTTCGAAATCGATGCCTTCGGATTCCGAACACAGGGGCACATCCTGATGCGGGCCAAGGAAGTCATCACTGGCGCCCTGGTACATCACCGGCACCGTATCGAAATGCGGGATCGGGGGCGTCTTGAAGGCTTCTTCCATCAGCCTGCCGTGATTGAGGAAGGCCGAGGCATCCAGCCATTGCGGCGCGCGCGGCAGTGGCGCCATGCACCGCCGGGGGTCGAAGGCGATGGCCCCCTCCACCTGAGCTTCATTGAGGTCCCGGTAACACGCTTCCAGGGGCGCACGCACGTCTTCCCAGCGCGCCATGGCATCGATCAGGGTGGCAGCGATCTGCGGCACCGGCAGGGCACTGCGCCCATCCCGCGCCACCAGGACCAGGGTGCCATCGGCGCTGCCGTCATGCAGGGTGGCAAACTTCATGGCTTATCCCCCCGACCGAGTTGCGCGGCGATGGCCGGGTCATACCGGCCATCCACCAGAATGAAGAGCATGCGGCAGGGCTTGCCCGAGCGGTTGGCCCAGGCATGGTTGGTGCCACGCTGCACGACCACGCTGCCGGGCTTGAGGTCGACTTCGCCACGCTCCAGCACCAGAGTCATCTCTCCTTCGATGACGATGCCATAGTCCACCGATTCGGTCCGGTGCATCAGTGGATGGGGGGAGTCGGCCTGCACGGTGGAGGCAGCGGCTTCGCCGATCTGGCTGAAGGCGTCGTGCATCCTGCTGCTGGCGCTGGCCAGGAATTCTTCGGTGTCGGGCGGAATATCGACGAAGCGCATGCGCGTGCCATGCGCCGGGGGCGAGAGCACCAGAGCGCCCAGGGTGGGATCAGGGCCGTTGTCCACGGGCACGGGCGTGGCGCCGGTGCTCCAGACTTCATGGAACAGCGTGCCGGGAATGGCGGCCACTTCCACCACCGTCGGTAGCGGCCCCTCACTGCTGACGATGGAATGGCCTTGCGCATCGTGGCCGGTGACCACGCGGTAGATGGGAGGAAAATTCATCCGGGTTCCTTCAGGAAGCGTCAAAGATCGCCACCGCCCGCGTCCAGCCGGCACTGGCGCCGCGGATCTTGTGCGGGAAGCAGCTGATGGTGAAACCGTGTGGTGGCAGGGCTTCCAGGTTGTGCAGCTTTTCCAGATGGCAGTAGCCGATGTCGCGACCGGCCTTGTGACCTTCCCAGATCAGGGACTTGTCGCCGGTCTCGGCCACCCGCTGGGCGGTGTAGGAAAACGGTGCATCCCAGCTCCAGGCATCGGTGCCGGTCAGGCGCACGCCACGTTCGAGCAGGTACATGGTGGCTTCATAGCCCATGCCGCAACCGGCGCCGAGATAGTCGCGATGACCATAGCGCGAACCGGCGCGGGTGTTGACCACCACGATGTCCAGCGGCTGCAGCACATGACCGATGCGCTTGAGTTCGGCTTCGACGTCGGCGGCGCTGGCGACGTAGCCATCCGGGAAGTGGCGAAAGTCCAGCTTCACACCCGGCTGGAAACACCATTCCAGCGGCACTTCATCGATGGTGATCGAAGGACGTGCACCGCCATTCTTGGCATCCTGGGTGGAATGGAAGTGCCAGGGTGCATCCAGGTGGGTGCCGTTGTGGGTGGTCAGGGTGACCCATTCGGCCGCTGCCGCCTCGCCATCGGGATAGTCCTCGGGCCGGGTGCCGGGCAGCATGGCCATGAATTCGGGCAAGGTGTCGGCATGCTTCTGGTAGGTGATCTTGGGCGCCAGCGGCGGCGGATCGGAGAGCACGTCGTTTTCGAGATAGATGGACAGGTCGACGAAACGATGTCGGCGACGCGCCTGCAGGGATGCGGTCATGCCAGGGCCTCCTGGGGTTGGATGGCAGCTGCGCGCGGCAGCCGCGAGAAACAGAACGATGCAGCCACGCCCAGCACCACGGCCACCGGGCCCAGGCTGGCGTAGCTCCAGCCTTGCACCAGCGTGCCGCCGAGGATGGGGCCGATGGCCGCGCCCGTCATCAGCATGGCGGGGGTGGCAGCCATGGCGCGGCCACTGCGGTCCAGCCGGGCCATGAGGCCGAAGGCGAAGGTGTGGGTAAAGATCATCACGGCGGCAAACACCGAGGCGGCAGCGGCATAGGGCAGGAAGCGCGCAGACGACATGATCACCACCACCAGCAGCGCCTGGACCAGCGGACCGGCCATCAGCACGCTGCGGGCGGGCAGGCGCTTTTCCAGCAGGGCCGCCAGCGGTGCCGGCAAGAGATTGACGAAGCCCAGCGCGATGAGTACGCCGGTCACCGCCTGCAGGCCGAAGCCGCGATCACTGCCGACACGTTCCAGGAAACTGAAGGTCATCGATTGCACCAGCCCCATGCAGGCGATGCCCGCAATGCCATACCAGACCTGGCGCGGTACGGGAAGACGGGGAGCGGCGACGCGCGCCGTGCCATCGGTCTCGGCACGCGGAAAAGCCAGGGCACAGGCCAGCGCGCCCACGGCCATCACGCCGGCGAAGAGATAGAACAGCGCAGGACCACCCAGGCTGGCGATGATGGGTGGCGCACTGCCCAGGAACACGATGGCGAACACGCCCAGCGCGATACCCACCAGCGCAAAGCCGCGATGCGGATTGCTGCCCCGCGCGAGGGTGCCATGCGTGACACTCAGGGATAGCCCGGTCGTGACACCGCACACCGCATGCAGCAAGGCCAGCAGCAGGTAGTGCTGGGTCTGCGCGGCCGTGGTGAACAGCAACGCCGAAAGCGCAAAGCCGATGGCCGCCTTCCAGCGCGCGGTATCCGGATCGAAGCGCGGTGCCAGCCAGGCGCTGGCCAACACGGCGCCACCCAGGAACAACGAGGCCAGCAGGCCGGCCTGGCGGGGATCGAAGTGGTAGTGCGCCACCAGTGTGCCGACCCAGACCGGCAGCGCAACCAGGTCGATCATGCCGGCGCAGTGCGCCAGCATCAGCGCAGCCAGGGCGCGCTTGGAATAGGTCGTGATCATCTTGTCTCCTCGCGTCGTACGCGGATTGCAAAGCCGTTCATGGTTTCTATTTTTTATGGTGATGGTGGCAGTCAGATGGGTTGCACCAGTGCCGCGTGTGATTCGCGCATGATGCGGGAGTGCTCGTCCTTGTCGCCACCCTCCACCTCGATCTCGCCCAGCCGCGCCGAGTTCTCCACCACCATGCGGCAGCGTTCCCAGCGACGCTCTTCGAAGGCCGACAAGGCCAGCGGCACGCTATCGTTGCGTGCCAGCTCGTCGGCCAGCACCAGGGCATCCTCGATGCCGATGCAGGCGCCCGAGGCCAGGTGCGGCGTGGTGGCATGCACGGCATCGCCGATCAGCACCACGCGTCCCTGATACCAGGGACGCGGCAGCAGCAGGCCTTCCAGCGGACGGAAGATGATGCGGGCGCGGTCATCGAGCTGGTCGCGGATGGTCTTGAGCGCCGGGGCGCTGAAGTCTTCCAGCAAGCCGCGCAGGCGCGCCACGAAGCTGGATGGATCGATGTGGTCGTTGACCGGACGTGGCTCGGTCACGAAGAGGTACATCTCATCCCGGGAGACCGGATTGACGCCGGGCTTGATACGCGGGCCCATCCACATGGTGCAGGTATCGATCTCGGCCGGGCGCGGCAGGATGGCGCGCCACACGGCCTGGCCGCTGTAGCGCGGCTTGGGTGCGTCGGGAAAGAGCTGGGCGCGCAGTTTGGAGTACAGGCCATCGGCGCCGATCACCAGGTCGTAGCGGCGGGTCTGGCCATCGGTGAATTCCACCTCGACCTGGTCGCCCTGCTCACGCAGGGCGGTGAAGGTGCAACCCAGGCGGACATCGGCACCCGCCGCACGGGTGGCATCGGCCAGGATGCGCGCCAGTACCGGTCGCAGGATGGCACCGCCACCCGGCACATCGGGTGCTGCCAGGCGCGGCGTGGGCAGCTCGGCGATCTGCGGGCCGTGCGGCAGGCACAGGCGCACGCCGTCACCGGCCGCGCCTTCGCGCAGGAAGGCCTCCAGTACGCCCAGTTGCTTGAGTGCACGCAGGGTGGCCGGGCCCAGACTGATGCCGGCGCCATAGTTGCGCCACTGGGCATCGAGCTCCACCAGATCGACCTGGGCGCCACGGCGGCACAGATCGATGGCGGCGGACATGCCGGAAAAGCCGCCGCCGATGATGAGGATGCGTTGGGCTGCGAGTGTCATGGTGTCTCCTGAGTCTTTTTCTTGATGGGTTAAACGTGATCGCCGCTGGCCAGGTGCAGGCCACCGTCGTCATCGATGCGCAGCGCGACCGGCGTGAGCGTGTCGCCCAGGCAGGGACCGAGCGTGCACAGTCCGGTGAGCGGATCGAACAGGGCGCCATGGGCGGCACAGACCACGTGCTGCCCGCTGGCGTCGAGATAGGCATCGCGCCGCCACGGCAGCGGTGTGCCGTGATGCGGACAGCAGTCGCGCCAGGCGCGCACCTGCTCGCCCCGGCGCAGCAGGAAGATGGTGGCCTGCCCTGCCCCGTCGGTATCGAAACCGCGTGCGCCGTCCTCGGGCAATTGCGTGACGTGACACAGGTACATGGCCGTCTCTCCCGGTAGGGTCAGTGTGCGGCGCCCGGCGGCGGCGGACCGCTGGGTGCCCATTTCTCGCGATACTGGAACAGGAACAGTTGCGAGGCATCCGCGCCCATCGGCACTTCGCGGGCGGCCCAGGCCTCATCATGCAGGTCCATGTCGGCGTCGTATTCGACGTGGCAGCCCAGCGGCGAATTGAAGTACCAGAACCAGTTGCTGCCGAAACGATGGCGGCCAGGCCCCCAGAAGCTCTGGTAACCCTTTTCGACGAAGCGGGTGCCGGCCAGCAGCACTTCGGTCGGGCCGCCCATGTGGAAGGTGAAGTGTTCGCAGCCTTTCATGAAGGGCGGGGTCTGGATCATGAAGAGGGTATGGTGGTCCTGCGTGCCGGCCGGGCGCAGGAAGGGCCCCACGCCGGTGAAGCGGTCGGTGCAGACGAAGCCCAGGCGCTGGTAGAAGGCCTCGGCCCGGGCGGCGTCCGGCACGAAATACACCACATGCGAGAGCGTACGCGGCAGGGCCGGCAGTTCCGGCGGCAGGCCCAGCTGATTGGGCGCACGCTGCGGATCGCCCGGACCGTTGACGCGTTCGGCCGGCATGACCAGGGAGCGGCGTACGGTCTGCTGGAAGGCCAGCGCAAAGCCCATGTCGTCCACGCTGCGCACCACGCCGTCACGGCGACTGACTTCGCGGTCGCGGCGCAATTCGGTTTCGATGGCGTCCAGGGAGGCGGCATCGGCCACCCCGTAGACGGTTTCGCGCAACAGGCTGGCGGTGCCCATGGCCGACGGGAGGGTAGCGTCGTCGCGGGCACGCAGCACGATGGCGGTGCCATCCAGGGCTTCGAAACGGTCACCGCCGGCGTCGCTCAGGCCATAGTCGAGCAGGTACTGGCGGCAGGCGGGCAGATCGTCCACGCCAAAGACCAGGGCATCGGGTCCAATGATGTTCATGCGGATTTCCTTGTGATTCAGTCTGTGTGTCATCGGTGATCGTTCTGCCTCAGCCCCGGGTGCGACCACCCAGGGTCTCGGCCACCCAGTCGGCAATGACATGGCCGGCATTGATGGAATTGTCGAAACTGGCGTGCTGCACGCCGCCTTCGCGGTCGGTGAAGATCTTCAATTCGCGCTTGGGGCTGTTGACCAGTTGTTCATAGGTGCGATGCGCCCACTTGAGCGGAATCTGGCTGTCCTTTTCGCCGTGGGTGACCAGGAAGGGCACGCGGATCTTTTCGACCACGCCATCCAGGTGCACGTCTTCGGCGATGCGCATGAAGTCGTCGACGTCCTTGGCGCCCCACACCCAGCACACGTGCTGCCAGTAATGCGGCACGGGGAAATCGCCCTCCTTTTCCAGGCGACGCTTCTGCACGTCGCGCCAGTCATGATTGGCGCCCCACACCACGCCGCAGGCAAAGCGCGGCTCCATGGCCACCACGCGCGGGCAGTAGTAGCCGCCCAGCGAAACGCCTTCGCAACCGATGCGTTTGGGGTCCACGTCATCGCGCTGCTCCAGCCAGTCCACCACGTGAGCGGCCCAGTGCTCGGCATCGAAGCGCGCGGTCATGCCGTGCAGGCGCAAGGCTTCGCCGGTGCCGGGCTGGTCGATCACCAACGAGGACACGCCGCGCTCGGCCAGCCAGCCGGGCAGGCCGACCAGGTATTTCATTTCCTTGGTCGAATCCAGGCCGTTGAGCTGGACCAGCACCGGTGCCGGTCCCTGCACACCGAGGGCGCGGGTATAGAGGCCCGAGATCACCTGGCCTTCATAGGGGATCTCGACGCGCTGGCAGTTGTCGCCGGCCAGGGCGATGCCGCGCTGGAACACTTCGAGGAAACGCCGGTACAGTGCCAGCCGGCCCGGCGCGCCGTGGCCCTGCAGGCGTTCGCAGGTCAGCAGATAGCTGGCGGCGCGCTTGTACTTGGCGCCGGCCGAGAGCAGCCGGCCGCGCACTTCGTCCTCGGCGGCCAGGCTGCACAGCTTTTCCGCCATGTCCGCCCAGGTGGCGCGGAAGGCGGCCGTGCCTTCGGCGTCAGGCTGCTTGGCCGCCTCCTGCAGAGGTGCGCACATGGCTTCGATCTCGCCGATGCGCGCCCCCATCTCGATGGCAAGGTCGACGGAAAGATTCCAGACATAATTCGTCGGGAAGTAACGGAACATGGTGAAACTCCTTTGATGATGAGTGATGCGTTGGGTGGGCCGGACCCAGGTCCTCAGTGCGGGCCGCCCAGCCACAACGGCATGGCGAAGTTGATCCAGATGGCATCGCTCTTGGCCGTGTTGGCGGCGTACAGACCGCGCTGGACATTCATGTTGATGCTGAAGGGACCGGCGTTATAGGCGACGGTCGGGCCCATGGCGAAGCTGCGCATGCGATTGCCAGGGATGTCGCTGCCGTTCTGGCGGTCGTCGGTGAACTGGTTCAGGTAGGAACCGGTCACGCCGACCTTCCACTTCCCGAAGTTCCAGCCACCGATGAAATCGGCCACGTAGGCGGTGCCGGAGCGGTAGTTGGTATCGCTGTTCTTGTCGTTGAAGAGCAGGCGGTTGGAGATGCCCAGGTCCAGTCCATCAGGATCGTTGTGGCGTATCGCCAGCACCGGCTGGTACGAGGTATAGCCCACTGCCACACTGGGGCGGGCGGGATTGTAGGAACCGGTCTTGAGTGCGAAGTCGAACCCGAACGTGACATTGGTATGGGCCGCCACATCCCAGCGCAGCAGCAGCGGCGTGACGGTGACGTTGGACAGGCCGTTGTGGTTCTCGCCGTGGCCAGCCACTTCGGTATGCAGCGACACCACCGGCAGCACCAGTTGCGAATACACCTTGGCGCCGAACCATTCCACGCCATAGGAAGCCAGCAGACGCGTGGTAGCGGAGAAGGCTTGGGACTTGAAGGGGATGGGCAGCTTGTTGCCCTTGTTGTCGTACAGACCGTCGGCACTGCTGTAGTTGAATTGCTCCACCGCAAACAGGCCCGGGATGGGCGGCAGCGCAGCGATGTATTCACTGGTGGACCCGGTGGGGAATGGCGAGACGCCACCTTCAAACGCTTGTGCGGACTGCATGGCCGCCGTGCCCAGCATGCCCACGACGGCGCATGTGGCCAGCCGCTGGACTGGTACATATCCTCTCTTCACTTCTGTCTCCTTGTCTCCTACCCTGCCTGGCTTGTTGTCTCGCCATCGCGGCGTCTTTTGGGGGCCAGGCCGAAAGCGGCGCGCAGAGGGCGCCGCCGGCTTGCCGTGCCGGCCCTTTCTTCGATCTGCGGGGGCCGTGCAGCGGATGAGGGAAGCTTAAGTTCGAGCTTGATATTGATCAAATGGATTGTTTTGATTCATGATATGGGCGGCATCAATACATGACCGCGCCCGCACACCCTGTGTACAGAAGGCCGGCACGCCCGAACAACGGAGACACGCCCATGCGCTTCAACAAACTCGACCTCAACCTGCTGGTCGCCCTGGATGCCTTGCTGACCGAACTGAGCATCAGCCGCGCCGCCGAGAAGATTCACCTGAGCCAGTCGGCCATGAGCAATGCGCTGGCACGCCTGCGCGAATATTTCGACGATGAATTGCTGATCCAGGTCGGGCGCCGCATGGAGGCCACGCCACGGGCCGAGGTGCTGCGCGACGCGGTCAATGATGTCCTGCGGCGCATCGAGGGTTCGATCGCCGCCAAGCCGGCTTTCGTGCCGGCGCAATCACAACGGGAATTCCGCATCTCGGTCTCGGACTTCAGCCTGAGTGTGCTGGTGCCGCGGGTGATGGCGCGTGCCTACGCCGAGGGGCCGGGCATCCGCTTTGCGCTGATGCCGCAGGTGCAAGACCCGCCCCGCTCCCTGGACCGTGCCGAGGTCGATCTGCTGATCCTGCCGCAGGAATTCTGCACACCCGACCATCCCGCCGAAGAAGTCTTTCGCGAACGCCACGTGTGCGTGGTCTGGCGCGACAGCCCGCTGGCTGACGGCGAACTGACGCTGGAACGTTACATGAACGCGGGCCACGTGGTGATGGTGCCGCCGGGCGCCAATGCTTCATCAGTGGAAGCGTGGATGACCAACAAACTGGGCTTTGCCAGGCGGGTGGAAGTCACCAGCTTCAGCTTTGCCTCTGCGGTGGCGCTGGTGCAGGGCACGGACCGGATTGCCACCGTGCACGGCCGGCTGGCGCGCAAGCTGGCGCCGCAATGGCCGGTGGTGATCAAGGAGAGTCCGTTGCCGCTGGCGGAGATGCATCAGATGATGCAGTGGCACCGCTATCGCACCAATGATCCGGGCATCGAGTGGCTGCGGCGGATATTCCTGGAAAGCGCGCGGGAGATGGATGCAATACTGGCCTGAGCGGCCTGAGCGGCCTGAGCGGCCTGACTCACTGCAGTGTCAAGCGGACCTGATCCCGCAGAAGATGCCAGCGATATAAATCGTATAAAAAATATTCGTCATCGGACCAGAACAGGCTCAACAGGCTCAAGAAAAAAAGCCCTGCCGCCCGGGGGCGACAGAGCTGTTCTGCAGGCTTGGGCGCTGCGCCTGACGGCGCAAGCGGGTGAGGTCAGAAATCGACCTGCGCCGACAGCACCAGCGTGCGGCCGGACGAGGTGCCCACATAGCCGTTCTGCATCAGCCAGTAGTTCTTGTCGAACAGGTTTTCGATATTGGCGCGGTAGGTCACGACCTGCCCTGCCGCCTTGGTGATGTAGCGAGCACCGATATCGACGCGGGTCCAGCCCGGCACCTTGAGCGTGTTTTCATTGCTGTACCACATCGAACCGGTGCGGGTCACGCGGGTATTGAGCGCCAGGCCTTGCAGCCAGGGCGCGTCCCAGTCCAGCCCGAGGTTGAAGTTGCTGCTGGGGATGGCGCCGACGTCCTTGCCGTCGTTGGTGCCATTGTCGGTGTGGTATTGCTTGGCATCGAAGAAGGTGCCGCTGGCATTGAAGCGCAGGCCGCGCTGCAGTTCACCATAGGCCGCCAGTTCCAGGCCGCGCACGCGGTTGCGACCATCCTGGGTGGTGGTAGTGATGCCATTGACGAGGGTGGTGCTGGAATTGGCCTGCTCGATCTGGAACACGGCGGCAGTAGTGGTCACGCGGCCCCAGTCGATCTTGGCGCCGGTCTCGATCTGCTTGGATTTGTACGGCGCGAACAGCTGGTTGGGATTGCCGTCGCTGGCCGAGGTGAAGCCGCCGGCGCTGAGGGCTGTCGTGTAGTTGGCGTAGAGGGAGACATTCTCCATCGGCTTGACCACCACGCCCAGCACCGGGGAAATGGCGGTCTTGTTGGAGGTCTGGCTATCATCCACCAGGCTGTGCGAATAGACCTGCTGGCGGCGCAGTCCGCCGATCAGGCGCAGGCGGTCATCGGCCAGCGACAGCGTATCGGTCAGGGCCACGCTGGTCAGGCGCACCTGGCTTTGCGGCGTGGGCTGGCCGCGGCTGCCGGTGACGGTGGGCAGGGCCACCGGGTTATACAGGTTGGAGGTGACGCTGCTGGGTTCGGAGAGGTAGAAATAATCGGTCTGCTGGTTCAGCATGTTCACGCCCAGCATCAGGGTGTGCTTGATGCCGCCGGTATTGAAGCGCGCCCGCATGCCGACATCGGCAGAGGTGGAGGTCACCTGCTGGTCGTAATAGCCGTTGTACAGGGTGGCCGTGTCGCCGCGTGCATTGAGGATGGTGGCGCCGGGCCAGCTCTGCGCGGAACTGGCGACGTGGTAGCCGACTGCGCCATAGGCGGTCAGCTGGTCGTTGATGTCGTATTCCAGACGGGTGGTGGCGGCCTTGTCGTCCGATTGCAGCGTGGTGCCGGGATACAGATTGGTCTTGCCCGAGGGCGCGTCCGGCATGACCAGGCTGCTGATGCTGAATTGCGGGCGGAAGTTGCGGGCATCTTCATGCTGGGTATAGGCGTCCAGGCTCCAGCGCACACGACCGCCGTTGTAGTCCAGTCCGACCGACCCCATGCTCTGCTGTTGATTGCTGCCGGACAGGCCGGTATTGCCGTCGGCATAGAGCGCATTGACGCGCACGCCCCATTCCTGGTTCTCACCGAAGCGGCGGCCGAGGTCGGCCTTGAGACCGAACTGCGAATTGGACAGATAGGTGGCCGTCACGCTGGAAATGGGGTCTTCATGGGCGCGCTTGGGAATCAGGTTGACCGCGCCGCCGACGCCGCCGGCCGGCCCCATGCCATACATCAGGGTGCCCGGACCTTTGAGCACTTCGATGCGCTCGACCATGGAGATGGGCATGCGGGTCAGCGGGACCATGCCATACAGGCCATTGAAGGCCACATCGTTGGCCGACATGGTGAAGCCACGGATCTGGTAGCTGTCGCCGAAACCACCGTTGCCATTGGTGTTGCGCACCGAGGCGTCGTTGGCGATGACGTCGCCGATGGCACGCGCCTGCACGTCTTCGATGCCTTGCGAGGTGTAGTTGGTGGTGCTGAACGGGGTATCCATGACGCTGGCGGTGCCGAGCACGCCCAGGCTGCCACCCCGCGCCACCAGGCCGCCGGCATAGGGGGCGGTGGGGTCGGCGCTTTCGGTGATGGTCACGGTGGGCAGGACGGCATTGGCGTTGCTGCCTACGGTGGGGGCCAACAGCGTGTAGCCACCGTCGGCATTCTTGACGGCCTGCAGGCTGGAGCCGCTCAACAGGGCGGCGAAGCCCTCGTCCACGGTGTAGCGCCCGGACAGGCCGGCACTCTGGCGTTCGCGGGTCACGGCGGGGTCGAACGAGAGCAGCACGCCGGCACGGCGCGCAAAGCTGTTCAAGACCTGGTTCAGCGGGCCGGCGGGCAGATCATAGGCCTGGCGCTGGGCGTCGCTGGCCTGGGCCTGGACGGTGGCCATAGGCGTTGCCAGGGCAGCCAGTACGGCCAGTCTGAAGAGGGTCAGACGGGAGGGGAAACGGGTCGTTGTTTTCATGTCGGTCTACGGTGATGGGCGAGCTTGCTATCAGGTAAACCGGACGAGCCGCAAAAAACTGCAGAGGCTGGCCAAAAAATCTTTACGTCGTGCTGCGTGGGGCTGCTGCCCGCGGACGCAGGGTGATCCAGTAGGAAGTCCAGGTATCGATCTGCACCGGCAAGGTACGCGCGATGGCGGCCAGGATGCGCGCCGGCTGGTCCAGCGGGAACACGCCCGAGATGGGCAGCGACGCAACAGCCGGATCGCAGCGCAGCCTGCCGGGCAGGTACCGGTCCAGCTCGGCCACCAGTTCGCCCAGCGGCATGCGGTCGGCGACGATGACGCCGTCGGTCCAGGCCAGCGCCTGCTCATTGGCGGGCGTCAGATTGCCGACCAGGCCATGCCGGTCGAACATGCCCTGCCGCCCGGCATCGATGCGCACGCTGCCAACGCCATCCCTGGCCGTGAAGGCCACCGCACCAGCATAGACGGCCAGTCGCATGCCGGTCTCGCTGTCACGCAACTGGAAGCGGGTACCCAACGCACGCGCCTGCCCCAGGCGGGTGTGGACCATGAACGGACGATAGGAGCGGCCCTCTTCGCGGGCGGTGGTGATGAGCACTTCGCCGCGATGCAGCTTGATCAGGCGCTGCTGGTCGTCGTAGGCAGTGTCGATGGCGGTGGCGCTGTTGAGTTCGAGCACGGTACCGTCGGCCAGCAGCACACGCCGCCGCTCGCCCACCCGGGTGGAATATTCGGCCATCAGCGCCGGCCAGGAGGTGGCCATGCCGGCGCCGGTGGCCACCAGCCCTACCCCGGCAACCAGGCACAGGGCCTTGACGGCGAACCGGCGGTTATGACGACTGCGGGCGTCACCATCGCCGATGCTGCCATGCGCCAGTGTGCGCGGTAGCGTGGCAACCCGCTCGCTCAACGACTGCAGCCGCTGCCAGGCCAGTTCGTGCTGCGGCTGTTCGGCGCGCCAGCGGCGGCAGGCTTCGTGTTCCTGGGCGGTGGCGGTGCCCGATTGCAGCCGCACCATCCAGTCGATGGCGGTCCTGACGATGTCGTCGGCAGGAGCGGTGACGTCAGCGGCCATACTGGACGCTGTAACAGGCGGTGAAGGCACGCTTCATGTATTGCTGTACCGAACTGAGCGAAACCTGCAGGCGCTCGGCGATCTCGGCATAGCCCAGGCCATCCAGTTGTGACAGCAGGAAGGCACTGCGCACCTTGGCCGGCAATGCGGCCAGCATGGCATCGATTTCGTTGAGGGTTTCCAGCACCAGCAATTGCGCCTCGGGCGATGGCAGGTGCTCGGGCGGCAGTTGCGCCAGCATTTCCAGGAAGCTGGCTTCCAGCGCGCAGCGACGGAAATGATCGATCACCAGACCGCGTGCGATGGTCGCCAGCAGGGCCCGCACTTCTTCCAGATAGAAGCTGCGGCGCGACACCATGACCCGCACGAAGGTGTCCTGGGCCAGGTCGGCCGCCAGTTCCGCATCATGGGTGCGACGACGCAGCCAGCCCAGCAGCCATTGGTGATGACCGGTGTAGAGGCCAGCGATGTCTGGGTGACGCGGAGCGGGTTGGACGACGTCGGTCATGACGGCGAAAAATAATGAGAACTGTTCTCATTATAATCCGTAAAGGACGGTGCGCCAACAAACCTTCATTTACGGATGCTGCCTTGTGAAGTATTCGATGGGAAAAACGACAAAGCCCCGGCACGCGGCCGGGGCTTTGACCAGGTTTGTGCAGACCTGGCTTGCTGCCGGCCACCGTAACAGTGGCCGGCAGGAGCAGAACTGCAGCTTCCCTGATTACTTGACCACGCTCAGCAGCGAGCGCTTGCCACCCTTGTAGGTGTACAGGGTCAGGGTACCGTTCAGAATGTCACCCTTGGGGTCGAAGGCGATTTCGCCGGTCACGCCCTTGTGGTGGATCTTGGCCAGTTCCGGCAGGTAGACCTTGGGATCGGAAGAACCGGCCTTCTGCATGGCATCGGCCAGGGTCATCAGCGCATCGTAGGTGTACGGAGCGTAGATCACGACGTCCTGGTTGAACTTCTTCTTGTAGGCAGCCTTGAAGTCGTCCAGCGCCTTCTTGCCTGCTTCGGTCACGCCACCGGCTTCGGCACAGACCACTTCGCTGTCCTTCAGACCGGGGCCGGCCAGGTTGGGCAGTTCGGTGGTGCAGATGCCGTCACCGCCCATGAACTTGGCAGCCACGCCCAACTGATCCATCTGGCGCAGCATCGGGCCGGCCACGGCGTCCATACCGCCGAAGAAGACCAGGTCAGGCTTCTTGGACTTGACCGAGGTCAGGATGGCGTTGAAGTCGGTGGCCTTGTCGGTGGTGTACTGGGTCGCCACCACGGTGGCACCGGCAGCCAGCGCGCTCTTGCGGAATTCCTCGGCCACGCCCTGACCGTAGGCGGTACGGTCGTCGATGACGGCGACGTTCTTGCCCTTGAGTTCATTGACGGCGTAGCGACCCAGAACGCCACCCAGCTGGCCATCGTTGGCCACCACGCGGAAGGCGGTGTTGAAGCCTTGTTGGGTGTACTTGGGGTTGGTGGCCGACGGCGAGATCTGCGGGATGCCGGCATCGAAGTAGATCTTGGAAGCGGGGATGGTGGTGCCCGAGTTCATGTGGCCGACCACGCCCTTGACCTTGGCATCGACCAGGGCCTGGGCCACGGTGGTGGCTTGCTTCGGATCGGAAGCGTCATCCTGGGGAACCAGCTGGAAAGTCACTTTCTTGCCGCCGATCATGAAGCCCTTGGCATTGAGCTCGTCCACGGCCATGCGGGCGCCGTTTTCGTTGTCCTTGCCGATGTGGGCGTTGGGACCGGTCAGGGGAGCGACGTGACCGATCTTGATGACCTCTTGTGCCTGCGCAGCCCCTGCGAATGCGAACGCTGCCACGATGGCGGTGGCGACAGGAATCCCTTTAATTTTTTGCATGAAATGCTCCTATTACTTCCGATAGAGTGATTGAAAACGCAGTTCGTTGTGCCATTTGTTATATGCGCTGACCAATCCTGACATCCGCGAACGAAGGCCCGGACGATCAACACCGCAGCACCCCCAGTTGCTGACTGGATGTTGCTTGCGGACTCTGCTACTGCAAAAAACGAGCCATGCCCCATGGCATCACGACTCGGGAGCCCTCCCCATGGTGTTTCCCGCTTAAAAAGGGACGGAGCCACCTCAGGTAAGCGGCCCGGACGAAACG
This sequence comes from Herbaspirillum sp. BH-1, assembly GCF_002870055.1. Lineage (NCBI taxonomy): Bacteria > Pseudomonadati > Pseudomonadota > Betaproteobacteria > Burkholderiales > Oxalobacteraceae > Herbaspirillum > Herbaspirillum sp. BH-1. Next base: position 29,624 of record NZ_PKOI01000008.1, on the reverse strand, counting down.
CCAGGCCAGGCGGGGCAGTTCCTACGACGCGACCCACCCCGCTGGGCAGAATACACCGTAATGGTGCGGCTGGGAGCGGTGCAGGGAGACCTGTACAGTTCTTCAGACAGATCGCACGTTTTATGCACTTTTTTAATACGCGGCATTGGGTTTCGCACCAAATGGGAACGTCAAACCGAAAAAAACTGCACGCCCGCACAAGGGGTCGCAGAGGGAGCGCATTTCTAACCAAAGCATCCATCCCGCGAGATGAGAAAATCGATTTGTCCGCAGCCCTTACTGCTCCCTCGCTGTGTCACGCTTCAGGGTGTAAGCACGACTTGCGCCAGTCAATTTGTCTGCATTCGAAGTAATGACATTGCGAAAATATCGCCTTGCCATTTCGGCTATCTCGGCAGACCTCACCTTAAGCGCGGTTTTACGAAAATCGGCAGGGTGCGATACAATGTATCTCAATCAATCGCAACAGGAGACTGTCATGGCTACCACCACTATGGTTCACGTTCGGGTGGACGAGAACCTCAAGGCGCAGGCTGCAGAAACGCTGGCCTCCATGGGCCTGACCGTCTCCGACGCAATCCGGGTGTTTCTCACCCGTGTCGTCGCCGACAAGGAACTGCCGTTCGCGCTCAAGGCTCCGAACGCCGCCAGTCAGTTGGCCATCGCCGAGGCAAACGAGATCGTCAACAACCGTCGCGCTCGCTTCGCAACCGCTGACGCTCTGCTGAATGACCTCGAAGAAGCCAGCCGCAAGTAAGCGGGCAAGACTGCCTCGCGCGTCGGACTACACCAGGGACTTCCTCAAGGACTGGCAGCGCCTGTCCCATTCCGGTCGATACGACATGAACCGGCTGAAAGAGGCCATGACGCTGCTGATCGCCAACGACGGGCCGCTGCCGCCCGAATGGCTCGATCATTCGCTGGCCGGCGACTGGACAGGTCATCGCGAATGTCACATCGGCGGCGACTTCCTGCTGATCTATACACTGGACGACTCGGGCAAGAGCGGCCTGGTCGTATTCGTGCGCAGTGGGACGCACTCAGACCTGTTCTCGTAGGCTTGCATCCGACCAAGCTTCAACTGACCAGCAACATGCGGCTGGCCACTGCTACGCGCGACGCCTCGGGGCCCTCGATGGGCCAGAGTTCTTGATTTCTTTCAGAATTACCCCCCAGCGCATCAATTTTCACTGCAACTAGACGACAAGTCTTTGATTTCAAAGCGGAATATCGGCGTCATCCTTATTGATCACCAAGAGATCAATTAAGATCGCGAACGCAATTGACGCCTTGAAAAATCCAAAGCCCATCCCTATACTTAGCACTCGTCACGGCAGAGTGCTAACAGCCCGCCGGGCGCAATCCCCTTTTTCTTGCGGTGAGGTTTGCTGCATTTGGAAGAAAACCGTTGCAGGCTTCGCCGCAATCAATGCTAACTTATTGAAAATTAAGGAGTTCTCATGAATCTTCGCCCTTTGCACGATCGCGTCATCGTCAAGCGCCTCGACCAGGAAACCAAGACCGCTTCCGGTATCGTTCTGCCTGATGCAGCGACCGAAAAGCCGGACCAGGGCGAAATCCTGGCCGTCGGCAATGGCAAGATCCTGGAAGATGGCAAGGTCCGCCAACTGGCCGTTAAGGTCGGCGACCGCGTCCTGTTCGGCAAGTATTCCGGCCAGGCCGTGAAGGTCGATGGCCAGGAACTGCTGGTCATGCGCGAAGAAGACCTGTTCGCCGTCGTCGAGAAGTAATTCGGCATTCGGCCCGTCTGTATCTTCATATATAGAGGGCCCTCGGCAACAAGACAGCAGCCGGCGCTTGCCCCAGCTTGCAGCACCAAGCCCGGCGACATGAACTGAACCGAATTTCTGGAGAATCCAACATGGCAGCAAAGCAAGTTATTTTCGGCGATGAAGCACGCGCCAAGATCGTCAACGGCGTCAACATCCTGGCCAACGCGGTCAAGGTCACCCTGGGCCCCAAGGGTCGTAACGTCGTGCTGGAGCGCAGCTTCGGCGCCCCGACCGTGACCAAGGACGGCGTTTCCGTCGCCAAGGAAATCGAACTGAAGGACAAGCTGGAAAACATGGGTGCCCAGCTGGTCAAGGAAGTCGCTTCCAAGACCTCCGACAACGCCGGTGACGGTACCACCACCGCCACCGTGCTGGCCCAGGCCATCGTGCGCGAAGGCTTCAAGTACGTCGCCGCCGGTTTCAACCCGACCGACCTGAAGCGCGGCATTGACAAGGCCGTCACCGCCATCGTCGGCGAAGTGAAGAACCTGTCCAAGCCCACCACCACCTCCAAGGAAATCGCTCAGGTCGGCTCGATCTCGGCCAACTCCGACGCGGACATCGGCGACATCATCGCCAAGGCCATGGAAAAGGTCGGCAAGGAAGGCGTGATCACCGTCGAAGACGGCAAGTCGCTGGAAAACGAACTGGACATCGTCGAAGGTATGCAATTCGACCGCGGCTACCTGTCGCCGTACTTCATCAACAACCAAGAGAAGCAGATCGTCGCCCTGGACAATCCCTTCATCCTGCTGTTCGACAAGAAGATCTCCAACATCCGTGACCTGCTGCCGGTGCTGGAACAAGTCGCCAAGGCTGGCCGTCCGCTGCTGATCGTGGCTGAAGACGTCGAAGGCGAAGCCCTGGCTACCCTGGTGGTCAACAACATCCGTGGCATCCTGAAGACCGCTGCCGTCAAGGCCCCTGGCTTCGGCGACCGCCGCAAGGCCATGCTGGAAGACATCGCCATCCTGACCGGTGGCCAAGTGATCGCCGAAGAAGTCGGCCTGACCCTGGAAAAGGCCACCCTGGCTGAACTGGGCCAAGCCAAGCGCGTCGAGATCGGCAAGGAAAACACCACCATCATCGACGGCGCTGGCGAAGCTGCCGGCATCGAAGCACGCGTGACCATGATCCGCACCCAGATCGGCGAAGCAACCTCCGACTACGATCGTGAAAAGCTGCAAGAGCGCGTGGCCAAGCTGGCCGGCGGTGTTGCACTGATCAAGGTTGGCGCTGCCACCGAAGTCGAAATGAAGGAAAAGAAGGCACGCGTCGAAGATGCACTGCACGCTACCCGTGCTGCCGTTGAAGAAGGCGTCGTGCCTGGCGGTGGCGTGGCCCTGCTGCGCGCTCGCGCCAACGTCAAGGACCTGAAGGGCGACAACCCCGACCAGGAAGCCGGTATCAAGATCGTGCTGCGCGCCATCGAAGAGCCGCTGCGCCAGATCGTCTTCAACGCCGGCGACGAGCCGTCGGTGGTGGTGAACAAGGTGCTGGAAGGTTCGGGCAACTTCGGCTACAACGCCTCCAACGGCACCTACGGTGACCTGGTGGAACTGGGCGTGCTGGATCCGGCCAAGGTGACCCGTTCGGCCCTGCAGAACGCTGCCTCCGTGGCCAGCCTGATCCTGACCACCGACGCCCTGGTGGCCGAAGTGGCAGACGACAAGCCGGCCGGCATGCCTGGCGGCATGGGTGGTATGGGCGGCATGGGCGGTATGGACGGCATGATGTAATTGCCCTCCTGCTGCGGGCCATGGATGACATGGCCTGTGCTGCAAGACGAAAACCCGCATCGGCGACGATGCGGGTTTTTTATTGTGCCGGTGCGACTGGATGGTGGCTGATTCCGCTTTTCGCTGCAGTTCCGGTCAGCCCACTTCCTTGATGGACGCTTGAGGCCGAATTCGCGCAACGAAAAAGACCCGCATCCTTGTGGGATGCGGGTCTTCGAACAGTGCGCCCTTGCAGGCGCGGCGTCCAACGTCTTAGAAGCTGTGGATCATCCCGGCATTCAGACCGGTCTGGCTGCGGTTGGCGCCCGGGATGCGGTCGCTGGCCGTGCCGACGTTGTACATGTCGTTCGAACGCAGGTTACGCAGGACAGCATACGTCGTGGTGCGCTTGGACAGATCATACTTGGCGCCCAGGTTCAACTGCACCAGGCGACCGTTGGAGCCCTTGACGAACTTGGCGCTGGTCAGCTGCACGCTGCTGATCAGCGACAGGGCCGGCAGCAGCTTGTAGTTCACGCCTACATCCAGAGTCTGGCTGGACTCGTTGTTGGGACCGCCGATGGCAAAGTCAGCCTTCTCTGCCGGCTTGTAGGCAGGATCCTTGCGCTTCGGATCGACCAGCATCGCGAAGTTGTAGTCCTTCGGGTTGTAGTCCGGACGTGCTGCGGTCAGCGGCAGTTTCACGCGCGAGTACGAACCGTAGACCTTGGCCGGGCCGAACTGGTAAGAAGCCGCCAGGGTCCAGGTCTTCAGGCAGGTGTCGCCATTCTTGCCGGGGCCGTTGCAGGCTGCCGCGCCATTGACGTCACTGGCATTCTTGGAATCACCCATCTTGCTCTGGAAATAACCCAGGCCGACGTTCAGCGGGCCGTTGGCGTACAGGCCGCCCAGGCCGAAGGATTGACCGGAACCGGTGCGGCCGGCCTCTTCGCCGAAGCCATAGATCAGGCTGCCGGTGAAGCCGTTGAAGTCAGGGGAGTTATAGCGGATGGAGTTGTTGACGCGCTCGCCGTTGGTGCGGTCCAGGTTCAGCGAGTGGATGCGGCTGACACCGCCGCCGAAGTCACCCGGCGAGGTGATACCGCCGATATCATCCAGGACGTCCTTCTGACGACCGGCCAGGATGGTACCGAAGTTGCCCGAAACGCCAACGAAGGCCTGGCGGCCCCACAGCAAGCCCTTCTGACCAGCTTCGCCGGTATCGACGTTGAAGCCGTTCTCGATGTTGAACACGGCCTTCAGGCCGCCGCCCAGGTCTTCGCTACCCTTGATGCCCAGGCGCGAGCCCTTCATCAGGCCGGAATCGAGTGCCACCTGACCGCCGGTTTCCTTGCCGGAAGTGATGATCTTGTTGGTGTAGGACAGGCTGGCATCGACCGCACCATAGACGGTGACAGTGCTTTGTGCATGCGCCGCGCCGGCGAAGGCAGCCAGCACGGCCAGGGCCAGGATGGACTTTTTCATAGAGAGTACTCCGTAGTGGTTTGATTGCTGTTGATTGGCGGGTGCCGGTCGCGATCTCGCGTGGCCACCCCCACACTTCCCGGAAGACGACTTCAAGAAGTTACGGCAAATCTAAACGGTATTTATTTTCTCAATCGATTCATAATTTGAATTGTGTCGATTTATGAGAATATTCTGTATCTTTATAGCAACGATTGGCACCAGAAAGTGCAGTCCCCCTATCGCTGCCTCAGTAATGAAATCGACACTGATGCACGATGACGATCCCCGGCATCTGCTCGATCACGATGCGGTGTTCGCCGCACAGCCGGATGGCCCACAGGCCCGGCAGGCGCAGCGGCAACCGGGTCATTCGCGCGGCCGGCAGCGGGGTGTCGTCCTGCAGCCGTCGCAGCAGTCCCAGCAGTACGCGGGCCGTGGCACGGTCGTGGCGGCGCCACCAGGCCAGGTCCTGCCTGGCCATCGGCGAGAGCCAGAGCCTGTTCACGAAGGGGATGGTCCGGATAGCAACGTGGCCCGCAGCTGCTGCAGGCTGCAGAGGAGCCGCTCGGCATTGAGGTCGTTACCCAGCAGGTGCAGGGCCTCCTGGACACCGCGCCAGACCGATTCCCGCACCAGCACCAGGTTTTCGGCGTTGTCGCGGGTGAGGATGACTTCATCGATATCGGCCAGCTCCAGCAATTCATCGAGCCGACCGTTGAGCGCCTGGACGGGATATGCGTACATGGGAATAGGTGTAGTCGAGGCAGCAGGCGGTACGTAGCGCACCGGCCACCACCGGGCCGAAGAAAACGCAAAAAGATACGCTGCCCCGGAGGGCTGACGACGATCCCGGCAAAAATTGCTGCACCTACTAGAATTTATTCGAAGACCCTCTCGTACCGGGACGGCAGGCAATGCCAGGAAAAGTGCTGGCGCCTCCCTGGAAGCCAGTCTCCAGGCGGCTTCCCGTCGGATGCTAAGACGCAGAGGTTATATGCATAAGCGAAAAATTGTTTTCCCTATATAACCTTGCCGCCTTAAAATAGCGGCTTCTTATAAAAAATATCGATGGCAGTGGAGACCTGTGATCCGGCGACCGCCCGCGCGTCTCCCTGAGGGGCTGTGCCGGGATGCCGGCACCCGGGGGCCCGCTGCCATTTCCGTTCCCATCATGATCGAAATACAAGCTGTCACCCAGCGATTCGGCAATGTCGAAGCGGTGCGCAACGTCGAACTGTCGATCCGCAAAGGCGAGGTCTTCGGCATCATCGGCCGCAGCGGCGCCGGCAAGAGCACGCTGGTACGCACCCTGAACCTGCTGAACCGCCCCACCTCCGGACGCATCATCCTGGACGGCCAGGACCTGACCACCTTGTCCTCGTCCCAGTTGCGCGAGGCCCGCCGTGGCATCGGCATGATCTTCCAGCATTTCAACCTGCTGTCCTCGCGCAGCGTCTACGACAATATCGCCCTGCCGCTGGAACTGGCCGGCAAGAGCAAGTCCGAGATCGCCGCCAAGGTGGAACCGCTGCTGGAACTGGTGGGCCTGACCGCCCTGCGCGACCGTTACCCGGCGCAGATTTCGGGCGGCCAGAAACAGCGCGTGGGCATCGCCCGCGCACTGGCCAACGATCCCAAGGTCCTGCTCTCCGACGAGGCCACCTCCGCGCTGGACCCGGAAACCACCCGCTCCATCCTGGAACTGCTGCGCAAGATCAACAAGGAACTGGGCCTGACCATCGTCCTGATCACCCACCAGATGGAAGTCATCAAGGACATCTGCGACCGCGTGGCGGTGATGGAAGCCGGCGAGGTGATCGAACAGGGCGAGGTGCTGGAGGTGTTCCGCCAGCCGCGCCATGAAGTCACCCGTGCCCTGATCGGCGACGTCATCGCCCACGAACTGCCCAAGGGTGTACTGGCGCGCCTGCGCGAGCGCCTGGACCGCGCCGACGCCGGTCAGGGCACCGACCACCTGTTCCGCTTCGCCTTCACCGGCAACGATGTGGACCAGCCGCATCTGTCGGAAGCGGTGCGCCGCTTCAACCTGAATTTCAACATCCTGCACGGCCAGATCGACGAGATCCAGGGCCAGGCCTTCGGCTCGCTGGCGATCCTCGCCAACGGCACCCAGGAAAACATCAACCAAGCCATGCAATACCTGCGCGAGCAGGGCGTCGTCGTCGAGGAGCTCAACCATGTCATCTGAACTGATCGATCTGTTCGTCAGCTCCTTCGGTGAGACGCTGATGATGGTGGTGATTTCCGGCCTGGTCGGTTCGCTGCTGGGCATCCCGCTGGGCATCGCCCTGCACATCACCGAAGACAAGGGCGTGCTGCCCAATGCGGTCTTCAACCGCGTCGCCGGCCTGCTGGTCAATGCAGTGCGCTCCACCCCCTTCATCATCCTGCTGGTGGCGGTGATCCCGATGACGCGTTTCTTCGTCGGTACCTCCATCGGTACGGCTGCCGCCATCGTGCCGCTGACCATTGCCGCTGCGCCCTTCATCGCCCGCCTGGTCGAGACCGCGCTGCGCGAGGTCGATCATGGCCTGGTAGAGGCCGCGCAAGCCATGGGTGCGAACACCTGGCAGATCATCTACAAGGTCTTGGTACCAGAAGCATTTGCTGGTATCGTCGCCGGTCTCACGATCACCTTCGTCAGCCTGGTCGGCTATTCGGCCATGGCCGGCGCCATCGGTGGTGGTGGCCTGGGTGACCTGGGCATCCGCTACGGCTACCAGCGCTTCCTGCCGGAAGTGATGCTGGCGGTGGTGCTGATCCTGATCGTGTTCGTGCAGTTGGTGCAATCCCTGGGAGACCTGCTGGTGCGCAAGCTCAGTCATCGCTGAGCACGCCAAGAGCGCCACGCGCAACCGGCATCGATAACACCGCGCAGCTATCCGCTGCGCATTTCAAAAAAGCTTGAAAGGAAAGTCATGAAGCGTCGTCAGTTGATTCAATTCATCGCAGGCCTGGGCCTGGCCGCCGGCCTGGTGTCGGCCCCCGCATTCGCGGAAGACCAGATCAAGATGGGCGTGACCGCAGGTCCGCATGCCGAGATCATGGAACAGGTCAAGAAGCTGCTGGAAAAAGACGGCGTGCAGATGAAGGTCATCGAATTCACCGACTACATCCAGCCCAACGCCGCCCTGGCCGCCGGCGACCTGGACGCCAACTCCTACCAGCACCAGCCCTACCTGGATGCGCAGATCAAGGATCGCGGCTACAAGTTCATCAGCGTCGGCACCACCATCACCTTCCCGATGGGCGTGTACTCCAAGAAGGTCAAGTCGCTCAACGACCTCAAGCAAGGCGCCCGTGTCGGCGTGCCCAACGACCCCACCAACGGCGGTCGCGCACTGCTGGTGCTGCAGGCCAAGGGCGTGATCAAGCTCAAGGCCGATGCCGGTCTGAAGGCCACCCCGCTGGACATCGTCGAGAACCCCAAGAAGGTCAAGATCATCGAACTGGATGCCGCCCAGCTGCCGCGTTCGCTGGATGACTTCGACGCTGCCGTCATCAACGGCAACTACGCCGAATCGGCCGGCCTGTCGCCGACCAAGGACGCCATCGCCGTGGAAGCCTCCACCGGCCCCTACGCCAATGTGCTGGCCATCCGCGCCGCCGACAAGGACAAGCCATGGGTCGCCAAGCTGGTCAAGGCCTACCACAGCCCGGAAGTGAAGAAGTTCGTGCTGGAAAAGTACAAGGGTTCCGTGATCACCTCCTGGTAATCCGCCTCCCCTGCATCATCCTTGCAGCAAACGAAAAGGCCAGCTTCGCGCTGGCCTTTTTGCTTTTCCGGAAGGGCAAATCATTTATATGATTTGAGCACGCCGGAAGGAAAGCCGACCGAGCGGCACAGGCGCACTCAGTCCTTGCGCTCCCGGTGATCCGGCGCATTGCGCCAGTCGTAATCCTCTTCCTCGTCTTCCTCATCCTCGGCCGGCAGGGCATCGGGGTTGTCGGTGGAACGGTAGGTCGCCAGCAGCTCGGCGCGCGACGCCGGGGTCTCCAGCGTGATGCGGCCCAGCGCGCCGCTGCGGTAATCCTGCAGGAAGGTATGCGCGGCCTTTTCGAAATCGTAGTCGCCACCCTTGAGACGAAAGCCGCGCTTGGCCGCCACGCCCTCCACCACGGCCACGCCATCCATGCCCTCGGGATTGAAGCCATAGCGCGCCTTGAGCAATTGCGGATAACGCTGCAGCAGCAGGTCGGCCAGGAAGGTGGCCACCTCTTCCTCGATCAGGGCGTTGCTGCCCACCGCATGGCTGGCGGCCAGCATCAGGCCATCGCTGGGGTGCTCGATCTTGGGCCACAGCATGCCCGGGGTATCGGTCAGGACCATGTTGTTGCCCAGATAGAGCCGCTGCTGGGTCTTGGTCACGGCCGGCTCGTCGCCGACTGCTGCCACGCGCTTTTTCAGCAAGGCATTCATCAGCGTGGACTTGCCCACGTTGGGGATGCCCATGATCATCATGCGCAAGGGCTTCAGGGCCGTGCCGCGGTGCGGGGCCACCTGCATGGCCAGCTTGGGCACGCGTGCCACGTCGGAGGGCTTCTTGCACGACAGCGCCACGGCGGTCACGCCCTTCTGGCTGTTGTAGTAGTCGATCCAGGCTTGCGTGGCCACCGGGTCGGCCATGTCGGTCTTGTTGAGGATCTTCAGGCAGGGACGCTGACGCGCATTGCGCAACTGCTCGATCATCGGATTGCAGCTGGCCTGCGGCAGGCGGGCATCGACCACTTCGATGACCATATCGACTTTTTCCATGCTCTCGGCGGCCTTGCGGCGGGCCGAGTTCATGTGACCGGGGAACCATTGGATGGACATGCGGGATTTCTTTCTGGTGCGTATTTCGTTGAAGGCGCTATTTTAAGGCCCTGCCCCGCCAATCCCTAACAAATCCCCAATAAAACAGCCTGCCGCGCACAAGTCGGGGCAGGCTGTTGGACGGGGAACAACACCGCGCTCAGGCGCGCCGGGTCACCCATTGCTCCTTGACAACACCCACGAAACGCCACACCAGCCACAGCGCCAGCCCGTAAGCGGCGGCCATCACGCCAAAGGCCAGGCCATTGCGCAGCCCCCAGCCGTTCACGCTGTGCAGGATGGCGCCCATCAGGGCCACGCCGACCAGTGCACCGATCTGGCGATTGGCGTTCAGGGCCGCCGCCGCGCTGTTGGCGTGGGCCTTGCCGGCCACCTGCATCACCACCGTGGTCATGGCCGGGATGGCCGTGCTGATGCCCAGGTTGGCTGCAGCGCAGACCACGGCCAGCACCCAGTAGGGCGTGTCCGGGCGGAAGCTCATCGCCACCGCAGTAAACACCGTACCCACCGACAAACCCAGCAACAGCGGCACGCGCGGTCCCCAATGCGCGGCCATGCGGCCCGACATCAGGTTGCCGAAGAACACCACGGCCATCATCGGCACCAGTTGCAGGCCGGTCTGCAGGGCATCGGCGCCGCGCCCCTGCTGCAGGAACAGCGCCAGGTAGAACAGGTTGCCGTAGATCCCGAAATTGATCATGAAGCCGATGCCATTGGCGGCCGCAAACTGCGGCGTGGCGAACAGGGCCTTGGGCAGCAGCGGTGCCACGCCACGCAGTTCGTGGCGCACCAGGGCCACGGCGGCCAGCACTGCCACCGCCAGCCCGGCCAGGATGCGCGGCGAGCTCCAGCCATAGACCGGCCCCTGGATCAGCACAAAGGATAGCCCGGCCAGCATCACCACTCCGGCCAGGTGGCTATACAGATGCAGGGCACGGGCCTGCCCGGCCACCTGCGGGATGAGCTTCCTGGCCATCAACAGGCCCACCAGCCCGACCGGCACGTTGATGAGGAAGATACTGCGCCAGCCCAGCCAGTGGATCAGTACGCCCCCCACCAGCGGACCGATGGCGGCGGCCAGGCCGACCGTGGCCGACCACACGCCCAGCATGCGGGCGCGCACGCGGTCATCCTCGTAGACGTGACTGAGCAGGCTCAGCGAACTCGGCATGAAGAAAGCCGCACCCAGCCCCTGCAGCAGGCGTGCTGCCACCAGGAAAGGACCATTGGGCGCGGCCCCACACAGCAACGAGGCCAGCACGAACAGGAAAAGGCCGGTCAGGTACAGCTTGCGCGCGCCGAAGCGGTCGGCCAGCGCACCGCCCACCAGCAGCATCGCGGCAAAGGTCAGGGTATAGCCATCCACGATCCAGACCAGGGTGGACAGCGGTGCATCGAGACTGGTGGAGATATTGGAGAGACCGACGTTGACCACCGTCACGTCCAGCATGGCCATGACGAAACCGATGGCCAGCGCTACCAGTGGCAGCAAGCCAGCCCGATGGGGTAAAGCGGTGACAGGGGGATGGCCGGCGGGTGCCGGGCCAAGGGGACGAGGAACGGAAGACATGACATTCTTTCTGCGCGAACGGCGCAAGGGAGAGCGGCAGACCCGCTGCCGGTACCCCCGGGGCGAGTGACGATGGATGGATTCTAGGCGTTCGCTGCAATGCAATAAAGAGGTATAAAATCAGCGGGCTGATGCAAATCTGCATCAGCTCATCTACCCGGAAAGCACATCCTCATGGACTGGGACAACGCCCGCATCTTTCTCGCCATCTACCGCGTTGGTACCCTGCGCGGTGCAGCCGAGCACCTGGAGATCGACCAGGCCACGGTCGGCCGGCGCCTGGCCGCGCTGGAAAAATCGCTGGGCGCGCGCCTGTTCCTGCGCACCCCGGGTGGCTACGTGCCCACCCCTGCCGGCGAACTGGCCGCCACCGCCGCCAGCCAGATGGAGCAAGGCGCCGAGCAACTGCAGCGGCAGATGCAGGGAATCGACGAGCGCCTGTGCGGCGTGGTGCGGCTGGCCGCCACCGACATCACGGCGCGCCACTTCCTGTTGCCGGCCCTGAAGCGGCTGCGGGAATCCCATCCCACCATCAAGGTGGTGCTCACCACCTCCACCCAGTTGAGCAACCTGACCAAGCGCGAAGCCGACATCGCCGTGCGCACGGTGCGCCCGGACGCGCCGGACCTGATCACGCGCCATCTCAAGCGGCTGCACAAAGGCATGTATGCGTCCAAAGCCTATGTGAAAAAGCGGGGGCGGCCCGAATCCGGCAGCGGTTTGAAGGGGCATGACGTCGTGATCTACCCGTACAGCATCTCGCCGAACAAGTCCGAACAGATCTGTGGTGAATCCATCGTCCATGCCAACGTGGCCATGGAAGTCAGTACCGGGCTGGTGATGTACGACTGCCTGCAGGCGGGATTCGGGATCGGCGAACTGCCCATCCATGTGGGCGACGCTGCCAGCGGGCTGGTGCGCATCTGGCCGGAACGGGCCACGCCCTACGACATGTGGCTGGTCCTGCACAGCGACCTGAACCGTACCGCCCGGGTGCGGGCGGTGGCCGATGCGATCATCGCGGCCTATGAGGCCTACGAGCCCCACCCGGCCTAGCGCGCCAGCAAATCCTCGCCGCGCGCGCGTGGCGCGTGGCTCACTCCAGGTCGGCCAACACCTTCAGGTGGGCCACCACGCTGCGCCCCAGCGCCGAGGGGCTATAACCTCCCTCCAGGCAGCTGACGATGCGGCCCTGGGCGTACTGGTCGGCGATCTTCATGATCTGCCGCGTGATCCAGGCGTAATCGGCCTCGACCAGCCCCATCTGGCCCATGTCGTCTTCGCGATGGGCATCGAAACCGGCCGAGATGAAGATCATCTGCGGCTGGTGCGCATGCAGCGCCGGCAGCCATTTCTCGGTGACCACCTGGCGCACCGCGCTGCCGTCCGAGTAGGCCGGCACCGGTACGTTGACGATGTGCAACTCGGTCGGGCCATCGCCGGAAAAGGGATAGAAAGGATGCTGGAAGAAACTCACCATCAGCACCCGTGGATCATGGGCAAAGATGTCTTCGGTGCCATTGCCGTGATGCACGTCGAAATCGATCACCGCCACCCGCTGCAGCCCGTGCACGTCGATGGCATGCCGGGCCGCCACGGCCACGTTGTTGAACAGGCAGAAACCCATGGCCTTGTCGTGCGTGGCGTGATGTCCGGGCGGACGCACGGCGCAGAAGGCGTTGTCCAGCTCGCCGGCCAGCACCGCATCGGTCGCCGCCACGGCCGCGCCGGCCGCACGCAGGGCCGCATTCCAGCTGTGCCGGTTGATCAGGGTCTCGCCATCGATGGAGTAATAGCGCTCGCCCGACAGGCTCAGCGCATGACTGTGTTCGCGCACGTAATCCACGGCCGCCGCCGTGTGTACCCGCTCCAGCTCGGCCGGATCGGCCAGCGGCGCTTCCCGGCGGTCGAGGAATTGATCGATGCGGCTCAGGATCAACTGATCTTCGATGGCCTCCAGACGAGCGGGGGCCTCGGGGTGCCAGTCGCCCATTTCGTGGCGCTGGCAGTCGGCGTGCGTATAGATGGCGGTGGTCATTATTGCTCTTGTTACTAACAGGCAAGCCGTGGCCGGCCGGGTTGTCTCATCGGGCTGGGGCCTGTTCACATTCAATCTACGAGTGCGAGAGGTCGCCAAGCGTTGACTGCCTAGGCGCAGCGACGCGCCGTAGTGGTGCTACGGCAAGGAGCTGCAACAACGGCAGGCGACGCTTGGCGGCCTCTCCCGGAGGGTTGGCGCCAGATTGAATGTGAACAGGCCCTAGTGTACATCCGCTGTCGCGTATCGTGTACGGGACGCAGCACCCAGCATGCACCAGCACGGGGCAAGGGGTCCGATGCGGTATACTTGCAGGCTTGTCCCGCCCCCTGCTCCGCTGACCAGATCGCTTCACCGCTTGCCGCTCATGCCCATCTCCCTGCCTCGCCTGACTTCGTCCCTCTCCACCCTGTTGCTCGCCGGCCTGTGCGCCCTGGCGCCGGCAGCGCATGCGCAGGACGGCAAGCCTGTGGAAAAGAAAACCCAGAAGAAGCCGGCAGACAAAAAAGCCGGCAGCGACAAAACCAAACCCAAGGCCAAGCCGCCAGCAAAATCGGCAGCGAAGAAGAAAGTCGTGGCAGACGACCAGGGCGAGTTCGTCAACTTCAATGACTGGAAGGACGTCGGCCGCTTCATCGACGAAATGGTCGAGCGCAACCAGTTCCAGCGGGGCGACCTCAACGATCTCTTCGCCAAGACCCGTTATGTGGACAGCGCCATCCAGCTGATCAAGCCGGCCCCCAGCACCAAGCCCAAGAACTGGAGCGCCTATCGCGCCCGCTTCGTGGAACCGGTGCGCATCAATGCCGGCGTCGAGTTCTGGAACACCTATGGCGTGGCGCTGGCGCGGGCCGAGGCGCAATACGGCGTGCCGATGGAAATCATCGTCGGCATCATCGGCGTGGAAACAGTGTACGGCCGCAATACCGGCAACTTCCGCGTCATGGATGCGCTCACCACGCTGGCCTTCGATTATCCCAACACGCCCAATCGCGAGGCCCGCATGGCCTTCTTCCGCGGCGAGCTGGAAAACACCCTGCTGCTGGCTCGCGAGGCCGGCATCGATCCGCTGACGCTGCGCGGCTCCTATGCCGGCGCCATCGGCTGGCCGCAATTCATGCCCGGCAGCATCCGCGAATACGCGGTCGACTTCGATGGCGACGGCAAGATCGACCTGCGCAATTCGCCGGTGGACGCCATCGGCAGCGTAGCCCACTACCTGTCCGTGCATGGCTGGCAGCGCGGCGAACCGGTGGCCTTCCCGGTCACCGTCTCGGCCGACAACCTGCAATGGCAAGCCATGCTCAACCAGGGCCTGGAAGCCAAGTACAGCGAAGACCAGTTGCACGCGGCCGGCATCTCCACCCCGCCGCTGCCGGCCGGTCAGCGCTTCGGCCTGGTCGACCTGCAGAACGGCACCGGCCCGACCGAGTACTGGATCGCCACCAATAACTTCTACGCCATCACACAGTACAATCGCAGCTACTTCTATGCGATGTCGGTGGCCGACCTCGGCCGCGCCGTGGCCGTCGCCCGCAATCGCTGAGCCGGCGACCACGCTGGCCGATACGACGGAGCGCCCGGCGCTCCGGCTCTCCTACCCTCCACGATCAGAACCACCATGAAACGCATTGCACCCCTGGCCTCCACGCTGATGCTGACGCTGGCCGGCACCTCGCTCGGCCTGTCGGCCACTGCCCGCGCCGCCGATGTCGGCGACGACAAGGGCGAAGCGCTGCCCACGGTCAACGTCACCGCCAGCGGGACGACCAGGGATGGCGCGCGCCCTCGATCAGCCGCCGTGGCCGGTTTCGACGATGCACCGCTGCTGGATACCCCGGCCTCGGTGGCCGTGGTCACGGCCGCGCAGATGCGTGACCAGCAATCGCGCCTGCTCTCGGACGTGGTCAAGAACGATGCCGCCATCAACGAGAATTACGCTCCGGTGGGCTATTACGAGAACTTCAGCATCCGTGGCGTGACGCTCGACCCGGCCAGCGCCTATCGCATCGATGGCCTGACGGTGACCGGCGAACAGAATATCGCGCTGGAAAACAAGGAACGCGTCGAATTCCTCAAGGGCGTGGCGGGCCTGCAGGCCGGTGTCAGCAGCGCCGGCGGCATCGTCAATTACGTGACCAAGCGCCCGGCCGATGTGCGCTCGATCACCCTGGGTACCGATTCCTACGGCTCGCGCTACCTGGCCACCGACCTGGGCGTGCTCTTCGGCGAACAGAAACAGTTCGGCCTGCGCATCAACGCCGCGCATGAAGACATCCATTCCTACGTCGACCATGGCGATGGCTGGCGCGACTTTGCCTCGCTGTCGGCGACCTGGGCGCTATCCTCCAAGACCCTGGTGCAGTTCGATGCCGAATACCAGCAGAAGGCACAGCACTCGGTGGCCGGCTACCAACTGCTGGGCGGCACCACCCTGCCCTCGGGCGTCTCGCCCAAGACCATGCTGACGCCGCAATCGTGGGCGCAACCGGTGCGCGACAGTTCGCTGAACTACCGTTTGCGTGTGGATACCGAATTCAATGCCGACTGGCGCGGCTACGTGCAGGCCGGTCGCAGCCGGGCGGTGATCGATGATTACCTGGCTTTCCCGTATGGCAGCGGCAGTTTCGCCTCCACCACCTTCGGAGCCAATGGCGATTTCGATGTCTATGACTATCGCGTCCCCAATGACGAACGTCGCAATGACGAAGCGCAGGCGGTCATGATCGGCAAGTTCGCCACCGGCTGGCTGCAGCACGAGTTGACGCTGGGCCTGGCGATGTCGCGCCGGACCGTGGACAAGCCCGATGGCATCAGCGTGTTGGTGGGCGAGGGCAATATCTATACTGGCACACCGGAACTGGCGCCGGCCACCGATGTTCCCGGCCCGGCCTATCGCAACCTGGACAGCCGCCAGAAGGCACTCTTCTTCAGCGATCGCCTGCAGTTCTCCGAGCGCTGGCAAGCCATCGCCGGCGGCCGCCAGGTGTGGTTGAACGAGCAGGCTTTCGGCGCCGATGGCAGCACCACGCGCACCACCTCGCGCAACCTGTTCCTGCCGCAACTGGCACTGATCTTCAAGCCGCTGCAGAACCTCTTGGTCTATGGCAGCTATGCCGAGACGCTGACCCTGGGCAGCGCCGCGCCGTTCTGGGTCAGCAACTTCCCGACCACCTTGCCGCCTTCGGTGGCACGTCAGCTGGAAACCGGTGTGAAATGGGATGTCTCGCCTGACCTGGCACTGACGGCCGCCCTGTTCCGTATCCGCAAGGCCTACGAATACCAGCAGCCGGATTCCAGCGCCAGCGGCTTTACCTACGTCCAGCAAGGCCGCCAGACCAACACCGGCATCGAGCTGGGCGCCAGCGGCAAGCTCAGCCCGCGCCTGGCCGTTGGTGCCAGCGTGGCCGCTACCCGCGCACGCGCCAGCGATACCGGCACCGCCGCCTACGATGGCCAGCAGGTGGTCAACGTGCCGCGCCTGCGCAGCAGCGTCTATGCCGATTACGCGCTGCCCGGCGTGGAAGGCCTGAACCTGATGGGGAACTGGCTCTACAGCAGCAGCAAGCCCGCCACCCGCGATGGCAGCGTCAGCCTGCCGGCGGTACATGTCTTCAATGCCGGCCTGCGCTACCGCATGCGCATGGGCGGCCATACCGCCACCCTGCGCGCCAACATCGACAACCTCTTCGACAAGCGCTACTGGAAGGATGCCGGCCAGTACCTGGGCGACGGTTATGTGCACCTGGGTGCGCCGCGCACGGCGCGTCTGTCGCTGCAGTACGATTTCTGACCGGTTGCCGCGATCATGCAAGCCGCGTCGCACCATCTCACCCGCGTCATCAGCCATGGCATGGGCGCCGAGCCGGTCATCTCCGACTGGCCGGCGCTGACCTCCGCCGAGGTGGCCCGGGTGCTGCATCACTATCCCGAGGTCGGCCAGCCGCTGCGACTGGAGTGGCATAGCCCGCGCCCGTTCTCGGCGGCCTGCGTGATGCAGACCGCCAGCGGGCCCGTCATCGTCAAGCGCCATCATGCGCGGGTACGCGATGTCGACGCACTGGCCGAGGAACATCGCTTCGTGGCGCACCTGCAGGCGAACGGATTGCCGGTCAGCCCGGCGCTGGTCACCGCCGAGGGCGCCACCGCACTGGCCGACGAATACTGGACCTACGAAGTGTTTCCGCTGGCGCCGGGGGTCGACCTGTATCGTGAGGCGATGTCGTGGACGCCCTTCAGCAGCGGCCAGCATGCGCATTCCGCAGGCCACATGCTGGCACGACTGCACCAGGCCTCGGCCGGCTACGACGCGCCAGCGCGCCCGGCGCGTCCGCTGGTGTCGAGCTTCACCATCTTCTCGCAGGAAGACCCGGTGCGGCCCCTGCAGGCTTACATCGAACAGCGTCCGGCCATCGCCGATTACCTGGAAAACCGGCCCTGGCGGGGCGAGGTGGCACAGCACCTGCTGCCCTGGCACGCCGGATTGAAACCCTATCTGGATGAATTTGCGCCGCTGTGGACCCACAACGACTGGCATGCCTCCAACCTGCTGTGGAGCGATGCCACCGAGCAGGCGCAGGTGCAGACGGTACTGGACTTCGGCCTGTGCGACCGCACCTGCGCGCTGCACGACCTGGCGACCGCCATCGAGCGCAACATCGTCGAATGGCTGGCCATCCCGCAACGCCAGGTGCAGCTGGTGCACCTGGATCTGCTGGATGCGATGCTGGACGGATATGCCTCGGTGCTACCACTGAACGCGCGCCAGACACGCGCACTGGCGGCGCTGCTGCCGCTGGTGCATGCCGAGTTCGCGCTGGCCGAGCTGGATTACTTCCACGGCGTGACGCAGTCGCCGCAGAATGCCTCGCTGGCCTATGACACCTATTTCCTGGGCCACGCTGCGTGGTTCCACACCAGCGAAGGACAGCGCCTGCTGACGCATCTGCAGCATCGCGCCGATGCGCTGGAGCACAAGCCGGATAGCGCTTCCGCTGCGGTCAATCAGGCCGCGCGCTGAGGCACAGGCGCCACGTCGCGCAAGCCTGGTGGAGAATCAGGCAAAATCCTTGATCGTTTCCGGTTCGATCAACACCATGTCTTCATTGGCACCCAGCCAGACCTGACCATCCTGGATCGTGCATTGCAATTGCATGGTGCGTTGGGCCAGCGCCGCCAGGGCCTGGCTGGCCTCGGCCGGGATATTGACCACCTTCAGGTTCTTGGCGCGCTCCACGCGGCTGCCGGTCTGGTTCCACCAGATGTTGGACACGCTGCTGTAGCTATACACCAGCACCCGGTCGGCGCGGCCACAGGCCTTGAGGATGGCGCGGTCATCGGGCTGGCCGACTTCGACCCAGAGTTCGATGGCGCCGGTCAGGTCCTTCTGCCACAGGTCGGGCTCGTCGGTATCGGAGAGTCCCTTGCCGAAGGCCAGTGACTCGCTGGCGTTGAGGGCGAAGGCCAGCACCCGGATCATCATGCGCTCGTCGGTCTCGGAAGGATGGCGGGCAATGGTCAGTGCGTGTTGCTGGTAGTAATGCCGATCCATGTCGGAGATCTGCAGGTCAGCCTTGAAGATGGTGGATTTGAGCGCCATGGAATGTGTCTTGTACTTGCAAAGGAAATGCAGAGCCGCCGTTACGGGGCCGCCGCCAAAGGTTGGCAAGCATAGCCGATCTGGCCGGTGCGTGGGCATTTGTGGCGGCTTGGGCTGGCCCGCGGCTGCCCGTGTCCGCCTGCCCATGCGACAATGCCGCCCCATGAACGCCACCTCCGCCTCCCCTGCCACCGAGCCCCCCTTCAGCGACGACGACGTCATCGCCCTCACCCGCGCCTGGCTGGAACAGGCCGTCATCGGCCTGAATCTTTGTCCCTTTGCCAAGTCGGTCCATGTGAAGGACCAGGTCCGCTACCACGTCAGCCAGGGCCAGGACTGGGACAGCCTGGCGGCCGATCTGGAACAGCAATTGGCCTTTCTGGCAAAGACCGACCCGGAACAGGTGGACACCACCCTCTTCATCATTCCGCTCGCATTAGCTGACTTCCACGAATACAACGACTTCCTGGATTGGGCCGATCGCATCCTGGAACGACTCGAGCTCGACGGCGTGCTGCAGATCGCCAGCTTCCACCCGGACTACCAGTTTGCTGACGCGCAACCCGACGATATCGAGAACTACAGCAATCGCTCGCCTTTTCCCATCCTCCATCTGTTGCGAGAAAACAGCATCGACAGGGCCGTGGAAGCCTACCCTGATGCCTCCGCCATCTTCGATAAAAACAGGGTTACCTTGCGGAAATTGGGGCTAACTGGCTGGAACATGCTGCCATTTGTCGTATCAAAACGGCAACGCTAGCAATTCTTCGAGGAATGCTGTTAATATCTGTTACAAATTCGGGCATGAGTTTCTGCAACTATTGTGGAATAGAATTTTCTGACTGCATGAAAAATGTGCAATTATTTCTATATAGACATAGAATTATTGTTGTGCTGCCTCAAGCGCACTTGGTCAGAGAACAGAGAACTTGATAAGCGTTGTTTTGAAGTCGTTCTTTGATAGGGCTTTCGTTATCCTGCAGAAAAAGGCATCGCCTTGGCTCTCAGATACCGTCAGTCGCGTTTTGCAGTTTTACAAACAATTAATGCATAGGCGCAAAGCCTTCCACAAACATCTGCATAATGGAACGTCCCGATCATGACTACCAACGATACTGCTGAAACCAACTCCATTTCCGATCATGTCAACTACGATCCGAACCATCTGCTGGATGCGTTGATCGAGAAGCTGCACCTGAAGAATGACGCAGCCCTGTCACGCGCGCTGGAAGTGGCACCACCGGTGATCAGCAAGATTCGTCACCGCCGCCTGCCGGTGGGTGCATCGCTCTTGATCCGCATGCATGAAGTCAGCGAGCTGTCCATTCGCGAGCTGCGCGAACTGATGGGTGATCGCCGCGAAAAATTCCGCATCAGCGACAAGCAGTTCAAGCCGAAGCCAGGTGCTGCCCCTGGCGCTGCGCCGACCGCCGGTTCGCCGGAGTAGGCAACGGCCCGGGACCTGGTCCCGACTGTGCGACAAAAACAAAACGGAGCCATTGGCTCCGTTTTGCATTGCGCGTCATGCGTCGGCCGGCATCAGGCCGGGAACACCCCGGTAGAGAGATAGCGGTCGCCGCGATCGCAGACGACGAAGACGATGGTCGCGTTCTCCAGCTGGTGCGACAGCCGCACTGCCACCTCACAGGCACCAGCGGCCGAGATGCCGCAGAACAGCCCCTCGGTCACGGCCAGCTTGCGGGCCATGTTCTCGGCATCGGCCTGACTGACCGATTCGGTCTGGTCCACGCGGGAACGGTCGAAAATCCTGGGCAGGTAGGCCTCGGGCCACTTGCGGATGCCCGGAATGGACGAGCCCTCTTCCGGCTGGGCACCGACGATCTGCACCTGCGGGTTCTTTTCCTTCAGATATTGCGACACCCCCATGATGGTTCCGGTCGTGCCCATGGCACTGACGAAGTGGGTGATGCTGCCCTTGGTATCGCGCCAGATTTCGGGACCGGTGGTCTCGTAGTGGGCCAGCGGATTATCCGGGTTGGCGAACTGGTCCAGGATCAGGCCTTCACCGTTCTTCTGCATCTGCTCAGCCAGGTCGCGGGCGTATTCCATGCCGCCGCTCTTGGGCGTGAGCACGATACGCGCGCCATACGCCGCCATGCTCTGGCGGCGCTCCTCGGAGAGGTTCTCCGGCATCAGCAGCACCATCTTGTAGCCACGCATGGCCGCCACCATCGCCAGCGCGATACCGGTATTGCCGCTGGTGGCTTCGATCAGGGTGTCGCCGGGCTTGATCTGGCCACGCGCCTCGGCGCGGGTGATCATGGAATAGGCGGCACGGTCCTTGACCGAACCCGCCGGGTTGTTGCCTTCGAGCTTGCCGAGGATGATGTTGTTGCGGCGCCGGGCTTCATCGCCGCCGATGCGCGGCAACTGGATCAGCGGGGTATTGCCGATGGTGGATTCGATGGTCGGATAAGACATCTGCTGGGCTTCCTTGCGCAGCCGTGCACACGCACGGGGGCGATCTTTGGTCGAAACAAGCATTCTAATATGACTGCAACGCATGTGCCGGCGACGCCACCTAACAAGATGCTTATATGGATATAGCCAAAACATCGTAGGGATGACCAGGCAGGATCCGGGCGGGGCAGTCGTCGCAAGGGGCAAGGAAGGCAAAAGCCTGCAACGGTTCCCAAGTCCAGCAAATACGCGCACACTGCCACCTATCAAAGTGCACAAAAAAGCGGGCGAAGCCGCCCCGTCAACACAGCTGTGCGCGTTTTCGGAGACGCCATGCACACCCACGAGATCAGCAACCAGGTCCCGGACCTGCACGACTACAACCTCTACCGCAGCGACGCCGCCCTGGTCGCGGCCGTCCGGCGCGAAGGCGCCCACTGGCACGACTGCACCCTGGCCAGCCAGGGCGAGGCGCTCGGCAGCGCCGAGATGATGCAGCTGGCCGAACTGGCCAATCGTCACACCCCCGTATTGCAGACCCACGACCGCACCGGCCATCGCATCGACGTGGTCGAGTTCCACCCGGCCTGGCACACCCTGCTGGAACAGCTGCGCCGCGCGGGCCTGCACGCCCTGCCCTGGATGCAGCCGGGCGACGGCGCCCACGTCGCCCGCGCTGCCGGCTACTTCCTGCACGCGCAGATCGAGGCCGGGTCGCTCTGCCCGACCACCATGACCTTCGCCGCGATCCCGGTGCTGCAGCAGGAACCGGCCCTGTTCGAACAATTGCGCACGCGCCTGTTCTCGCGCGAGCACGACGCCCGCGACCTGCCGATCACGCACAAGCGCTCCATCCTGATCGGCATGGGCATGACCGAGAAACAGGGCGGCTCCGACGTGCGCAGCAATACCGCCATCGCCATGCCGGCCGATCCGCTCAATGACGGCCGCGGCACGGCCTATCTGCTGTCGGGGCACAAGTGGTTCTTCTCGGCGCCGATGTGCGATGCCCACCTGATGCTGGCGCGCACCGAGAACGGCCTGTCCTGTTTCTTCGTGCCGCGCTGGTTGCCCGATGGCACGCGCAACCCCATCCTCGTCCAGCGGCTCAAGGACAAGCTCGGCAATCGCTCCAACAGCAGCAGCGAGATCGAATTCGAGGAAGCCATGGGCATCATGGTCGGTGCCGACGGGCGTGGCATCACCACCATCATCGAGATGGCCAACCATACCCGCCTGGATTGCGTCATCGGCAGCGCCGCGCTGATGCGCCAGGCCCTGGTGCAGGCGATCCACCACGCCCGCCATCGCAGCGCCTTCGGCCGCCTGCTGGCCGAACAGCCGCTCATGCGCAACGTCCTCTGCGACCTGGCCCTGGAAAGCGAAGCCGCCACCATGCTCATGCTGCGCCTGGCGCACGCCTTCGATGCCCCGGACGACCCGTTGCAGCGGGCCTGGAAACGCATCGTCACGCCCGCCGCCAAGTTCTGGATCTGCAAGCGTGCCCTGGAATTCAGCGGCGAATGCATGGAAGTCTGGGGCGGCAACGGCTACGTGGAGACCGGGCCGATGGCGCGCCTGTACCGGGAGGCGCCGGTCAATTCGATCTGGGAGGGTTCGGGCAATGTGATGTGCCTGGATGTGCTGCGCGCCATTGGCCGTGAAACGCAAGGTTTCCAGCTGCTGCTGCAGGAACTGGAGGACGCGGCCGGCGCGCATGATTCGCTGGCGCAGCGCGTGAACGCCCTCAAGCAGATGCTGCAGGCACCCGAGGAAGAACGCGAGGCCTGCGCCCGACGGCTGGTACAGCACCTGGTGCTGGCCCTGCAGGGCATGCTGATGCTGCGCCACGCCCCTGCCGGCTCGGCCGAGGCCTTCCTTGCCAGCCGTGGCGAAGGCGATGGCGGCCGGGTCTACGGCACGCTGGCAGGCCACAGTCTGCCGGCCCAGCAAGCCATCCTGCAGCGCGCCTGGCCGGGCTGATCCCGGCCCCCACCCGGTTCAACCCGGCAGGGATGGCAGCGACGGCATCAGGGGGCTGCGTTCGCCCCAGGCCACGAAGAGCTTGCCACGGCGCGTGCGCAGGCGGCGCTGCTTCATGGCCGAATAGACCAGCTCGGACAGGGTGCGCTGCTCGGCCGCACTCATCGTCAGTGACATGCGGTACATGCGCAGCAGCATCAGGGCATTGTTCATGAAGGCGTTGTCGGCCGCGTCACTGCGCGCCAGCGCCGCCATCTGCGCCGCCAGGGTCAGGTTGCGCGCGCCCTCGGCCGCTGCCGCTGGCAGTGGCTGCCTCATGGAAGGCGCGTCCTGCAGCGCGATGCGTTCCAGCACCATCCGATAAGTGGCTTCCAGCTCGCTGCTCTCTCCCGCACTCTCGCCCAACGGTACTCCGGCCAGGCCGGCCAGCAGTTTTTCCAGGGCGCTGAAGCTGCTCACATGACCGCTCAGGTCGCCGTCACGCCAGCCGCCGCCGGCCGGGTCGAGCAGCCACGCCAGGAAACCATGGTCCAGCCGGGTCATGCTGGCGGCACGGCTGGTCAGCAGGCGCTGGGCGATGGCGGCCTCCTCACTGCTCATGCGGCCTGCCTGCGCCAGCGATGCCGCACCCGCCTGCCCGCTGGAAGCGCCGCCGTAGGAAGCCGGACCGCCGGCGCGTGCCTGCCGATAGGTGGCCAGATCCCGGGCCAGTGCATCCACCTCGTCCAGCGCCATCCCGTTGGCCTGGGCATAGGCATAGGCTTCGGCCAGCAGGCGCCGGTCGCCATAGGCCAGGAAATCGCGGCTGGCCACACCGGCCGTGGCGCGTCGCACCGGCGTGGGTTCATCCTCGCGCCGCAGCACCCCGAAGACCCGTTGCAGCAGGACCAGATAGGCGCTGTCCTGCACGCTGTGGGCGGCATTGTTGACCTGGATCAGGTCGGCCAGGCGCGGAGCGGCGGCGATCAGTTCGGCCAATGACGGCCCCAGGCGCGGCAGCATCAGGCCACGGATGACACCGCCGGCCAAGGCCAGCGGTCCCAGTGGCAGCACCAGCGTTTCCAGCATGCGCGCCAGGTCGATCTGCTGTTGCGGCGGCAACGGCGCCTGCGGCTGCAACTGGTAGAGGTCCAGGTATTGCTGCAGCAACTGGGCGTAGTTGTCGGGATAGGCGGTCTGCTCCAGGGCCGACAGACTGGCGTAGAACACCAGCGCTGCGGTGATGACCGGCTTCCAGTCGCCGCTGTCGAGGGCGCGCTGGAACACCGGCGCCCAGAATTTCTGGTCCAGCTCGGTACGCTGGTTGGCGGCGGCGTAGCGTTCATTGATGGTGTAGGCGCCGCTCTCGTCATAGACGATGGCCGACAGCTCGGCCCGCGACCAGCCGGCAAACGGATTGGGCGCGCGACCATACAGGGCTTCGGTGGCCTGGCGCGCCTGGCTCAGGCGACGCGGATCGGACGAGGGCGGCACTTCGGCATCGGCCGCCGCAATCGCATCGGCCCCACGTCGCGCCGCGACCAGTCTCGCCTCGATGGCGAAGAGCGTATTGCGGGTGATCGGCAGCGTGGCGTCCAGCATCGCCTTCACCGCTGCCGGTGCACTGGCAGTGGCACCCTGCGCCGCTTCGGTGGAATCCACCGCCGCCGTGGTGACATGATCGACCGCCGTGGCCAGGGCCGCCATGAGCTTGCCCTGCGCCGACAGTGTCAGCGTCACGCCCTCATCGGGCGGCGCCAGCAGCGCCGTGGCACTGGCGGCCGTGCTCGCCGGTGGCGTATCGCCCCGGGGATGTTGCTGCGTGGTCAGTTGCGCGACGGCTTCGCGCGCCATGATGGCCAGATCGGTTTCCATCGCCATGTCCGCTCTCCTGGTTCGGAGTTCTCATGACTTGGTTACGGTAGAAAATCGACAATCTTTACACTTGCAAAGCGGCATCATCCAGGCGGGACGCGGCGTCTCGGGCGATCACGTTCTCTGCAGCACGTGGCAGTTCAGGATTTCTCCGATGCGCGGACGACGGGGCAAACGCTACAGTGAAGGCACAGGAGAACATCATGAACAAAGCCTACCCCGTCATCGCCATGATGACGCTCATGCTGGTGCTGCAAGCCCAGCGCAGCGAAACAGCAGCAGCGGCCAACGTCGCTGCGCTCGATATCTCGGTGGTGGTGGCGGAGAAATGCCGCATCGATTTCTCCGAGGGCAGCGCCGACTTCTTCCAGGTCTGCTCGGTGGGCGGGGGCGCCGCCAATGAGCGGGCCCAGCAGGTCACCGGCGCGGTCAGCGCACTGGCACCGCAAGATGATCCTTACTTCCTGGAACGCGACCCCGACCAGCCACAACGGCAAGCCAGCGCATCGGCCGGCCTGCCGGTGGTCAGCACGGCAGCGCCGGGCCGACGCGGCCCGCGGGTGGTGGTCATTCCCTACTGAAGCGCGCTGCGATCCTGCTCCGGCAGGGTGACGCGCCGCCTTTCCTGGCGTGGCTGGTAATGATTGGGTGAACTGCGCAGGGCCTTGCGGAACATGTTGGAAAAGGCGCTCTGGCTGCGATACCCCAGGGCCTGCGCTACCACGCCCACCGCATCGCCACGCGCCAGGCGCACCAGCGCTTCGCTCAGATGCACCTGCTGCACCCAGTGCCGGAACTGCAGGCCGGTTTCACGCGGAAACAGGCGAATCACCGTACGCACGCTGGCCCCACCCACCCCGGCCCAGTCGGCGAGTGCAAACTGCCGGCCCGGCTCGGCCAGGATGGCTTCGCAGATGGCCTGCAGGCGGCGGTCCTGCGGCCAGGGGATGGCCACCGGAATGGACGGCGCCCGCGCCAGCTCCGACATGATCAGAGCCGCCACATGACCGGCGCGGCTCTCCGGCTCATATTCCCTGGGCTCGGCCAGCGAGGCTAGAATCAGTTCGCGCAGCAAGACCGAGACTTCCAGCAAGCGGCACTGTTCACCGATCGCGCGCCCCTCGGCCTGGGCGATGTAGAGGGTGCGCATGCTGACCTTGCTCAGCATGCGGATTTCGTGCTCCACCATGGGCGGCACCCACAGGGCGCGTTGTGGCGGCACCAGCCACACCCCTTGCGGCGTGCGCACCTGCATCACGCCTTCCACTGCGTAGAGCAACTGGCCACGCGCATGCGAGTGGGCCGTCAGCAGGTCGCGATAGGCCAGCTCACGTGCAAACGCCACCACCGCACTGCGTGCCTGCTGGAAACTGTGCACCTCGGCACTGGGACTGACGGGCTTAAGCTGGGCCACCATGGCATTTAATCGCTAACAATTGGCATCATCATCAATAGATGCCAATGATACGCTTGCCTCCTCCTTTTTGTTCACGCGAACTGCTCATGTCATGACAAGTGCTACCGATCCCAACACCTCTGCCGCGTCCGCCGCCGCCACCCAGCCCGCCATCAGCGCTGCCCAGCCGCTGGTGATGAGCATCATCCTGGCCTGCGGCGGCGCCCACCTGATCAACGACATGATCCAGGCCCTGCTGCCCTCGATCTATCCCATGCTCAAGACGGGCTATGGGCTCAGCTTCACCCAGGTCGGGCTGATCACCCTGACCTTCCAGGTCACCGCTTCGCTGCTGCAGCCCTGGATCGGCATGTATACCGACCGCCACCCGCAGCCCTGGCTGCTGCCCACCGGTGCCGTCGCCACCCTGGTCGGCATCGTGCTGCTGGCGCTGGCCGGCAGCTTCAGCGCCTTCCTGGTGGCGGCGGCGCTGATCGGCATCGGCTCCTCCACCTTCCACCCGGAAGCCTCGCGCATCGCCCGCATGGCCTCGGGTGGGCGCTTCGGCCTGGCGCAATCGACCTTCCAGGTCGGCGGCAATGCCGGCTCGGCCTTCGGCCCGCTGCTGGCCGCCGCCATCGTGGTGCCCTACGGGCAAACCCACGTGGCCTGGTTCGTGCTGCTCTCGGTGCTGGCCATCCTGGTGCTGTCGCGGGTCTCGGCCTGGTATCGCAGCCACCTGGCCGCCGGCAAGGGCAAAGGCAAGGTGCTGGCCCGTCATCAGCTGCCGGCCTCGACCGTACGCCGCGCCCTGGTGGTCCTGTCGCTGCTGGTGTTCTCCAAGTACTTCTACATGGCCAGCTTCACCAGCTATTTCACCTTCTACCTGATCGAACGCTTCCAGATGTCGGTGGCGTCCTCGCAGCTCTACCTGTTCCTGTTCCTCGGGGCGGTGGCAGTGGGCACCTTCGTGGGCGGCCCCATCGGCGACCGCATCGGCCGCAAGCGGGTGATCTGGATCTCCATCCTTGGCGCGGCCCCCTTCGCCCTGATGCTGCCGCATGCCAACCTGTTCTGGACGGCGGTGCTGTCGGTGGTGATCGGCCTGATCATTTCCTCGGCCTTCGCCGCCATCGTGGTGTACGCCCAGGAGCTGGTGCCGGGCAAGGTGGGCATGATCGCCGGGGTATTCTTCGGCCTGATGTTCGGCTTCGGTGGCATCGGCGCGGCGCTGCTGGGCCACCTGGCCGACCTCTACGGCATCGCCTGGGTCTATGGCCTGTGCGCCTTCCTGCCGCTGGCCGGGCTGCTGACGGTGCTGCTGCCGGACGTGCGCGAGCACTGACGGCGGAGAAAACCCCTGACCCAAAACAAAAGCGCGCTGGCTTTCAGGCCAGCGCGCTTTTTTTGGACCGCTGCGGTTGGACGGTCGTGACGCTTCAGTCAGTGCCGCCAGATCAAGCCGCGCTCAGAGAGGCGGCGGAGACAGCGCGTGCATCGCCCTGGCGACGACGGCGCCAGGCCATTCCACCTACCAACGCCAGGCCTGCCAACAACATGGCGTAGGTCGACGGTTCCGGTACCGGGGCTACAGTGCGCAGAGCAGCGTTGGAATAGAACATGGTCAGGTTGGAGTAGCCCGGCACCTTGCCGCCATTGTTGGTCCAGTTGATGGCGAAGCTGCCACTCTGGGTCTGGCCGGCGGTGAGCACCAGGTTGTCGAACAGGAAGGAACCGGTGGCATTGCCCGCGTGGATACCCAGCACCAGGTCCATCTGCAGGCTCTTGCTGGAGGTGATGGTCCAGGTCCCGCTCTTGCTGTCGCTGCCCAGGGTGAAGTTGACGCTGATGTTGGAACCCAGCACCGAACCTGGGCTGCCGACGAGCGCGCCGGTCGAGTCGATCTTGTTGAGCAGGTTCCAGGTCCCGCCGCCGAAAGCGCTGCTGAAGAGCGAGCTCGTTCCGGAGGGGCCTGCCTGCGCATTGCCTACGGCAAAGGTGAAGTTGTCGGCCTTGTGAGCACTCAGGGTCACATCGTCGCGGCTGGCATTGGCCACGCTGGGGGCGCTCGGAGCGGCGCTGGCGCCCGAGCTGGCGATTGAACTGGCTACCATAAGGATGGCTGCAATCAGGGTTTTCATGGGTTCCTCTTTGTTGTCAATTCGACATTAATCTGAGAAGGATTTTAATCAAAAGACAACAAAAAGTTTAGCTAAATTTACAATCTTGTTTGCTCCTGACCACAAAGGATTGCCTCGCTGCAGCTTTTTGCCTGCCACCGCTCACCGGCCGGGAAAGTCGGCATCGTCAGCACCGGGTGGATCCGCTCACCGCCCTGCGCGGCGATGGCATTTCTTCCTGCTTTCAATTTTTCGGCGATTTAAGTCTCGCTTAATTTTCGACGCCTACAGTGGGCACATCGGGATCTCCTCTTTCCCCTTGTCCGCTGCGACGACATCCAGCGGATCTTTCAGGCCCGTCCATCCCCCCGGACGGGCCTTTTTTTCGTCCGTTACCCGTGCTTCTGGGTGTGGCGTCTTTGTCGGATTGCCGGCTGCAAGGCATTTGCAGGCAGCTCAACCGTTCACTTATGGTCTTTCGTATGAGATCATTAACAACTGGCAATCCTGACCAGAACTCAACGGCAACCTGCCGCCAGCCCGGGTCAGGGCGGGCCAAGCTAACCTGTTCCCCGGCGCGCCGGAGAGAAGTACGAGAAATGTTAAAGAAAATCAAGACGGAGGATCTGGTCCTCGGCATGTACTTCTGCGGCTTCGAGGCCGCATGGCTGGACCATCCGTTCTGGAAGAACAAGTTCCTGCTCAAGAACGAGAACGAGCTCAAGCAGGCCCATGCCAGTGGCATCGCCTACTGCTGGATCGATATTTCACGCGGCCTGGACGTGGCCGAACAGGCGCCCACGGACGCCCCCGAGGTGGGCGCAGAAC
>NZ_PKOI01000007.1:0-260271 GCF_002870055.1 Herbaspirillum sp. BH-1 | reverse complement strand
GCCCTGGGTGATGGAAGCTGATCCCGCAGGAATCTGCGGGGTGGGGGATGTTAGCAGCTACGGCCGGCTTGCCACAGGCGCGCCAACTGCTCGCCGCTGTCGCGTAGCAATCCCGGCGCCTGTGCAATGGCGTCTTGCAGGCTCATGGGGCCGAAGCTGATGGAAAAGCAGCCGGAAAACCCGGTCTGCAGCTTTTCCAGCGATGTTCTATCAATGCCTCCGGAGAGCAGAGTTGTGGGGACGCCCGCGCGGCGCGCGCGCTGGCTTGCGATGAAGGGGGCCTTGCCGTGCAAAGTCTGGGCGTCGCTGCGACCTTCGCCCGTGATGAGCCAGTCGGCACCTGCCAGCGCATCATCCAGTCCGATATGGTCGGCCACCGTTTCTGCGCCCGAGCGGAATTGCGCACCCAGCATCAGCAGTGCATACCCCAGACCACCCGCGGCCCCCGCGCCCGGTTGATCCGAGGCCCGGCGGCCGAGTGCCGGCTCAAGGACGCTGGCGAAATGTCGCAAGGCGCTGTCTATTACCGCAACCTGGTCGGCCGCCACGCCTTTTTGCGGTCCGAAGACCGCCGTTGCGCCCTCTTCACCGCACAGGGGATTATCGACGTCGGACATGGCCACGAAATGGGTTTCCTTGATGCGGGGGTCCAATGCGGACACATCAATGCTGACTACCCGGTGTAGCTGCGCGGGTTGCGGTGGTATCGCCTCGCCGGCACCATCCCGCAATACCGCGCCCAGGGCCACAAGCAGGCCGGCGCCGCCGTCATTGGTGCTGCTGCCGCCCAGCGCAACCAGGAATCGGCGCGCGCCGCGATCCAGGAGGCTCTTGATCGCGTCGCCTACGCCCAGGGTGGTGCGCAATTGCACCGCTACGCCCGTTCCTGCCGGGTCGGTCAGTCCGACGATGGCAGCCGACTCCACGACGGCACTGCCATCCTTGAGGATGCCCACGGGTGCGTTCGCGTCTTGTCCGGCGGCATTGCGGCAATTGACGGTGAAGCGTTCGCCGCCCGCATGCATGAGCGCATCGAGCGTGCCTTCGCCACCGTCGGCGATGGGGCAAAGCCGGACTTGGGCATCAGGAATTGCGGCCGAGATCCCGGCGCCGATGGCGGCAGCAACTTCTTCAGCCGAGAGAGAGCCCTTAAACGAATCGGGCGCGATGACGATGATGGGTTTGGGCAAGGAGGGGCGGGCAGAGGTCATGGTGGGTTCGTAGGCTCAGGCCATGCGCATTGCGGCGTCAGGCGTGTTGGAAAGGTCTCGGGATGTTTTGAGCAGCGGACAATCGGCGTTGCTGCTGCTGGCTTTGGCGTGATTATATAAGCTGGGTCCGGTTTGATTATGGCCTTGCAGGTATAGACAGTAGCAACGGTGGCAAAAGCCGCGGGGCTGAAGATTTCTTCGTAGACTGTCAATTGAAGCTGAAGCGCGTAACAAAAGGTAAGGAGGGTGGCTGGTCGGAAGCGACTGAGCGATAGTGCGATGTTGGCAAACTGCGCCCAAGGAGTAATGCCTATGAAGCCCTCTGTCCGTGTACCGCTCTATCGCGGTCTTCTGCTGGCCGCCTTGCCTGCCTCCTTGTTGCTGGGCGGCTGCGTGGCTGTGCCCGTCAGTCCATACAACGGTGCTGCCGTCTATCCCGCCCAACCGGTTTATTCCCCCTATTACGCTTATCCATCCTATCCCGCGTATCCGGCGTACAGCTATCCGTCGTCTTCCTTCTACTTTGGCTACAGCAATGGCTGGGGTGGGCGAGGGCGCTGGCGTTGAGCTGCCTGGTAAGCAGTACCCGTGGCTTGAACTCGCTGTGTCCATGGCAAAACCGGCTAGAATGTTGCCTTCCTTGATAGATGGGTCTGACAGGGTGGGTGTAGGTTGGGGCGCATGGGCGTTTCATCCGTAGCGTAATGGCATCGACCGCAGATCGGCCGCCCACTGCTGTCGCCACATGGTATGAGTTTTAACGTTTCGTCGACCCGATCAGATATTATTTCCCGCTCCCGGCGTCGCACGATGCTGGGCATCGTGTCGTCCGTACTTGTCCATGCGGCGGTATTCATGTTTGTGCGGGCCAAGCTCAATGAGGCGCCGCTCAAGCTGGAGTCTCCAGGTCGACCCGATGCCCCCTTGCAGGTCAGCTTCGTACGTCCGCCAGCCCCGGTGCGCGTGGAGCAACCGGAGCCCCCCAAGGCTGTACCGGAACCCAAGAAAGTCCAGCCTCCCCCCAAGAAGCCGGTGACCAGGTCGGTACCCCGGCACAGTCCGACACCTGCGCGCCAGGCGTCGCCGCTACCAACGGCGCCCACGCCCAGCAGCAATGCATCCGCGTCGGTTCAGGCAGCACCTGCCGAAGACTTCATGACTTTCGCCAATCGCAATCGCCAAAGGCGTGAAGAAGCAGAGCAGGCGGCGGCGCAGGAGAATGCGGCGGCGCGAGCTGCCGAAAACCCGTCGGCCAATGACATTGCCCGCGCCAACATCGCCTTCCAGGACAAACGGGGGCGCGGCACGAACGGCGTCTTCCAGATCATCAGCATGGGGCCGCGGGTAGCGCAGTACAGTTTCCGCGGCTGGACCACGGATCAGCGCCGGAGCCAGAATCAGTTGATCGAAGTGGATGCCGGCTTTGGCGGCAATGTGCAGCTGGCTGTGGTCGACAACATGATTGCGCTCATCCGCCGTTACTATCAAGGCGATTTCAATTTCGACTCGCAGCGACTGGGTAGAGTGGTGACGCTTTCTGCCCGGCCGGAAGACACCAAGGGCTTGCAGAATTTCTTGCTCAACGAATTCTTTGGCGGTCGCTGAACGAATACGGCAGCGACGCTGCGGGATCGCGGTTGAACAGTGTGTTCGTGCGATCCGGAATGATGCCCTCGCGAAGCTGCCCGAAATATTTAAAAATGTTTTTGAGAAACAGTTGAATTAATAACATATTCGCTGCTATAATCTTTGTCTTCAGTCGGGGCGTAGCGCAGCCTGGTAGCGTACTTGCATGGGGTGCAAGGGGTCGTGTGTTCGAATCACACCGTCCCGACCAATCAATTTGAAAGTGTGACGAAAGTCACGCATAAACAGCACTGTGATTAGGCGAGAGCTTGATTCCAGTGCTGTTTTTCTTTGCTGCCTCACTTTTGATGCCCCCGGTTCGGCCCGAATAAGGCACGGCGCTTTGTGCTGTGCGAGAAAAAACTCCGAATTACTGCAACCGCATCGCCTTGCGCGAGGTCTCTACAGAATTTGCGGAGTGACCTCGCGATGAACCAGTCAAATCAGCCCGGGCAATCTACCCAAGCCCATCGGCGCTATCACGACGTTGATATCCTTCGTTTTTGCGCCGCAGTCGGTGTCATGCTGCTGCATTATCTGGTCCGCGGTTTTGCACAGGGGGATGATTACTCTCCAGTGTTCTATGGTGAGGTTGCCAACTTCGTCAAGTACAACTACCTGGCAGTCAATCTGTTTTTCATGATTTCCGGTTTCGTCATCTTGATGAGTTCGGAGAACGTCACCGCTCGTGTCTTCCTGCGCTCGCGCGTGCTGCGTCTGTATCCTGCGTACTGGTTCTGCTGCACAGTCAGCTTCGTTCTCACCTATATCTTCATCAACCATATCTTTCATCTCACCGTCCCGCGATATGTGTTGAACATGACCATGCTCAACGGATTCTTCGGCATTGGTTTTGTCGATGGGGTCTACTGGACGTTGCTGGTGGAATTGAAGTTCTATCTTCTGGTTCTTTTCGTCCTGCTCCTGGGGCAGATGGCAAGGATTGAATGGGTCTTGGCCGCTTGGTTATTGTTGTCGATCCTGCAGATCTTTTTGAAAAGCGAGCTGGTGGAAAAGTATTTCATTACCAATTTCGCCAGCTTTTTCATCGCCGGTTGTCTCTTCTATCGCATTTCCAAGCGAGGTGTTACGTGGTTCCGGCTCGCGCTACTGGTATTGGCCCTACCCGTGGGCATCCACTATGAGCTTCTGGACCTGGTGCGGCGTGCCGCCCATTACACGGGCCTTGCCTACTACAATGAAACGGTTTTCGTCATTTGCACGGCGTTCTACCTGCTGTTTGTCGTGGTCATCACCCGTCGATCGACCTCTGCCACCTATGCAGGTGTTTCACGCCTGCTAGGCAGTCTGTCCTACCCGATCTATCTGATCCACTTGAACGTCGGGCTGGTGCTCTACAACCTGATCGGTAACAGTCTGGACAAGTGGCTGTTGTTGGCGCTGGTTTGCGCCACGATGATCGTTTTTGCCTACCTGATCAACCGGTACGTCGAACGCCCATTGGCTGCTTTCATGGGGCGAAAGATTCCATCAGGTTCGACCCGCGCGAGCTCTTCATTGGCGTGATCGATTTTGCGTGGGGCTTGAACCTGGCGGGAACGGGGGGCGAGGTTACATAAACACACAATTCCGGGTCCGCCCGTGCTTAACCCCATCCGTTATCTGATCACCACTTATAAGTGGCAGCCGGCCAACCCTAGCCGGCACATTCCGCCAAACAAGATCAGGAGCGCAAGCATGAAATCCCTACTATTGATTCCGGCCGTGGCCGTGGTCACGGCCCTGAGCGGCTGCGTGGTCGCACCACCCACCGTGCGGCCCGCCTACGTGGCACAGCCGACCTACGTTGCGCCCCCGGGTGTGGTCTACGTGCAGCCGACCTACGCTTCACCCGGACCCGGCTGGGTCTGGGAATACCACTCCTATTACGGCTGGGGCTGGCATCATCCGCACTATGGCTGGCATCGCGGCTGGCGCTGATTGATGCCGAATGAGGCGCAACGATGCATCAGGCGCAAAAAGCGGCATATAACTTGAAAACAGCGGCCTAGGCCGCTGTTTTTCATTTCTGTGTGTAGGGGGAGGGCTCACCACGCCGGTATCAGTGCAGTCGCAATTCCAGCGTGAGATGTCGCAGACCGTCCACTTCCGATAATTTCTGGCGAAGCAGGTCTTCAGAAGTCGCCTTCGCGGCGGATACGCTCACAATCGCCGCCCGCGCAGTCGGGCCAATGCGCCAGACATGCAGGTCGTCGATCTGTATCTCCGCGCCGGCCAGCGCCTGCTCTATGCGGGCAGCGACCTGGGCATCGGTCACGTCCAGCAGCACCGCCGCACTGGAGCGCAGCAGGCTGTATGACCAGCGTGCAATGACCACGGCACCCACCACGCCCATCAAAGGATCCAGCCAGGTCCAGCCCAGATAGAGGCCAGCCAGCAGGGCAGCAATGGCCAGCACCGAGGTCAGGGCGTCGGCCACGACGTGCAGATAGGCCGAGCGCAGATTGTTGTCGTGTCCGTCGTGATGGTGGCCGTGTCCATGCTCTTCATGGGGATGGGCGTGGTGTTCATGTGCATGCCCGTGATCATGACCGTGATCATGACCGTGATGACCATGATGACCATGATGACCATGATGGCCGTGGTCCCCATGATGCCCATCCATCAGTAGCCAGGCGCTGGCGATATTGACGATCAGTCCGACCACGGCGATCGGGATGGCTTCGCTGAAATCGACCGCACTCGGGCTGGCCAGGCGCCATAGGGATTCGCCGCCGATGCCGATGGCAATCACCGCCAGTACCAGCGCGGAGGCGAAGCCGGCCAGGTCGCCGACCTTGCCGGTGCCGAAGCTGAAGCGCCCATCATGGGCATGGCGCCGGGCGAATACATAGGCGCCGGCGGCAATGGCCAGCGCGCCGGTGTGGGTTGCCATGTGAAAGCCGTCGGCCAGCAGTGCCATCGATCCGGTCAGGAAGCCTGCAGCGATTTCGGCCACCATCATCACGGCGGTGAGGGCGACCACCCACAGGGTGCGGCGGGTATTGCGGTCGTGGTTGGCGCCAAGATAGACGTGGTCATGGCGCAAGGGGGAGGTGCTGGGCATGTCGTTTCCTTATTTGGCGTAGCGGCGGATGGCTTCCAGGACTTCTTCCAGCCCCTGCTTGCGTTCCTCGTCGGTCAGTCCGGGGCGGGCCACATGTTCGCGGGCATGGGCTTCGATCAATTCGTCCATCAGGCCGTGCACCGCGCCGCGGATGGCGGCGGCCAGATGCAGGGTGCGGCCGCACTCGGCGTCCCCTTCCAGTGCACGTTCCAGGGCCTGGACCTGGCCGCCGATGCGCCTGACCCGGTTGAGCAGGGCATCCTTGTCTTGCGTCAGGTGTGCCATATACCATACCCCCCTATCCTATAAAGGCGCCATTATAGGCTGACATCGGGCAGCGCGGGGCATTTTGCGGCAATCCGAACGCTGCATAAATTCTCATGTCGTGGAAAAATACTTGCCCGTGTGCAGTTTTATTCAGTTATACGTAAGCTGTGCGCTATAGCCTCAGGACAATGCGGCGTGTTGCGTCATGTTTCGTCCGCATCCAACTCTGCCCAGGGCAGGAATAAAAGAAGCGGGGGCTACCCGCAAGGAGACATCGATGGCGAAGAACAAAAGTACGGGGGCGGCCGGCGCCGGGCTGACGTCGCAAGCCTGGCAGGGGGCCTTGCCCTGGTTGGCCGGGCTGGTACTCGGTGGCGGTGCGGCGCTGGCGCTGGATGCCGTGGGGGCAGGGCGCTGGCTGGCGGCACCTTGGGTCAGTTGCGTGGCCGTGCTGCTGGGTTTGGTCGGTTTCGCGCTGGTGCGTGGCCGTGGCCAGCCCCGTGGCGATGCGATGGTCGACAGGATCAGCGACGAAATCGATCACATCATGATCGGCGCAGCTGAAACCTCGTTCTTCGTCGATACCATCAAGAACAAGATCAGCAAGGATGTGGGGGCGGCCGATCGGATTGCTGCCAGCGCCGAGCAGAATGCGGCGACCACCGAGCAGATTGCCGCCAATGCCGAGCGCGCCTCGGCGATCGCGGCCGAAGTGCGTACCGAGAGCGTCAGCGGCCGGGCCGAGGTCGATCGTGGCCTGCAGCAGATCGGGCAGGCACGTACCGACGCCCTGTCGGCGTCGTCGATGATGGCGCAGCTGCAGGAAAAGTCGCGCCGCATCCATGGCATTACCGAGGTCATCAGTGAAATCGCCGCCCGCACCAATCTGCTGGCATTGAATGCTGCCATCGAGGCCGCGCGCGCCGGTGAGCAGGGGCGCGGGTTTGCGGTGGTGGCCGGGGAAGTGCGGCAACTGGCCCAGCGCACCAAGGAAGCCACCGACGACATCGGCGTCATGGTGCGCGCCATCACCGAAGAGGCCGAGCGGGCAGCCTCGGGCATGAACTCCCTGAGCAGCAGGGTGCTGGAAGCGGCCCAGAACGTGGAAAAGGTGCATACCCTGCTCAACAGCATCGAGCGTTCGTCCAGCCAGTCGCAGGAGCAGATCGAGGAAATTGCCGTGGCTTCGCGCGAACATGTCCAGACGACCCAGGAAATCGCCGAGGCCATCACCGACATCCGCAACGGCATGCTGCAGACCGACGGTGAGCTGCCCCGCGTGGCGGCGTCGGCG
This sequence comes from Herbaspirillum sp. BH-1, assembly GCF_002870055.1. Lineage (NCBI taxonomy): Bacteria > Pseudomonadati > Pseudomonadota > Betaproteobacteria > Burkholderiales > Oxalobacteraceae > Herbaspirillum > Herbaspirillum sp. BH-1. Next base: position 252,806 of record NZ_PKOI01000007.1, on the reverse strand, counting down.
ATGCTGCTGTCGGAGCGGGCGGAGGCGGTGTTCGAGGCCATCGTCGATGGCGGTGCGCGCAGCGGACACGACGAGATCCGCGAAGCCGCCGCAGAAGCAGCGCAGGCGGTGGGGAGCCTGTTCGAAAAGGCGATCCGTGCCGGGCAGATTGCCGAGGCGGCGCTCTTCGATCGCACCTACAAGCCGATTGCCAATACCTCACCGCAAAAGCACTCCAGCCAGTTCGATGGCTTTACCGACCGCGTATTGCCCGCACTGCAGGAGGCGCTGCTGGAGCGCATGCCGCAACTGGCCTACGCCGGTGCGGTGGACAACAATGGCTATTTTCCTACCCACAACAAGAAATTCTCTCAGCCGCTGACCGGCAATTACGATATCGACCTGGTCAACAACCGCACCAAGCGCATCTTCAGTGACCGCACCGGCAAGCGCTGCGGGGCCAATACCAAGCCTTTCCTGCTGCAGACCTACAAACGCGATACCGGTGAGGTGGTGCACGACCTGTCGGTGCCGATCTATGTCAATGGCAAGCACTGGGGCGGCTTCCGGGTGGGCTATCGGTCCAGCCATGCGGCCGCGCCCGCGGCGGTACCGGTGGTCTCGACTGCAACGCCTGCCACCCTGGCGCCGTCCACTGCAGTACGGGCGTCGGCCACCCCGCGCGGGGCAAGGCCGGTGAGGATTTCCAAGGTTTGAGAAGGGTATGCATGCCCGTGTCGGATTGACTTGTCGCAATAGGGGGGTAAAACCGTTTCATTTCCGAGGCTGATTCGCTTGACCCCGTCCGGCGCCTGTTAGATTATTCGACGAGGGGACGCTCGCCCGCATGGGACGGGCGATAGACAGCAAGTGGCCGGCCTGCGAGCAGGCTGCGCCAGGGAAGGAAAGACAGTGAAGCCTACGGTGCCAAGCAAGGGCGAATCATCCGGCAAGGAGTTCGATTTCAACAGCCGTGATTTCGAGCGCGTGCGTGGCCTCATTTACCAGCGGGCCGGGATCGCCCTGGCCGACAGCAAGCAGGAAATGGTGTACAGCCGTCTGGCGCGGCGCCTTCGGGCCACCGGCATCACTTCCTTCCAGCAGTATCTCGACATGCTCGAACGCACCCACGACTCCGACGAGTGGGAAGCCTTCACCAACGCCCTGACCACCAACCTGACCTCGTTCTTCCGCGAGGCACACCATTTCCCCATCCTGGCGGATTTCCTCAAGACCCTGAAGGAGCCGGCCACCATCTGGTGCTCGGCGGCGTCTACCGGGGAAGAGCCCTATACCATCGCCATGACCGCCTGCGAGGCCTATGGCTCGATGACGCCGCCGGTACAGATCGTGGCCACCGACATCGATACCAATGTCCTGGCCACCGGCGCCAATGGCGTCTATCCCATGGAGCGCATCGAAAAGATGGCGCCCGAACGGGTCAAGAAGTTCTTCCTGCGTGGCAAGGGTAACCATGAGGGTTACGTGCGCGTGCGCCCGGAATTGCGCAAGCTGATCACCTTCAAGCAGCTGAACCTGCTGGCCGATGGCTGGCCCATCAACGGTCAGTTCGATGTGATCTTCTGTCGCAACGTGATGATCTATTTCGATAAACCTACCCAGAGCAAGATCCTGTCCCGATTCGTTCCATTGATGAAGCCTCATGCCTTGCTGTTCGCCGGCCATTCGGAGAACTTCCTGTATGTCTCCGATGCCCTCAAGCTCAAAGGCAAGACGGTCTATGAACTCAACGCAACGCAGCGTGGCGCAAGGACCAAGCCATGAGTCAGGCGTCCGAGCAGATTGCCACCAATCTCTACTACGACCGCACCTTCGATTGCGATGCCGCCAAGATCCTGCCGGGCGAGTATTACTTCACCGGCAAGGACATGATGATCGTCACCGTGCTGGGCTCCTGCGTCTCGGCCTGTATCCGGGACCGTGTCTCCGGCATTGGCGGCATGAACCATTTCATGTTGCCCGACGGGGGCGGTGACGATGGCAGTCCGATCTCGGCCTCGGCCCGCTATGGCACCTATGCCATGGAAGTGCTGATCAACGAAGTGCTCAAGTCCGGTGCCCGTCGCGAAAACCTGGAGGCCAAGGTGTTCGGCGGCGGCAACGTGCTGCGCGGTTTTTCGGCCATCAACGTGGGTGAGCGCAATGCCGAATTCGTACGGCGCTACCTCAAGGCAGAAAACATCCGGGTGGTGGCCGAGGACCTGAACGATATCTATCCCCGCAAGGTGTATTTCTTCCCCCGCACCGGCAAGGTGCTGGTGAAAAAACTGAAACAGATGCACAACAATACCCTGGTGGACCGCGAAAAAGCCTACGCCAGCAAGCTGGTCACCAAGCCGGTGGGCGGCGAGGTGGACCTGTTCTGACGGCCATGATCAGTCAGCAGGGTAATTCCGAAATTTGAGTGATTGAGTGATGAAAATTAAAGTTCTTATCGTCGACGACTCCGCACTGATCCGCAGTGTCATGCGTGAAATCATCGGCAGCCAGCCGGACATGGAAGTGGTGGGCGTGGCGCCCGACCCGATCATCGCCCGCGAGCTGATCAAGCAGACCAACCCGGACGTGCTGACGCTGGACGTGGAAATGCCGCGCATGGACGGCCTGGATTTTCTGGAAAAGCTGATGCGCCTGCGCCCCATGCCGGTGGTGATGGTGTCGTCGCTGACCGAGCGTGGTTCCGAAATCACCCTGCGGGCGCTGGAGCTGGGCGCCATCGATTTCGTGACCAAGCCCAAGATCTCCATCCAGAGCGGCATGCAGGAATATGCCGACATGATCGCCGACAAGATCCGCGCCGCCGCCAAGGCACGCGTGCGCGCACGCCCGTCACGTGCGGCCGAGCAGGCTGCCACCCCAGGCGAAGCCTTGCCGCAGATCCGCAATCCGCTCACCAGTAGCGAAAAGCTGATCATCATCGGCGCTTCCACCGGCGGCACCGAGGCCATCAAGGAATTCCTGATCCGCATGCCTTCGGACTGCCCCGGCATCCTGATCACCCAGCATATGCCCGAAGGATTCACCCGTTCCTTCGCCCAGCGCCTGAACAACCTGTGCAAGATTTCAGTAGTGGAATCGGCCGGCAACGAGCGCGTGCTCCCGGGGCACGCCTATATTGCGCCCGGCCATTCGCACCTGAAACTGGTGCGCAGCGGCGCCAACTACATGACCCAGCTCGACCAGGGCCCGCCGGTAAACCGCCACCGGCCCTCGGTGGATGTGCTGTTCCAGTCGGCGGCGACCTGCGCCGGCAAGAACGCCGTGGGCGTGATCCTGACCGGTATGGGCAAGGACGGCGCGCAGGGCATGCTGGAAATGCGCAATGCCGGCGCCTACAACTTTGCCCAGGACGAGGCCTCCTGCGTGGTCTTCGGCATGCCCCGCGAAGCCATCGCCATTGGTGCGGCGCATGAGGTTCTTTCGCTGCAGGCCATGCCGGGAAGGGTGCTGGCGTGGCTGGCGGAACACGGAAGCCGTGCCCTGCGGGTCTGAAGCCGCGCGATACGCTTATTGTTCTGCCAAATTTGCTATTGCTGCACTACAATGCGTTGCATATGAGAGGCAGCTTGAGGTTTCACCTCAAACTGGGAAGATAAGAAGGATTCGGTTCAAGTGAGCCTAGGCACTTGCCGTTATCCACGAATTCAATTGTTCAGATGGAGTCTTAGCATGTCGGGTCCCAATACCAAGTTCTTAGTCGTCGACGATTTCTCGACCATGCGCCGCATCGTGCGCAACCTGCTCAAGGAATTAGGCTACACCAACGTGGACGAGGCCGAAGATGGCGTCCAGGCGCTGCAAAAGCTGCGTAGCGACCAGTTCGATTTCGTCGTCTCCGACTGGAACATGCCCAACATGGATGGCCTGACCATGCTGCAGGAAATCCGCAAGGACCCGGCCCTGTCCAAGCTGCCCGTGCTGATGGTCACCGCCGAAGCCAAGAAGGAAAACATCGTCGCCGCTGCCCAGGCGGGTGCCAACGGCTACGTGGTCAAGCCTTTCACCGCGGCCACGCTGGATGAGAAGCTGGGCAAGATCTTCGAAAAGATGGCCGCAGGTGGCTGAGGTGGAAGGCGGCCTCAATCCCGCCCGTACCGCGTCCGCCGAGGGTGCCGCGGTCAGCGAAGAGGTATTGGTCCGTATCGGCCACATGACGCGCAACCTGCACGACAGCTTGCGCGGCCTGGGCTTCGACCGCCTGCTGGAGCGCGCCGCCAGCGACATGCCCGACGCGCGTGACCGCCTGGAATACGTGGCGCGGATGACCGAACAGGCCGCCCAGCGCGTGCTCAATGCCACCGAACTGGCCAGCCCCTTGCAGGAGCGCATCCACGACGGTGCCGGCGAGCTCAAGGCGCAGTGGGAAGCGGCCACCGCCGGCAGCTTCTCGGAAGCCCAGTACCGTGAACTGGGTGCCCGCACCTCGGCCTTCCTGGCGCAGGCTGGCGAAGACAGCAGCGTGACCAAGCAGCAACTGCTGGACATCATGATGGCGCAGGATTTCCAGGACCTGACGGGTCAGGTCATCAAGCGCGTCACCAAGCTGGCACACGACCTGGAGTCGCAACTGGTGCAACTGCTGGTCGATTACTCGCCCTCGGAAACCAAGCGCGAAGATACGGGCCTGCTCAATGGCCCCCAGATCGACCCGGCCGGCAAGGATGTCATCGCCAACCAGGGGCAAGTGGACGATCTGCTGGAGAGCCTGGGCTTCTGATCCCGCGTGTCTCTCCCTCGAAGGCCTTGCATATTGTCTGATGGGCAATCTGCAAGGCCTTCGTCATTGTTGCTTGTCTAGGGCCTGTTCACATTTAATCTGCGAGATGCGTTGCCCCCAGAAGGCGTGGTGGCAAGGCGCGCGTCAGGGCTGGTGGTGGTGCCACCAGCCCTGACGTGCAACGCGGCCAGCGCGCCTTCTGGGGGCAACCCTCCGGGAGAGGCCGCCAAGCGTCGCCTGCCGTTGTTGCAGCTCCTTGCCGTAGCACCACTACGGCGCGTCGCCGCGCCTAGGCAGACAACGCTTGGCGACCTCTCGCACTCGCAGATTAAATGTGAACAGGCCCTGGTATGTCGTGGAAATGCCACGTATCACATTCAACATGCAAATTTGACTTTGCCCTGTATCGCCTATGCCGGAAGAAGCGTGCGGTACACCGCCTTCGAGACGCGCCGTTCTGTCCAAGGCAGAGCCTGGGGCTTTTGCCTAGTCCGAAATGGGGGACGTTTTCGCCCCTATTCCCGTGATGATGGCGCCTCCCGGTCGCCAATAATCCTAGCCTATTGTTCTAGAAATCCGTCCAGCGCACGCGACGCCGGGGGGCAAGCAGTTTTGCAGGGGGATACGGCGGATGGCCGAAGACAGCGATATGGAGCGGACAGAACCCGCCACGAGTAAACGCATTGAGCGTGCTCGTGAGCAGGGTGATGTGCCGCGCTCGCGCGAGCTGGCCACTTGCCTGATGCTGCTGGTCGGCGGCAGTTGCGTCTGGGCCTTCAGCGGCCCGGTCGTGACCAGCCTGGACCGCATCATGGTCGCCACCCTGAGCATGGAGCGCGCGGCGGCCTTCGATCCGGTGGTGCTGTTCAACATGCTCAGCGCCCATCTGCTGGATGTGGCCATTGCCATGATCCCCATTGCCTTCATGATGACCCTGGCTGCCATGGCCGCGCCGCTGATGCTGGGCGGCTGGCTGTTCAACGTCGAATCACTGGCGCCCAAGTTCAGCAAGCTCAATCCCATCAGCGGTTTTGGCAACATGTTCTCGGTCAACTCCCTGGTCGAGCTGGGCAAGGCCGTGCTCAAGACGCTGCTGGTGGGGACCGTTGCCTGGTTGGCCATCCGAGGCCAGATTGATGCGGTGCTGGGGCTGGGCGTGGAATCGCTCAAGACCGCCGGCGCCCATTCGGCGTATCTGCTGTGGACCAGCTTCATCACCATCGTGTCGGCGCTGATCCTCATTGCCGTGCTGGACGTCCCTTATCAGATCTGGAACTACGGCCGCAAGCTGCGCATGACGCGTGAAGAGGTCAAGCAGGAGCACAAGGAATCCGAAGGCGATCCTCACGTCAAGGGCAAGATCCGCGCAATGCAGCGCGCCATGGCACGCCGCCGCATGATGGCCGAGGTGCCCACCGCCGATGTGGTAGTGACCAACCCGACCCACTACGCGGTCGCGCTGAAATATACCGAAGGCAAGATGGGCGCACCGAAGGTGGTGGCCAAGGGTGCCGACGACATCGCCGCCAAGATCCGCGAACTGGCGCGCGAGCACAAGGTGCCGCTGCTGGAAGCGCCGCCCCTGGCGCGCGCCTTGCACACCCATACCGAGATCGGCGACGAGATCCCCGAGGCCCTTTATACCGCCGTGGCCGAGGTGCTGGCCTACGTGTTCCAGTTGCGCACCTTTGGCAAGTTCGGTGGCGACCGTCCGGTGGAGCCGACCGACCTGGCCGTGCCCAAGGACCTCGATCCGGCCACTGCACCTCCCAAGACACGCGGCCCCAAGAATAGAAGCAGGCAGTAACGATGGCGACCAAACTCAATACGATGAAAATTCCGGCCTGGGTGCCGATCAAGAGCGGCAAGGCCTTCGCTGCGCCGATCCTGATCGTCATGATGCTGGCGATGATGGTGCTGCCGCTGCCAGCCTTCATGCTGGACCTGCTGTTCAGCTTCAACATCTCGCTCTCGGTGATCGTGCTGATGACGGCGCTCTATACCGTCAAGCCGCTGGATTTCATCGCCTTCCCGGCGGTGCTGCTGGTGTCGACCATGCTGCGCCTGTCACTGAACGTGGCCTCGACCCGGGTCGTGCTGACCGAGGGCCATACCGGCCCGGACGCCGCCGGCAAGGTGATCGAAGCCTTCGGTCACTTCCTGATCGGCGGCAACTACACGGTCGGTATCGTGGTGTTCGTGATCCTGACCATCATCAACTTCATGGTGGTGACCAAGGGTGCCGGCCGTATCGCCGAAGTGGGCGCGCGCTTCACCCTGGATGCGATGCCGGGCAAGCAGATGGCGATCGACGCCGACCTCAACGCCGGCCTGATCGGTGAGCCCGAGGCCCGCGCCCGCCGCAAGGAAGTGGCACAGGAGTCGGAGTTCTACGGTGCCATGGACGGTGCCTCCAAGTACGTGCGCGGCGACGCCATCGCCGGCATCATCGTGACCGTGGTCAACATCGTCGGCGGTCTGGTGGTGGGGATGGTCCAGCACGACCTGGCCTTCGACGCCGCACTGAAGAACTACACGTTGCTGGCCATCGGTGATGGCCTGGTGGCGCAGATTCCCTCGCTGATCATCTCGACGGCCGCCGGTGTGGTGGTCTCGCGCGTGGCCAACGACCAGGACGTGGGTGGCCAGCTGATCAACCAGCTCTTCGCCAAGCCGGAAGTGCTCTACATTACTGCCGTCATCATCGGCGGCATGGGCCTGATCCCGGGCATGCCGCATATCGCCTTCCTGCTGCTGGCGGCTGCCATGGGCGGTGGCGCGTATGCCATCAGCAAGCGCGTCCAGACCGCCAAGGCCGAAAGTGCCGCCACCACCCCGCAAGCCGCAGCAGCTGCGGCCGCGCCCGCCGAAGGCGAGGAGGCCAGCTGGAACGACGTCATGCCGGTCGATACCCTGGGCCTGGAAGTGGGCTACCGCCTCATCCCGCTGGTGGACAAGGGGCAGGGCGGCGAACTGCTCAAGCGCATCAAGGGCATCCGCAAGAAATTCGCCCAGGAAGTCGGCTTCCTGTCGCCGCCCATCCATATCCGCGACAATCTGGAATTGAAACCCTCGGCCTACCGCATTACCCTCAAAGGCGTGGAAGTGGGCAATGGCGAGGCCCATGCCGGCCAATACCTGGCGATCAACCCGGGTATGGTGACCGGCCCCTTGCCGGGCATGATGACTTCCGACCCGGCCTTCGGTCTGCCGGCCGTCTGGATCGACAACAGCCTGCGCGAACAGGCATCGACCATGGGCTATACCGTGGTCGATGCCGGCACCGTCGTCGCCACCCACCTGAACCACCTGATCACCACCCATGCTTCCGAGCTGCTGGGCCGCCAGGAAGTGCAGAGCCTGCTGGACCACCTGGCCAAGGAAGCGCCCAAGCTGGTGGAAGATCTGGTGCCGAAGATGTTGCCCCTGGGTACCTTGCAGAAAGTGTTGCAGAACCTGCTCACCGAAGGCGTGCACATTCGCGATATGCGCACTATCATCGAAACCTTGGCCGAGCACGCCGCGCGCATCCAGGACCCGACCGATCTCACGGCCATCGTCCGCATCGCGCTGGGTCGGGCCATCGTGCAACAGATTTTCCCGGGCGAGAGCGAGTTGCCGGTCATGGCGCTGGACTCCAAGCTCGAACGTCTGCTCATGCAGGCGCTGCAGGCCAGCGGCGACACCGGCGGTATCGAGCCGGGTCTGGCCGATTCGCTGGTACAGCAGACCGAAATTGCGGCGCAGCGCCAGGAGCAGCTTGGCTACGCGCCGGTACTGCTGGTGGGGGCGCCGCTGCGCACGTTGATGGCGCGCTTCCTGCGTCGTGCCATGCCGCAGTTGCGCGTGTTGTCGCACGCTGAAGTGCCAGAATCGAAAACGATTAAAGTTACCAGCCTAGTTGGAGGGCAAGCATGAACGTCAAGAAATTTATCGCCAATTCTTCTCGCGAGGCCTGGCGTCAGGTCCGCGAGGCGCTTGGCCCGGATGCCGTCATTCTCTCCAACCGCAATATTCCCGATGGGGTGGAGATCCTGGCCATGGCCAACGAGGATATGACCACCCTGGTGGCACCCACCGGTGCGCGCGAAGCTGGGGCTCGCCCGCAGGCGGCCTCGCTGCAGCAGCAATCCGGTCTGCCGCCGGCGCAGCAGCCCAAGCGTCCCGCACTGCTGTCTTCGCCGCTGGCGCAGCAGCCGGCCCGCGCCCTGCGTACCGAGCAGGCACCCCTGCTGGACCAGCCGGCCCAGGGTCGGGCACCCGCCCGCGCAGCAGAGGCTGCACCCGGCCCCGATGCGCGCGTCTGGCGCAGCCGTCGTGCCGGCGGTGCCGCTGCCCAGCCGCCTGCGGCCGAGGCTGGCGATGCCGCAGAACAGGATCAACGTCCGCGTTCGGCGCTGCCTGAATTCGACGGCAAGGACTACGACGAGATCCTGTCCGAGGTCATGAGCGAAATCCGCTCCATGCGTGGCGTGCTGGAAACCCAGCTGGCCGAGATTTCCTGGGGTGGCGCGCAAAAGCGCGAGCCGCTCAAGGGCATCGTCCTGAAGGAAATGCTGGCCGCCGGCTTCTCGGCCAGCCTGTCGCGCCTGATCACCGAAAACCTGCCGTCCAACTCCAAGTCGCAGGACATCATGTTCTGGGTCAAGTCGGTCTTGGCGCGCAATCTCAACACCCTGGCCAACGAGAACGAACTGCTGGAAAACGGCGGCGTCTTCGCCCTGGTCGGCCCCACCGGCGTGGGCAAGACCACCACCACCGCCAAGCTGGCCGCACGCTGCGTGATGCGCCATGGGTCCGGCAAGCTGGCCTTGATCACCACCGACGGTTACCGTATCGGCGGCTACGAACAACTGCGCATCTACGGCAAGATCCTGGGCGTGATGGTGCATTCGGTGAAGGATGAAACCGATCTGCGCATCGCCCTGGAAGAACTCAAGGGCAAGCACACCGTGCTCATCGATACCGCAGGGGTGGGCCAGCGCGACCAGATGGTGGCCGAGCAGGACGCCATGCTGGCCGGCGCCGGCGTGGACATCAAGCGCCTGCTGTGCCTGAACGCCACTGCCACCGGTGGCACTCTCAATGAAGTGGTGCATGCCTATTCCAGCTCCGGTCTGGCCGGTTGCATCATCACCAAGCTCGATGAAGCAGCCACCATCGGCAACGTGCTCGACGTGGTGATCCGCCACAAGCTCAACCTGCACTACGTCGCCAATGGCCAGCGCGTGCCGGAAGACCTGCACGTGGCCAACAAGCTGTACCTGGCAGACCGTGCTTTCAAGCAGAAACGCGAGACCGCCCCTTTTGAATTTCAGGAAGGCGAACTGCCCGGCGTGATCGGTCCTACTGCGATGTCCATGAACGACAAGGGTCTGCGCGAGGTGAGCTTTGGCTAGTTACGATATCGACCAGGCCGCAGGACTGAGGCGGATGCTGGAGCGTCCGGTTCCCCGGCTGTTCACTTTCTTCTCGGTGCTGGGTGAAGAAGAGAAGAGTGCCATGCTCATCAATATTGCCGCGTCCCTGTCGCAGGCCAAGCATAACGTGCTGGTTGTCGATGGCGACGTGGCCAGCACCGGGCTGCTGACCCGCATCGGTCTGCGCCACGACGTGGCCACGCTGCAGGAAGTGGCGCGCATGGAGCGTCCCTTGCGCGAGGCCACCCGCATGCTGCCGGAAGGCTTTGCCATGGCCCGTATTGCCCGTCGCAGCGTGCCGGTCGCCAGTGATCCGCAGGCCGGACGTCTGGCCGAGATTTTCGACAGCCTTATCGAGCAGGCCGAGATCACCCTGGTCAACGGCGTGCTGGCGAGCGACCAATCGCTGCCGGTGCCGACCATGGAAATGGGTGAGATCGTGATCCAGGTATCGACCACGGCCACCTCGATCAAGGCTGCCTATGTGCTCCTGAAGAGCCTGAGCGACCGCATCGGGCGGCGTCCCTTCAGCCTGATCGTCAATGATGCCACCGAGGCCGAGGCGCGTACTGTTTACGCCAACATGGCCCAGGCCGCCAGCCGCTATCTGGCGGCGCAGTTGAAGTTCCTCGGCGCCATCCCGGCCGATGACCATATCCGCCGTGCTACTGGTCAGGGGCGGGCGGTGATGGATGTGTTTCCCTTTGCCGGTGCGGCGCTGGCTTTCCAGCGTCTGTCCAAGCAATTCACGGCGGCCGATACGGCCCGCAGCACTTACGGAATGGCAACCGATGGTGCAAGTCTGGGAGTGTGACGTGCATGTATAACGTCAAGGGAAAAAAGGGCAAGAACGACGTGCTGGAGCAGCATGCGCCGCTGGTCAAGAAACTGGCGCATCAGCTCAAGGCAAAATTGCCCCCTAGCGTAGAGGTGGACGACCTGATCCAGGCCGGCATGATGGGCTTGCTCGACGCCGTCAACCGCTACGAAGAGACCCATGGCGCGCAGTTCGAGACCTATGCCGTCCAACGCATTCGCGGCGCCATGCTGGACGAGCTGCGCAGCAGCGACTGGCTGCCGCGCAGCATCCGTCAGAACGCCCGCAAGGTAGACGAAGCCATGCAGGCCTTGCTGCAGCAGCTCGGTCGCCAGCCGCAGGAAACCGAAGTGGCGCAGCACCTCAAGATCAGCCTCACCGAGTATCAGTCGCTGCTCAGTGAATGCGGTGGGCACCAGCTGATCTACTACGAGGATTTCCACGACGACGATGGTGGTCATGAACATTTCCTGGACCGCTACCAGACCGCCGAGTCCGATGACGACCCGCTGCAGAACCTGATCAACGGCGGCTTCCGCGAAGCCGTGGTGGATTCCATCAAGGCCCTGCCCGAGCGCGAGCAGATCCTGATGGCCCTCTACTACGAGCAGGAAATGAACCTCAAGGAGATCGGCGCCGTCATGGGCGTGTCCGAGTCCCGCGTGTGCCAGCTGCACAGCCAGGCAATCTCACGCATGCGCTCCTATCTGCGGGAGCATTCGTGGAGTGGGGTGGCCTGAGGCGTGATTTGCGTCCGGGAGGACGCGCTCCGGCATGCTCTGACGGCTCCTTCGGGAGCCGTTTTCAATTCCATCGAAAAAAGGTGTCCAATTTGACGTTTTTGCTTACAGCTCTTGTGTGCCGCCTTGGGCCTGACCCAGATTGCGCTGAACAGGTAAAGCTTGAGGCATCTGCATCGCAAAAAAAAGACCCCCGAGGCATGGCACTCGGGGGTCTTTGTATCTGCGTCGATTGCGCTCGTGGCGCTCGGCTTGGAGGGTGGTCAGACCACGCCGAGCCTGCGGCCGGAAGATTTGATGCTGTTCTGTCCATCCGGTCCGTAGAAGTTGCCGGTGCCGGTCTTGCCCTGCAGGATGGTGAGTGCGCTCTGGTTGATCGAAAGCTTCTTGCCGATCAGCAAACCGTTGACACGGTTGAGCTCCTTGGCATCCTGCGCCAGTTCGAACAGGCCGGCCCAGACGTCCTTGTCGGCGTCGCTGCCGTGCTCGTTCATCCACTGTTGCATGCCGGCCTCGTCTTCGCTGTAACCCAGGCTGCCCAGCAGGCTGTGGCGGTTACCGGCCAGTGTGGCCATGTCGGAAACGATGGTGGCTTTTTCGGAGATGATGTCGGTCAGGCCTTCGGCGGTGGCTTCAGCCAGCAAGGCCTGTTCCTGATTCAGTTTTTCGACCAGGCGGGACAGGGCAGCGTGTTCCAGGGGCAGATTGCTGGCCGGATTCATGCGGGTGATCCTGTGCGAAGGCAGTGACGATCAGGCCGGACGGGCGCTGATCAGGGTCTTGACGGTGTCGATCAGGCCATTGGCCACTTTTTCCGGATCGATCTGGAAGGTGCCGTTGGCGATGGCAGCCTTGATTTCAGCCACTTTCTTGGCATCGAAACTGTTGCTGTTGCTGTTGACCTTGGTTTCCAGCGACTGATAGGTGCTGGACAGGCGCACGCTATCGGAAGTGGCTGCAGTGGCCGCGGCACCATTGCCGGCAGCAGCGCCGGCGGGGGCGTTGTTGCGAGGCTGGGCCTGGGTCTGCTCGCTGTTGAGGGCAGCGGATTTGAGGGCGTCGTTAACGTTCACGGCAGTATTCCTTGTAGGGTGGGGGCGCATCGCACCCGCCTGTCGTATGGATTATCGACCAGTTCTGCGCAAACTTTAACATCCAGGGCGCCAAAATGACGAAATGGGAGAAATTTTCTTCACATTTCCGACGCCCGGCTGCAGATCCTGGCTAGACAGTCCTTTCTTCAGGATTGCCCTCTATCAATAGTTGATTTCCAGAATGCCACCCGCCTTGGCGATGCCGCTGACCACTTGCCCGGCGGCGGTCCGCGCCTGTGCCATCTGGCCTTCATTGGCGTTGGTCATGGCGCGCGCTTCCGTGGAAATCTGGAAGCCTGGGCCGATCGAGACGACCCGTACCGACTGCCCTTGTTGTACCACCCGCTGGTTGCGGACGGCGTCCATGCGCAGCGGTGTGCCGGCGCGCAAGGACATGTTGGCGACCCGGCCCACCACCTGGGCTTCTTCGGTGATCACCCCGCTGGGCAGGCTGGACATGTCACCGCGGATGCGGGTGATGTCGCTGGCGCTGATGGTCTGGCCCTGCGCCAGCGGCACGGCGGCCACCAGGTAGTCCGAAATGACCTGGACATTGGCGCGCAGATAGATCGTCCAGGGGGAGGGCGCCACGCACTTGACGCCCACCGTGGTGCGGCCCCACAGGCGTCCGCCGTTGGGCATGAAGGCTTGCGGTTCGAGGCAGGAGGCCAGCGTCAGGCGCGGGTCGGCGGGATCGATGGTGATCGTGACACTGCCCGGCAGGCCGGAGGTCTGGCTGGCCAGGAATTGCTCGGCAACCTGTTGCAGAACTTGCAAGTTCTGCTTTTGCGGACCGTCAGGGGTGTTTTGCGCGGTGGCTGGCGAGGCGGCCGTCAATGCGCCGGCCAGCATGGCCAGGGCGGCAATGGCACGGCGCAGTACGCGCATGGGGCGAAAAGAATGTTTCATTTTGTGCAACTTTCCTGCAGCAGGCATTGGCGAATCTTGGCAGCAATGGTACGTCGCGCGCGCGAGGTCAAAAGCGCAAACAGGGGAGGCTTTTATCTCTTTATCGCCCCTTAAAGTCCCGGGTGGAAACGTATGATCAAGCCTACGTAATTCCATCATCGGCGTAGTGTGCGACCGTCCCAGGCGGGCGGCAGCGGCGCCGGTATTTCCGGAGGACCCGATGGTCTCTAAGCTCGACGATTTCTTCCGCTTCAATGAGATGGCGCTGAACCTGCGGGCACAGCGCCAACAGGTGCTGGCCTCCAATATCGCCAACGCCGATACGCCCAACTACAAGGCGCGGGACGTCAATTTTGCCGATGCGCTGAAAAATGCCCTCGACAACAAGGGCGGCGCCGTGCCGCCGCTGCAACTGGCCCGCACCGCCGCCTCGCACGTGGCCGGGACTGCGCCTGACAACGGCCCGGGCAGCATCGGCGGTTCGCCCCTGCAGTACCGCACGGTGACCCAGGGTAGCGTGGACGGCAACACCGTCGACCTGGACGTGGAGCGCAATGAATTCGTCGACAACGGCATCCGCTACGAAGCCGGTGTCACCGCTGTGAACGGCCAGATCAAGGCCATGATTAACGCCATCCAACCGGGTTGATAAACCATGTCCCTTTCCAACATCTTCAACGTTGCCGGTTCGGCCATGAGTGCGCAGGCCCAGCGCCTCAATGCCACCGCCAGCAATATCGCCAACGCCGATAGCGCCACCGGCCCGGACGGCCGGCCCTACAAGGCCAAGCAGGTGGTCTTCGAGTCCATCCCCGTGGGCGATGTCAAGGATAGCGGCGTGAAAGTGGCTGCCGTGGTCGAAGACCAGGCACCACCCAAGCTGGTCTACGACCCCAAGCATCCCATGGCCGATGGCAATGGTTATGTCGCCATGCCCAACGTCAACCCGGTCGAGGAAATGGTCAACATGATCTCGGCTTCCCGCTCTTACCAGACCAATGTGGAAACGATGAATACGGCCAAGGCCATGCTGGTCAAGACCCTTACCATCGGACAATAGGAAACAGGACCTTAAATCATGGCAATCGTCTCCAATGACCTGCTCAATGCAATGAACGGTACGAGCAGCAGCTCGTCGACCACCAACACCTCGTCCAGTCTGAACGACAACAGCCCGGATGCGATCCAGAATCGCTTCCTGACGCTGCTGATTGCGCAGATGAAGAACCAGGATCCCAGCAACCCGATGGACAACTCGCAGCTGACCACGCAGATGGCCCAGCTGTCGACCGTCTCTGGCATCAGCCAGTTGAACGATTCGCTCAGTACGCTGATGGGCAATCTCAGCTCTTCGCAGGCGCTGTCCACGGCCAGCATGATCGGTCACAGCGTGCTGGCGCCGGGCAATAGCATCCAGCTGACCTCGGACACCACCAAGGACGCCGACGGCAAGGACGTCACCAGCCAGAAGGCGGTGTTCGGAGTGAACCTGCCCAGCACGGCCTCTTCGGTCATCGTCACCGTCAAGGATTCCACCGGCGCAGTGGTGCGCACCATGGACCTGGGTACCCAGGCTGCCGGTGCCGTGCCCGTGATCTGGGATGGTACCAATGACGCCGGCGGCAAGGCTGCCGACGGCAACTACACCTTCACCGCCACCGCGTCCAACAATGGCACGCCAGTCGCGGTGACGGCGCTGGCCTTCGGTACGGTGGCCAGCGTGTCCACCGGCACGGACGGCGTCAAGCTCAATGTCACCAACGTTGGCACCATCAAGTCCAGCGACATCGTACAAATTCTTTAATCGTTATTACCGACATCATTCGGAACAAGGGGATATCTCATGAGTTTTCAGCAAGGTCTGAGCGGACTGAACGGCGCAGCCAAGAGCCTGGACGTCATCGGTAATAACGTGGCCAACGCCAGCACGGTCGGTTTCAAGCAGTCGCAGACCCAGTTTGCCGACATGTATGCCAACTCGATGAACCGCTCCGGCAATTCGCCGGTGGGTATCGGCGTGACCGTGGCCAACGTGGCGCAGCAATTCACCCAGGGCAATATCAGTTCTTCCAACAACCCGCTGGATATCGCCATCAACGGTGACGGTTTCTTCCAGATGGCAGGTTCGCTGGAGGATAAGTCGCCCATGTATGGTCGCAATGGTCAGTTCCAGCTCGACAAGAGCGGTTACATCGTCAACCCGAGCATGAACGGTGCCTACCTGATGGGTTGGGCTGCTGGCGCCTCGGGCGGTGATCCGGTGCCGCTGCAGATCGATACCTCGTCCATCCCGGCGACCACCACCACCTCGATCAGCACCAAGGTCAACCTGGATTCCCGGTTGAGCACGCCGACCACCACGCCTTTCAATGCTGCAGATCCGACCACCTACAACAACTCCACGGGCGTCACCATCTACGACAGCCTGGGTAACCCGTACAGCGTGCAGACCTATTACGTCAAGCACGACCCGGATACCACGGTGACCCCGCCGACCACCAGCTGGGACGTGTACGCCAAGGTTGGCGACCAGACCCTGGTGACCACCTCTGGCGGTACCACGCCCTTGTCGCTGGGAACGATGAAGTTCGATTCCACCGGCTCGCTCATCGGTGTGTTCGATTCCACCGGTACGCAGATCACCAGCGGCCTGATGAGCATCGACCTGACCGCTACCGGTCCCAATGCCAACATCGCCGCAGGTGGTGGCAACTTCGCCAGCGCCATCACGTTGAGCTATGCCGGCTCGACCCAGACCGGTTCGGCCTTCGTCAACCTGGCGCAAAACCAGAACGGCATGCCGCCGGGAACCCTGTCGAGCTTCTCCATCGACAAGGACGGCAACATCGTCGGTTCCTACAGCAACCAGCAGACCAAGAACCTGGGTACCGTGGTGCTGGTGAACTTCGCCAACCCGAATGGCCTGCAGCCGCTGGGCAACAACCTGTATGCGGCCACCGGCGCGGCCGGCAGCCCGCTGGTGGGCAAGCCCTCCACCGGCACGTTCGGTAGCCTGCAGGCGCGCGCGGTGGAAGACTCCAACGTCGACCTGACCGCCGAACTGGTCAACATGATCGTGGCGCAGCGCGTCTACCAGGCCAACTCGCAGACCATCAAGGTGCAGGACACCGTGCTGCAGACCCTGGTCAGCCTGCGCTGATAATGGCTTGATCGCGCGCCTTGCGGCGTGCGTGCTGCAAGGTCGCCGGCGTCGCCGGCGGCCGGTTTCAACCGCTGGCGCCGGGGGATGGTGCCGCAAATAAGGGGTTTTATGGATCGTCTGGTCTATACAGCGATGTCGGGGGCAAAGCATACGCTGGAGCAGCAAGCTACTGCCAGCAACAATCTGGCCAACGCCACGACCACGGGTTTTCGCGCCCAATTGAATACCTTCCGCTCGGCACCGGTGGTGGGCGATGGCTTGCCCACGCGGGCCTTCGTGGTCGACTCGACCGCAGGCAGCGATTTTTCGCAGGGACCGATCCAGGACACCGGGCGTGCGCTGGACGTGGCCGTTCAGGGGCGCGGCTGGATCGCGGTGCAGACCGCCGATGGCGGGGAAGCCTATACCCGCAATGGCAGCTTCAAGATCAACGAGAACGGCATCCTGCAGACCCAGAATGGCCAGTCGGTGCAGGGCGACGGCGGTCCGATCACCATCCCGCCCGATACCACGGTGGCCATCGCCGCCGATGGCACGGTGTCGTCGATCCCGACCAATGGCATTCCCAATGCGGTCAACGTGCTGGGCCGCATCAAGCTGGTCAATCCGGACGAAAAGAACATGAAGCGCGGTGATGATGGCCTGTTCCGCACCATCACCGGTGCCGCCCAGCCGGACGCCAACGTGCGCCTGGCCAGCGGTGCCGTCGAAGGCAGCAACGTGAATGTGGTGGAGGCGATGGTCAACATGATCAATCTGTCACGCCAGTTCGAGATGAACATGAAGGTGATCCAGACCGCCGAAAGCGATGCGACCAAGGCGACCCAGATTCTGTCCTTGTCCTGATAGCACAGCCCCTGCACTGATTACCGGAGAAATAAATGATTCGTTCCTTGTGGATTTCCAAGACCGGCCTGGATGCGCAACAGACGCAACTGGACGTGATTTCCAACAACCTGGCCAACGTCAGCACCAACGGCTTCAAGCGTTCGCGCGCGGTGTTCGAAGACCTGCTGTACCAGACCGTGCGTCAACCCGGCGCCCAGTCCTCGCAACAGACACAACTGCCCTCGGGCCTGCAGATCGGTACCGGCGTGCGTCCGGTAGCCACCGAGCGCATCTTCACCCAGGGCAACGTCAACCAGACCAACAATGACAAGGACCTGGCGATCCAGGGCAATGGTTTCTTCCAGATCCTGCTGCCCGACGGTACCACCGCCTACACCCGCGATGGCGCCTTCCAGACCGACAGCCAGGGCCAGTTGGTGACCTCCAGCGGCTACACCCTGCAGCCGCCGATCACCATTCCGCTCAATACCACCAAGCTCAGCGTGGGTCGTGACGGTACCGTCTCGATCATGCAGGCCGGTTCGACCGCGACCACGCAGATCGGCACCATCCAGGTGGCCACCTTCATCAACCCGGCTGGCCTGGAAAGCCGCGGCGAAAACCTGTACGTGGAAACCGCCGCTTCCGGCACCCCCAACCCGAATACCCCGGGTACCAACGGCGCCGGCGCCTTGTGGCAGGGCTATGTGGAAACCTCCAACGTGAACGTGGTGGAAGAGCTGGTCAACATGATCCAGACCCAGCGCGCCTACGAAATCAACAGCAAGGCCATCACCACATCCGACCAGATGCTGGCCAAGCTGTCGCAGCTGTAAGACCTGGCGGCGAGCCGGGGTGGCGTTGTTGAACAAGGTAGTCGGCAGTAGAAAGAAGGACGAGGCAGATATGAAGAACTTGCTGAAATTGGTTTCCATTGCGGGCGTATTGGCTGTGGCCGGTTGCACCACCGTGCCTGACAGCATCGTGACGGGTCCCAAGACGGCGCGTCCGCAGCCGGCTTCCTATGCGCCCCCGACCTCGGGTGCGATCTTCCAGTCGGCGGTCTACCGTCCGCTGCTGGAAGACCGCCGCGCGCGCCTGGTGGGTGACACCATCACCATCGTCATCAACGAAAAGACCAGTGCCGGCAAGTCCGCCGGCAGCTCGGCCAGCAAGACTGGCGCTGTGGCGTCGCCTGCGCCGACCATCTTCGGCACATCGATCAAGGAACTGTCGGCCTCCGGCAGCTCTTCGGCCAAGTTCGAGGACAAGGGCGCTACCAATTCCAGCAATACCTTTACCGGCACCATCGGCGTGACGGTGGTGGAGGTGCTGCCCAACGGTAACCTGGTGGTCTCCGGCGAAAAGCAGGTGGCGCTGGACAAGGGCGTGGAGTACGTGCGCTTCTCCGGCACCATCAGCCCGGACAACATCCAGACCGGCAATACCGTCTCCTCGACCCTGGTGGCCGATGCCAAGGTCGAATACCGTACCAATACCCGCGTGGACATGGCTGACTTCATGTCCTCGCTGGGCCGATTCTTCTTCAGCGTTTCTCCTTTCTGATGTGGAGTAGTGCAATGACCCGGAAAGGATCTTTCGCAATGGATATCTTCAGATCAGGTAGCAGGCTGGCCATGGTGGCCGCCGCGGCCGTGGCCACCCTGTGCCTGGGCGTGGCGCTTCCGGCCCAGGCCGAGCGACTCAAGGACCTGGCCAGCATCCAGGGCGTGCGTCAGAACCAGTTGGTCGGTTACGGCCTGGTGGTCGGTCTGGACGGCAGTGGTGACCAGACTACCCAGACCCCCTTCACCGTGCAGAGCGTGATCAGCATGCTGCAGCAGCTGGGCGTGAATGTGCCGTCCGGTACCAGCAGCAACATGCAGTTGAAGAACGTGGCCGCGGCCATGGTGACGGCCAACCTGCCGGCCTTCGCACAGCCGGGCCAGTTGATCGACGTGACCGTGTCGTCCATCGGCAATGCCAAGAGCATCCGCGGCGGCACCTTGCTGATGGCGCCGCTCAAGGGCGCCGACGGCCAGATCTATGCCATCGCCCAGGGCAACATCGTGGTCGGTGGTGCCGGTGCTTCGGCCGCCGGCAGCAGCACCACCATCAACCAGCTGTCGGCCGGCCGCATTTCCGGCGGTGCCACGGTCGAACGTGCAGTGCCCAGTTCGCTGGGTGGCGGCGACATGGTCGTGCTGGAACTGAACGACAACGATTTCTCCACCGCTGCCCGGGTGGTGGATGCGCTCAACAAGCGCTTTGGTACCGATACTGCCGTGGCGCAGGACGGCCGCGTGATCCGCGTGCGCGCACCGATCTCCAGTGGTGACCGGGTGGCCTTCCTGGGGGCGCTGGAAAACGTCGACGTCACCCCCGGCAAGCTGGCGGCCAAGGTCATCCTCAATGCCCGTACCGGTTCGGTGGTGATGAACCAGAGTGTGATGCTCGACACCTGCGCCGTCTCGCACGGCAATCTGTCGGTGGTGATCCAGGCTGACAATGCCGTGAGCCAGCCCAATGCGCTGGCCGGTGGCCAGACGGCCGGGGTGCAGAATGCGCAGATCTCGATCAACAAGGAGCCGGGCAAGGTCATGCTGTTGAAGGGTGGCGCCTCGCTGTCCGATGTGGTCAAGGCGCTCAATGCCATCGGTGCCACGCCCCAGGACTTGCTGGCGATCCTGCAGGCGATGAAGGCGGCAGGTTCCTTGCGCGCCGAACTCGAAGTGATCTAACGGTAACGGTAGCGGGACGGCAGGGCCGATTCCATTACAAACGCTTTCATCCAAGGTAACCCATGCTCAACAAGATCAACCCATCCAATCCGACCGAGAATCTGGCCGTCGATGCGAATGGGCTGAACGGCCTGCGCGAAGCAGCCCGGCAGAACTCGCCGGAGGCCATCAAGGGGGCAGCCAAGCAGTTCGAGGCACTGTTCCTGAACATGGTGATGAAGAGCATGCGCGACGCGACGCCGCAAAATGGCCCGTTCGATAACGAGCAGACCAAGATGTTTACCTCCATGTTGGATCAGCAGCTGAGCCAGAGCCTGGCACAGCGCGGCGTCGGGCTGGCCGATGTGCTGACCCGCCAGTTGTCGGCCTCGCTGCCCAAGAAGCTGCCGGATGCGCAGGACCTGGAAGGTACGACCATGCCGGGCGAGGAGGGCTTGCCCATGGGTATTCCGCTGGTCAAGGAAATGAGCGATGCCGACCGCGCCAAGTTCATCCAGAGTTTCGCCAGCCAGCAGCAGGCCGAGAGTACCGACCAGGATGGTCGCAACGGCAAGCAGCGCCGCAACTCCAACAAGCCGGCCCATGTCGAGGCCTTCCAGAATCGCCTGCAGGCCGATGCCGAGATTGCCAGCAAGATGACCGGCATCCCGGCCAAGTTCATGCTGGCCCAGGCTGCGCTCGAAACCGGGTGGGGCAAGAAGGAAATCATCGCCCGCGACGGCCGTTCGGCGCACAACCTGTTCGGCATCAAGGCCACCGGTAACTGGACCGGCAAGGTGGTCGAGGCCACCACCATCGAATACATCAACGGCAAGCCACAAAAGCGGGTGGAGAAATTCCGCGCGTATGATTCCTATGCGGACGCCTTCAAGGATTACGCCAACTTGCTGCGCAGCAATCCGCGCTACGAGAAGGTACTGGCCAGCGCCCAGGATGCCCATGGTTTCGCCTACGGCCTGCAGCGTGCCGGTTACGCCACCGATCCACATTACGCGGAGAAACTGTCGCGCATCATCCGCCAGTCGCTCTCGGCATAGGTTTCCCGCCGCTCATGACCTGGGCCGCGAGCGATTTCCCGGCGGCAAGCTCATCGGTGCCGGTCGGAAACAAATTCGATCGCAGCCATCTAAAGTTTTGGTCAATCCTGCCGTTGACTTGGTTATTCCGCTAAAAGCTTTCAGGGACGACAACCTAGCATGGCAACTAACATCTTCAGTATCGGGCAATCAGCGTTGCAGGCGGCCATGGCGGCTCAGGCCACCACCAGCCACAACATCTCCAACGCCACCACGCCCGGCTACAACCGCCAGGAAGTCGTGCAGAGCTCGGCCGGCGGCATCAACTACGGCTACGGCTTCGTCGGCCAGGGGACCCAGGTCACCGAGATCAAGCGTGTCTACAACGACTTCCTGACCAAGCAGGCGCTGGCCTCGCAGACCTCGGCCAGCTCGCTGGATGCGTACTACTCCGAGATCTCGCAGATCAACAACATGGTGGCCGACACCAAGGCCGGCTTGTCGCCGTCCTTGCAGGATTTCTTTGCGGCGATCCAGAACCTGGCCTCCAATCCGAATACCCAGGCGTCGCGCCAGTCGGTGCTGTCGCAGGCTTCGAGCCTGGTGGCACGGGTGACCAGCATCAACGATCAGCTCTCGGCCAGCAGCGCCAGTGTCAACAGCCAGATCACCTCTACCGTCACCACGATCAACTCCTACGCGCAGCAGATCGCCCAGCTCAACAAGGCCATCGTCAGTGCCATCGGTACCGGCGGCGGTCAGCAACCCAACGACCTGCTGGACCAGCGTGACCAGCTGGTGGCCGAACTCAACAAGTACGTCAAGATCACCACCGTGCCGCAGGATACCGGTGCCGTGAGCGTGTTCATCGGTACCGGCCAGTCGCTGGTGACCGGTGAGAACGTGACCCAGCTGGCGGTGACCAATTCGCCCACCGACGTGTCGCGCCTGCAGATCGGCCAGGTCACCACGGGCGGTACCACAAGCACCATCCCGGACAGCTTCTTCTATGACGGTGGCAGCCTCGGTGGCTTGCTCAAGTACCGCAGCGAAACGCTGGACCCGACCCAGAATGCCCTGGGCCGCATTGCAATTGCCCTGGGTACCGCCTTCAACCAGCAACAACAGCTGGGCCTGGACCAGAACGGCAATCCCGGCACCAACATGTTCAATGTCAGTTCGCCCAACCTGATCGGTTATCCGACCAATACCGGCACGACTGACCTGAAGGCGACGATTACCGATCCGTCGGCCTTGAGCACCAGCGACTACACGTTGACCTACGACGGCACCAATTACACCTTCACCCGCCTGTCGGACAACACCAAGACCGTCAAGGCGGCGGGCGATTTCCCGGTGACGCTGGACGGGGTGACCTACTCCAACGGTGCGGCCGCGCCCGGACCTTACGCGCCGGCCATCCCGAGCGGCAACATCTACAAGATCCAGCCGACCGCCAATGGCGCGGCCGGCTTCTCGCTGGCGCTGAACAACACGCAGCTGCTGGCCACGGCAGCGCCGATCTCGACCTCGATCAACGCCACCAACAACGTCAACGCCAGCACCGCGGCCACCAATACCGGCAATGCCCTCATCTCCAGCACCTCACTGGATCCGACCAAGTTCCAGCAGGGTTCGTCGGTGTCGTTTTCCGCCTCCTTGAGCACGCCTACACCTCCGGCCACACCGGTGACGCAGTTGTCGGCGGCCTGGTCCGGCGCATCGCCGGTGCCGGATGTCGTCTATTCCTATCCCGATGGCACCGGCGGTACGGCCACCGGCGGCGCGCCGTTCGCCTACCAGTCGGGCATGACCATCACCAGCGGTGGCGTGTCCTTCACGCTGACCGGCACGCCCAGCACATCGGGCACGGGTGACCAGTTCAACTTTGCGCCGGTCGCGGCCAACAAGGGCACGGCGACCATCAGTACCGGTTCGGTCACGCCGGCCTATCTGACCACGACCACGCCGCTGACCAAGCCGACCACGCTGGAGTACGACGCTACCGCCACGCCGCCGAACTTTTCGATTTCTCCGGCGGTTCCGGCCGGTGGCGGTACCATCACCCACAAGGATGGCACCACCACCACCATCGGTGCCGGTGTCACGGTTCTGCCTTACACGGCGGGGGATACCTACGAGATCAGCGGCGTATCGTTCCAGATTTCCGGGCAGCCTTCTGATGGCGACCAGTTCACCATCTCGGCCAACACCAATGCCGCCTCGGACAATCGCAACATGCTGGCCATGGGCAACCTGCAGACGGCCAAGACTATCAATGGCACCAACTTCCAGGGTTCGTACTCGCAGTTGGTGGCCACCATCGGCAACAAGACCAATGAGATCAATGTCACCAACACTGCCGAGAAGGCAAGGCTGACGGCGATCCAGACCCAGCAGCAATCCGAGTCCGGGGTCAACCAGGATGAGGAACTGGCGCAGATGATCCGCAACCAGCAGCAATACCAGGCGGCTGCCAAGATCATCCAGGCGGCCAGCGACATGATCAATGTGCTGCTCACCCTGGGCGGTTGAACAGTTAGATAGAGGAAGACGATATGCGTATTAGCACCCAGATGCTCTATCAGTCGAGCAACAACGACCTGACCGGCATGCAGAGCCAGATCCTGAAGTTGACGCAGCAGGTGACGGCGCAGCAGAAGGTCTTGCTGCCGTCGGATGATCCGGTGGCTGCCGCTCGCGCCCTGGACATGGCCCAGACGTCGGCGCTGAACGATCAGTACAAGACCAACCGCCAGAACGCCAACAGCGCACTGTCGAGCGTGCAGGGTACCCTGGACAGCCTGACCAACATGCTGACCAAGCTCAAGTCCAACGTGATCGCCGCCGGCAATGCCTCCTACTCCAATGCCGAACGCAGCAACATGGCTTCCGAGATCAAGGGCAACCTGAACGAGGTGTTGGGCTATGCCAACGCCCAGGACGGGCAGGGTAACTACATCTTCGCCGGCTTCAAGAGCACGACCCAGCCGTTCACCCTGGATGGCAGCGGCGGCGTGACCTACAACGGTGACCAGGGCGCCATGACGCTGCAGGTCGATTCGACCCGCCAGATGGACATCAGCGCGTCCGGACAGGCGATCTTCCAGGGTGGTGGTCAGGATATCTTCAAGACCATGACCAACCTGATCAATACGCTGTCGGTACCGGTGACCGAGGCGGCCAACAAGGCCGACGAGACCGCGGCCAATAATTTTGAGTATCCTGCGGGTCAGTTCCCGATCCAGGATTACAAAACGCAACAGGCGACCCTGGATGCCATGAAGCCCGATGATCCGGGCTACCAGGCCCAGTTCATCGCGACGGCCGCCGCCAAGCTCAAGGCCGACGCCGCCGATGCCGCCCGTACGCCGATCCCGGGCAGCCAGGCCGCACTGAACCGCAACCTGGCCGCCTTCAATACCCAGATCGATTCCATTTCCAGCAGCGTGTCCACTGCCAAGGCGTCCATTGGTGCGCGCCAGAATGAACTGGACAATCTCGATGCCGCCGGTGAAGTCAACAAGGAAAACTACACCCAGACCATCAACAATCTGCTGGGTCGCAACCTGTCCGACACCAGCGAGCTCATCAGTGACCTGACGCTCAAGCAGACCTACCTGTCGGCGGCGCAGAAGGTGTTCGTCACCACCAGCGGCCTGACCCTGCTGAACTACCTGAAGTAATTTCTGATGCAGACCGTCTGCCTTCGGCAGCGGTCCCCAAGCAAAAGAAAGGCGAACCCGCGGGTTCGCCTTTTTTGCTTTGGCGCTGCGCTTGCTACTGCGCTGGCGGCATGGCGGGTGGGGTTGCCCTGGCGTCGCCGCCCAGAGCCTGGTACAGCGTCATCTGGTTCTTGAGCTGGTTCAGCCGCGTCTGGGCCAGTGAAGTCTCGGCGGTACGCCGTTTGTCCTGCTGATCCAGCCAGGCCTGCAAGGTGACCGAACCGGCGCGGTAACGCAGCTCGAACAGTCGCTCGGCGGCCTGCGCCACTTCCAGGTTACGTACCAGCAGGGCCTGCTGATTGGCATATTGCTGGCGTGCCGCGAGGGCATTTTCGACATCGCTGAAGGCCGAATACAGGGTCTGGCGGAAGTTGGTGACGGCGCTGTCATAGTCGGCCTGCGAGACGCCGACCTTGAGCTTCATCTGCGTCTGCTGCAGGAAGGGCAGGGTCAGTTGGGCGCCCAGCGTAGCGATCGGATTCTGTACCAGACGCAGCAGGGCGTCACTGCTGGTGCCAAGCGTGCCGGTGAGGTTCAATTGCGGATAGAAGCCCAGTCGTGTGAGGTCCACATTGGCCAGCGCGCTGCGCAGGCGCAGCTCGGCCGCGCGCAGGTCCGGTCGGCGCCCCAGCAGGTCGGCCGGCAGTCCGGCTTCAAGCGCCGGCAGTGGCTGCTCAGGCAGGCTGGGCGGAAGCGTAAAGACCTGTCCGGGCGGGCTGTCGAAAAGAATCGCCAGGGCGTTGTCGTTTTCCACCCGCTGCCGTATCAGGTCGGTATAGCTGGACTGCTGGCTCAGCAGGTTCTGCTGCGCCGTCAGCACTTCCAGCGAAGAGACGGCGCCGGCGCCGTATTGCGTGTTGACCAGTTCCAGCGTCTTGCGGGCGTAAGCTATGCTCTGCTCGGCAGTGCGGATGCGCTGGTTCAGGAAGGCGCCGGTCCAGTAGAGGTTGGCGGTGGTGCCGACCATGGTCAGCGCGGTGGCGGCGCGATCCTGTTCGGTCGCCAGGGCCTCCCAGCGGGCTGCGTCATAGTTGGCGCCCAGGCGGCCCCAGAGATCCACTTCATAAGACAGGGTGATCGAATTCTGGCTTTGGCGCGTGGTCGAGCGGTTGTTGCCGCTCAGGGGCTTGCTGGCGCTGCTGCCGAGCTGCCCGCCGAGCGCCGGGACGAAGGCATCGTCAGCCAGGCCGGCCAACAGTTGGGCGCGTCGTACCTTGATGGTGGCGGCAGCCAGATTATTGTTCTTGCGCAGGACTTCATCGATCAGGCGCGTCAGTTCGGCATCGCCGAAACCTTGCCACCAGCGCTGGGCATCGACCGTGCCGGCCGCAGGCGCCTGCTGCCAGGCCGGCGGCGCCTGGGTCACCGGCGGCGCATAGGGTGTGCGCGTCAGGGAACTGCAGCCGCCCAGCAGGGCCAGTGCCAGCAGCAGGGGAAGTGGGGAGGGAAGAGGCTTGGACATGGCTATGGAATCATTCGCGTGCAAGGGCATCCACCGGGTTCAGGCGCGCCGCATTGCGCGCCGGCAGGAAGCCGAACACCACGCCGATCAGGGTGGAGCAGGCAAAGGCGCTGACGATGGAGGCGGTGGAATAGATCATCCGGAAGCTGCTGACGAAGTGCGCGAAGATGGCGCCGAAGGACAGCGCCAGCAAGACCCCCAGCAGCCCGCCGGCCAGGCAGACCAGCACCGCCTCGATCAGGAACTGCTGCATGATGTCGCTCTGGCGTGCGCCTACCGCCATGCGCACGCCGATCTCGCGGGTGCGCTCGGTGACCGACACCAGCATGATGTTCATCACCCCGATGCCGCCCACCACCAGCGAGATCAGCGCGATCATCGACACCAGCAGGGTGAGGGTGGCAGTGGCCTTTTCGATGGTCTGGCGGATGCTGTCGGTGTTGAAGATGTAGAAGTCCTTGGTACGGTGACGCAGCGTCATCAGGCGCGTGATGCCTTCCTCGGCGGCGGCACTGGGGACGTTGTCGCTGACCCGCACGGTGATGCCGCTCAGATAGCGTTGCCCGATCACCCGGCTCATCGCCGTGGTGTAGGGCACCCAGACATTGAGCGCACTGTTGTTGCCGAACCCGTTCTCGCGCTTTTGCGTCACACCGATCACGCGGCAGGGCACGCTGCCCAGGAAGATCACTTCGCCCAGGGCATTGCCCCCGTTGGGGAAGAGCTTCTTGTAGGTATTGGCATCGATCACCACTTCCTGCGCATAGCGGCGGATGCTTTCGCCGTTGAAGCCCATGCCCTGCGCCATCTTCAAGCCGCGCACGCGGAAATACTGCTCACCCACGCCGTTGATGGTGGCGGTCACCGAGATGTTGCCGTAGCGCGCCGAGGAGGCCGTGGCCACGCTGGGAGTGACGCTGTCGACAAAGTTCTGCTCGGCCAGGGCGGCGGCATCGGCCGGGGTGAGGGTGCGGATGGCGGCCGACTTCATGTCGCCGAAGTCGGTGCCGGGGAAGATGTCGATGGTATTGGTGCCCATGGCACTGATGTCGGAGAGGATCTGCTCGCGCGAGCCACTGCCCAGTGCCACCACCGAGACCACCGAGGCAATGCCGATGATGATGCCCAGCATGGTCAGGAAGCTGCGCAGGCGGTGCGCATTCATGGCCAGCAGTGACATGCGCAGCGCCTCGCCCAGACGGTCCAGCGTGGCGCGCCAGGGGCTGGCCTGCTGCTGGCGGTCGCTGCGTTGGCGGGAGGGGCTGGCGCTGTCGGTGGGCGTGGTGGCATCGGTCCCGGCCGGCAGATTGCGGCGGTCGGCGATGATCACGCCATCCTTGATCTCGATGATGCGCTGGGCATTGCTGGCCACCTGCATATCGTGGGTGACGATGATGATGGTGTGGCCTTCGGCATGCAGTTCCTTGAGGATGTTCATCACCTCGTGACCGCTGTGGCTGTCCAGGGCGCCGGTGGGTTCGTCGGCGAGGATGACGTCGCCGCCATTCATCAAGGCGCGCGCAATGGACACGCGCTGCTGCTGACCACCCGACAATTGCCCCGGCTTGTGGTGGCTGCGTTCGGCCAGGCCCAGGCGGGCCAGCAGTTGCGCGGCACGCTGGCGTCGTTGCGCCGGGTCCAGGCCGGCATAGACCGAGGGCACTTCGACGTTGGAGGTGGCGTCCAGGTCCGAGAGCAGGTGGTAGCGCTGGAAGATGAAGCCGAAATGCTCGCGCCGCAATTGCGCCAGTTCGTCGGCATCGAGCTTGCCGGTCTCGCGCCCGGCCACCAGGTAGCTGCCGGCACTGGGCTTGTCCAGGCAGCCGAGGATGTTCATCAGGGTCGACTTGCCGGAGCCGGAGGCGCCGACGATGGCCACCAGCTCGCCGGCCTCGATGTCGAGGTTGACGTCATTGAGCACGGTGATGCTGTCGTCACCGGCCGGGAAATCGCGGCGCAGGCCGCGCAGCTGCAGCAAGGCTGTGGTCATGGCGGCCTTACATGCGCGGCGGCGGACCGCGGCGTTCGCTGCTGTTGCTGCTGTCGGTGGCGCCGGCCACGGCGGTGCCGGTCACGACACGCTCACCGGCCTTCAGGCCCTCGGTGATCTGTACCTGGGCATTGGTGTTGATGCCGATCTTGACGCGCCGATCATGCGCCAGGCCCTGTTCATCGAGTACGCGCACGAGGTAGCTGCCCTGGGCATCCTTCTCGCCCAGCGCGGTCGAGGGCACCAGCACGGCGTTCTTTGCTTCGGACAGGACGATGTTGACCTGGGTGGTCATGGAGATGCGCAACTTGCCTTCGGGATTGGGCACGTCCAGCAAGCCGTTGTAGTAGATCGCCGTGGACGTGGCGCTGGAGCTGCTGGTGCTCAGACTGCTGGTGGAGGTCTCGTCCTGCAGGATGGAGTCCGGTGCCGGCTCGATGGCACGCAGGGTGGTGCGGTAGCGGTGATCGGGGTCGCCCAGGATGGTGAAGTACACCGGCAGGCCCGGCTTGACGCGGACCACGTCGGCTTCGGAGATCTGCGCCTTGACGGTGACCGTATCCATGCGCGCCACCTTGATGATGGTCGGCGTGGACTGGTTGGCGTTCACGGTCTGTCCTTCCTGCGCCACGATGGCCACCACTTCGCCGTCGATGGGGGCGGTGATGCGGGTATAGCCCAGGTTGACGCGGGCATTGTCCACCTTGATGGCGCCATCCCTGATCTGCGCCTGCAGGCCGGTGATGTCGGCGCGGGTGGCATTGAGGGTGGCTTCGGCGGTCTCGAAGTTCTCGCGCGAGCTGGCGTCACCGGCCAGCATCGTCTTCTGGCGTTCGTAGGCCAGCTGCGCCTGCTTCAGGGAGGCTTCCTTGGAGCGCAGCTGGGCCTGCAGGTTCTGCAGCGTGAATTCGCTGCTGGCCAGGCTATTTGCCTGGGTCATGGAATCGATCTCGGCCACCAGCTGGCCCCTCTTGACGCGCTCGCCCAGCACCACCTTGAGCGACTTGATCTGACCCGAGACCTGGGCGCCGACGCTGACCTGCTTGTAGGCCTTGACGGTGCCGCTGGCCAGTACCACGTCCTGGATATCGGCCACGGTGGCAGTGGCGCTCAGGTAGGTGGGCGGGGGCGGTGGTGTGAGCATGCGATGGACGATGTAGCCGCCCGCGAGCAGCACGGCGAGGGTCAGGACGATGATCTTGGGACGGCGAAGAGTGGCAATATTCATGCGAAAAATGGACGCGCTGTAGTCAGTACCGGATAGCCGCCAGTGTGTGGCAAGGCGGGCCGCCGGATCGTCAGAAGAAGTAAATGTGGAGCCATCGCGCACTGGCGATCACCCCGCTCGAAGCTAAGTCGCCTGCTCACGGTTTGGGCAATGCATTGACCGGCGGCACGCTACCCAGCAGGCGTACCATCTCGATGCCATCCGAGAGAAGACGTTGCAGAGGGGTGAGCATGTAGGGCAGGGCAAAGGCGATCAAGATGAAACCCGCCAGCATGGTAATCGAAAAACCGATCCCGAACAGGTTCAATTGGGGCGCGGCGCGGGTCAGGATGCCCAGCGCGAAGTTGGTGATCAGCAGGGCGATCAGCAGTGGCAGCGACAATTGCACGCCCATGCTGAACACCTTGGCGCCCCACAGGGCAAGCTGGTGGAAGCCCTCGGTGGTGATCGGCTGACCGGTGA
Source organism: Herbaspirillum sp. BH-1 (assembly GCF_002870055.1). Taxonomy (NCBI): domain Bacteria; kingdom Pseudomonadati; phylum Pseudomonadota; class Betaproteobacteria; order Burkholderiales; family Oxalobacteraceae; genus Herbaspirillum; species Herbaspirillum sp. BH-1. Next base: position 222,494 of record NZ_PKOI01000007.1, on the reverse strand, counting down.
TGGGCAGGGTGTGGAAGCTTTCGGCCATCACCTGCAGCAGCAGCAGGTGGCCGTTCAGGCTCAGGAAGACCATGGTGGCCAACAGCGACAGGACCTGGCTGATGACGGCCGTGCGGCCCTGGCTCTGGGGATCGAAGAAGGCGGCAAAGGACAGGCCCATGGTGGAACTGGTCAGTTCGCCGGCCGCTTCGACGGCGGCAAACACCACCCGCATGGCAAGGCCCATGGACAGGCCGATCAGCAACTGCTGCAGCAGGATCAGGAGGCCGGTCATCGACATCGGGTCGATCGCCGGTGGCACCGGCACGTCCGGTGCCAGCACCGCGCCGATGGCGATACCCAGCAGGACCTTCACCAGCATCGGCACGCTGGCGCTGCCGAAAGGCGGTGCAATGGACAGCAGCCCGAGGATGCGGGTGGTCGGCCAGATGAACATGGCGACCCAGGCGTAGAGTTGCTGGCTGGAGAAGGTGAGCATGAATCAGGAGTTGCCGGACACGCGGTCCTGCAAGCGCGCTACTGGACCATGGCGGGAATGCCGGTGAGCATGTTGTGCATGTAGTCCATGATGATGCTCAGCATCCAGGGACCGGCGATGATCATGGCCAGGAACACGCCCACCAGTTTGGGAATGAAGGCCAGGGTCTGTTCGTTGATCTGGGTGGCAGCCTGGAAGATGCTCACCAGCAGCCCGATGGCCAGTGCCGTGAGCAGCATCGGCGCGGCGATCAGGAGGGTGACTTCGATGGCCTGGCGGCCCATGGTCATGACGGTTTCGGGAGTCATTGTCGGTCCTTGCCGGCGGCTAGTAGAAACTCTGGGCCAGAGACCCGATCAACAACTGCCATCCATCCACCAGCACGAACAGCATCAGCTTGAAGGGCAACGAGACGATGGCCGGCGACATCATCATCATGCCCATCGACATCAGGATACTGGCCACCACCATGTCGATGATGAGGAAGGGGATGAAGATGGCAAAACCGATCTGGAAGGCCGTCTTCAATTCGCTGGTAACAAAGGCCGGTACCAGCAGGCGCAGCGGCACGTCTTCCGGTCCCTGCAGGGCCGGGCCGCGCGAGAGCTTGACGTACAGCGCCAGGTCGGACTGGCGGGTCTGCTTGAGCATGAATTCCTTGAGCGGGGCGGCACCCTTGTCGAGCGCCTCCATCATCTGGATCCGGTTTTCCGCGAAGGGCTGGTAGGCCTCGGTATAGATACGGTCGAACACCGGGCTCATGACGAAGAAGGTCAGGAACAGCGACAGGCCGATCAGCACCTGGGTGGGTGGCGTCGATTGCGTACCCAGCGCCTGGCGCAGCAGCGACAGCACGATCACGATGCGCGTGAAGCAGGTCATCATCAGCAACGCCGCCGGAATGAACGACAGCGAAGTGAGCAACAGCATGGTCTGGATCGGCAGCGAATAATTCGTGCCACCGCCCGGCGCGGGCATGCTGTTCAATGCGGGGATGCCTTGCTGGGCAGAGGCGGCCAGCGGCAGGCAGATCAGTGCCAGCCACCAGTAGCGGCTGCGCAGCAGCGTGGCCGCGCGCGCGGCCAGGATACGGAGGAGGCCTTGCGGCTTAGCTTGTGCTGCCATCATTACCTGGGCGACTGCCGTTGCCGGCGCCGCCATTACGTTTGTCCATGGTGTGCTTGAGCCAGGTGGCGAAGGCCGGTGCCCCGGTCTGGCTGCTCTGCTGCGCCGTCAGTTCCTGGCGCGGCAGGGTGGCCAGGGCGTTCACGCGTCCCGGCGCCACGCCGACCACGATCCACTGTTCGCCGACTTCGATGACCATCACGCGTTCGCGGCTCCCCACCGATACGCCACCGACCACCTTGGCGGCGGCATTGCCGCTCAGGGTCTGGCTCAGTCCGAAGCGCTTCAGGAGCCAGGCGATGCCCGCCATCACGGCCAGGACTGCCACCAGGCCGAAGAGCATCGTGAAGATGCTGCCGCCGGACGAGGGCAGGGCGCTGCCGGTGACGGCAGGGATGGTGGCAGCAGGAGCGGTTGCGACGGGAGCGGTGCTGGTCGCAGTGGCAGCGGCGGGGGCGTTGTCAGCCCAGGCCTGGGCGCAGGCGACCAGCGTGCCACCGATGAGAAGCCGGGCAGACACAAGGCCCGCCCGGTGCTGATGCAATCTGCCCGACGAGCGTGTGGCAGGTGAGGCGGGGGATGCAGCGGAAATGCGTTTCATCAAACTCAAGCCGTCCTGCCTAGCGGTTGAGCTTGCGGATGCGTTCGGCGGGCGTGATGATGTCGGTCAGGCGGATACCGAACTTGTCGTTCACCACCACCACTTCGCCCTGGGCGATCAGGCAGCCGTTGACCAGCACGTCCATCGGTTCGCCGGCCATGCCGTCCAGTTCCACCACCGAGCCCTGTGCCAGTTGCAGCAGGTTCTTGATGGCGATCTTGGTGCGACCCAGTTCCACGGTCAACTGAACCGGGATATCGAGGATGAAGTCGATATCGTTGGGGGTGTTGGTCTTGATGTCCTGGGCACTCAGGTCTTTGAAGACGGTGGCGGCAGCCGGTGCGGCCGTGATGCCCTTCTCGTCTTCCATCTGACCTTTTTTCTGTTCTTCTTCGGCCTGGGTCTGCTCGGCCATGGCCGCGCCCCACGGATCGTCTTCCGCCGCGCCTGCGCCTGCTACGTTCTCATCAGCCATTACTAATCTCCTTGAAAGCTTTCCGGTGTTTCTTGATGGGTGATGGACAGCAGTTTTTCCACGCGCAAGGCGTATTGACCATTGAACTGGCCATAGCTGCATTCCATCACCGGCACGCCATCGACCTGCGCCTCGACGGTCTCGTTGGTCTGCAGCGGGATCACGTCACCCACCTGCATGTGGAGCAGGTCGGTAAAGTTGACGCGGGCGGTGCCAAAATTGACGATCAGTTCGACTTCGGCGGTCTGGATCTGCTGCTTCATCAGGCGGATCCAGCGCTTGTCGACTTCCAGTGCCTCACCCTGCATGCTGCTGGTGAGGCGGTCACGCACCGGCTCGATCATCGAGTAGGGCGTGCAGATATGGATTTCACCGGACACCGGTCCCAGTTCAACGGTGAAGGTGGTGGAAACCACCACTTCGTTGGGGGTGGCGATGTTGGCGAACTGGGTGTTCATTTCCGAGCGGATGAACTCGAACTCGATCGGATAGATCGGTTCCCACGACTTGGAGTAGGTCTCAAACGTAATTTCGAGCACGCGCATGATGATGCGTTGCTCGGTGGGCGTGAATTCGCGGCCTTCGATGCGGGTGTGGAAGCGGCCATCGCCACCGAACATGTTGTCCACCAGCATGAACACGAACTGCGGGTCGAACACCACCAGACCGATGCCCCGGAAGGGCTTGATGTGGACCAGGTTCAGGTTGGTCGGCACCACCAGGTTGCGGATGAATTCGCTGTACTTGGACACCTTCACCGGACCGACCGAAATCTCGGCGGTACGGTGGATGAAGTTGAACAAGCCGATGCGGAACAGCCGGGCGAAGCGCTCGTTGATGATTTCGAGCGTGGGCATACGCCCGCGCACGATGCGTTCCTGCGTGGCCAGGTTGTAGGTACGTACCGTACCAGGAGCTTCTTCGACGATTTTTTCTTCGTCTTCGTCTCCCGTCACACCCTTCAAGAGGGCATCGACTTCTTCCTGTGATAGAAAATGCTCGGCCATGGTCGAAAATCTCTGACTGCGATGCGGTGTTACTGCTGTTGGATCACGAACGAGGTGTAGAACACGTCGGTGATCTGCGGACCCTTGCCCTTGCCGGAGAACGGTTCGCCCAGTTGGTCGATGATCTCGTCGGTGAGCTTGCGCTTGCCTTCACTGGTGAGCAGTTCGGACGCCTTCTTGCTGGACAATACCATCAGCAGTCGGCTGCGCACCTGGGGCATGTAAAGCTTCAGGGCTTCGGCGGTCTGGCCGTCCGGCACCTGCAGGGTCATCGCCACTTGCAGATACTGGTCGCCGCTTTCCTGCTGCAGGTTGACCACGAAGGGTTCGATGACCACGAAGGTCGGTGCCTTGGCCTCGGACTTTTCCTCGGCATGCTCCTCGCCCTTCTTGCCCTTGCCGCCCATCATGAAGAAGGCTGCGGCACCACCGATGACCAGTACCAGCACGGCACCGATGATGATGAACAGCATCTTCTTGCTGGATTTGGCCGGTGCTGCGTCTGCTTCAGCGCCCTTGGCAGGTGCTTTTCCTTTTGTTGCCATCTACTAGTCCTTTCAGTTCGTCTGCGCACAATGCGAGGATATCTGCTTATCGGCAAGGAAATCCCATTGTTGAGCCCTGCGCAAACGAAATTGCATTTTTTGTAAGCGTGACCGAAGCGGCGTGCCTCAGGCGAAGGTGTCTACCAGGCCCAGGCCGCTGGTGGTGGCGGTCGTGGTGGTGGCGTTGACGGCCAGTTCGCCTTCCTGATCCTTGCCGAAGCTGCCCGAGGCAGTTGCAGAGCGGCCCTGCTGCTGGCCGGTGTTGCCCTGCTGCTGATTGGGCATGCCGGTATTGACGGTCGCCTGACCCAGCTGGATGCCAGCCTGGTCCATCATTTCGCGCAGCTTGGGCATGGCCGCTTCCAGCGCCTGTTTCACTTCGGGCTGGGCGGTGATGAAGGTGGCGTCGGCCTGCTGGTTGTGCACATTCAGGACCACCTGCATGGGACCCAGGTCGGGCGGGTTCAGGCTCAGGGAAGCGCTTTGCATACCGGCGCTGACCATCCACGTGATCTTGCTGCCCACGGCCTGGTCCCAGCCGGCGCTGCCGACATTGGGCTGGACCTTGTCGGTGTAGCTGGCGAAGACGGCTTGCGGTTGGCTGGTGGCCAGGGTCTGTTGAATGACAGGCACGACGATCGGGGCCGGTGTCGTTTGCGGCAGGTCCTGCTTGGCGGTCGTCACGGCTTCGGCGGTGACCTTGCCAGTCTGGGCGCGAGCAGCAGCCAAGGCGCTGGCATCTTCCTTGGGAGCGGCCTTGGTGTCGCCGCCCAGGTCCAGGGCCGGCTTGTCGCTCTTGCCATTCTTGGCACTTTCCTGGCCCAACGGATTGGCTTCGGTCCCGCCGGCGTTGCGGCTCAGGTCGCGGCCTTCCTGCTTGAGCTTGTTGGCGGCCAGGGCGTCCTGCAGGCCGGCCAGGTCGATCTTGCCTTGTTTGCCGTCCGCCATCAGGGCTTGCTGGTCGGCCAGTGACAGCGTGGCGCCGCCACGCCTGGATTGGGCCAGCAGATCGGCCTCGGTGTTCTCGCTCTTGCCTTCGCCGACGGGCTTGACGGCGTTCTGGGCGATGTTGGCCACCAGCGCCAGCAGCTCGGCGGAGGCGGCAGTGGTGGTGTCGTCGCTGTCCTCGTCCTTTTCCTTGCTCTGGTCGGCAACGTCCTGCTTCGACTCGGTCTTGGTGGCAGCTGTCTGCTTGGCGGCGTCATTCTGTGCGGCCTGGTTGGTCGCGGCCGGTGGTTGCGGAGCTTGCGGCTTGGCTTGCGACTGCTGTTCCTGGTTGCGCGAGTTCACCTGGCTGCTGAGCACCTGGTTGAAGGGGGCGTCGGCCGTGAAGCTGTCGGCCGGGTTGCCGGAACGCGAACCGGTGGCGGCTTGCGAGCCGGTAATGACGTTCAACAGCGGCAGGGAAGTGTTCATGGTGGTGGCCTGTCGGTTACTTGCTACTCGGTGCTCTGCGTGCTCTTTGCGTTGCGGTCGTCGTCGGGTATTGCTTGCCTGTCATCCGTCCGATCAGCGCTTGTAGAAGCTGATGCGTGCGGCGTGCTCATCCATGGACTTCTGGTCGCGCTTGCTTTCCTTGCGCATTTCCTTGTCCCGGGCACGCGTGGCCAGGGTGTCGTAGGACATGCGCTTGCGCTCGCAGGCCTGCCAGGCGGCGCGCGCCTCGGCTACGCGCTGCTGGCTGCTCTGTACCACGTCCTGCTGGCCGTCGATGGCGTTGTCGATCTTCTCCAGGAACAACTGGAAGTTGCGATAGGCCAGCGCGGTCAAGCCATTGGTCAGGGTTTCCTGGAAACGGGCCGCGTAGTCGTCGCGGTACTGCTGCAGGATGCCCAGCTTCTGCTGTGCTTCTTCACTCACGCGAATAGCCCGGCCGAGGCGTTTGGTCGCATCGTCGGTCTCTTTGGTCGCCAATTCGATCAGCGTATCAAGTGCGGAGGGAGTAGCCATGATCGCTCCGATTATATTTTTGGCCCTGCCCGCTCAATCACCCGAATAGAGCGGTAAGTTGCCTCAAGCTCTCTGATACATCGGCCTGCTCATGGATACCTTGCTGCAAAAAGGCTTCCATTCTTGGCAATAAGGCAATGGCTTCGTCCAGAATGGGGTCGCTGCCGGCCGCGTAGGCGCCCACGCTGATGAGGTCGCGGTTACGCTGGAAGCGTGAGTACAACTGCTTCAAGTGGCGGGAGCGGCGCTGGTGATCGGCATCGGTGATGCTGTGCATGGCGCGGCTGATGGATTGCTCGATATCGATGGCCGGGTAGTGGCCGGCTTCGGCCAGTTGGCGGTTGAGCACGATGTGGCCGTCCAGGATGGCGCGGGCGGCATCGGCGATGGGGTCCTGCTGGTCATCGCCTTCGGTCAGCACGGTGTAGAAGGCGGTGATGGAGCCGCCGCCTTCGTCGCCATTGCCGGCGCGTTCCACCAGTGCCGGCAGCTTGGCGAACACGGAGGGCGGATAGCCTTTGGTGGCAGGGGGTTCGCCGATGGCCAGGGCGATCTCGCGCTGGGCCATGGCATAGCGGGTGAGCGAATCCATGATCAGCAGCACATCCTTGCCCTGGTCGCGGAAATACTCGGCAATCGAGGTGCAATAGGCCGCGCCCTGCAGGCGCATCAGCGGCGGGGTATCGGCGGGGGCGGCCACCACCACCGAACGTGCCAGGCCTTCCGGTCCCAGGATCTGTTCAATGAATTCCTTGACTTCGCGGCCGCGTTCCCCGATCAATCCGACCACGATCACATCGGCGCTGGTATAGCGCGCCATCATGCCCAGCAGCACGCTCTTGCCCACGCCTGAGCCGGCGAACAGGCCCATGCGCTGGCCACGGCCGACGGTGAGCATGGTGTTGATGGCGCGAATGCCGGTGTCGAGGATGTCGCGGATGGGTGCGCGTCCCAGCGGATTGGCGGCACGTACGCCCAGGGGCGCGGAGCTTTCAGTGTGCAGCGGGCCGAGATTGTCCAGCGGGCGGCCGGCGCCATCGAGCACGCGGCCCAGCAGTTCGTCGCCGACCGGCAGGCGCCGGCTGTGTTCGTCGATGCGGCGCGGGGTAAAGCTGATGGGGCCGGTGCGCGGGGGCGGGCGTACGGGTTCGACGGGGTAGACGCGGGTGCCGGGAACGATGCCTTCGACGTCACTCTGCGGCATCAGGAAGAGGCGATCGTCCTGGAAGCCGACGACTTCTGCCTCGATCATGGTGCCATTGGGCAGGGGCACGTTGCAGGGGCTGCCCACTGGCAGCTTCAGTCCGACCGCTTCCATCACCAGCCCGGCGACGCGGGTGATGCGGCCGGCGGTCATGGTCGGCTCGGCCATGGCAACCAGGCTGCGACAGTTGTGCAGATAGGCTTGCCACAGGCTGCTATGGGATGGCATCGGGGAGTTCATGCGGGGCTCCCGTTCAGGTCGGTATCACTTGTAAAACGTCATTCCAGCCAGTCGAGCTGCTTGGACAGCGATTCGCCCAGCCGCTTCCAGCGGGTCTCGGTGGTGGCATCTATCTGGTTGGTGCGGGTTTCGACGCGGCAACCGCCGCGGTCCATCTGGGCATCTTCGTCGATCTTCCAGCCTTGCTGGGCCAGCTCGGCACCCATGTGCTCGCGCACCAGGGCGGCGTCTTCCGGGTGCAGGGTCAGGCTGGCCGGCAGTTGCAGCACCGGCAGGGCGTGGATAGCGGCGCTGACGGTGGGCAGGACCAGCTCCGGGCGTGCGCGCAGGGCGGTCTTGAGCATGGATTTGGCCAGGTCCAGCGCCAGGTCCAGCATTTCGGGAGCCATGCGTTCGCTGCACTGGGAGACTTCTGTGCTGAAGTTGACCGCGATCTGGCGGAAGTGCTGGATGACTTCGTTGATTTCCTGCTGACCTTGCTGCAGACCGGCCATGTAGCCTTCCGAGCGACCGGCCTGCAGGCCATGCTGGCGACCTTCGGCGAAGCCTTCCTGGCGCGCTGCTTCGCGGATGGCGTCGAGCTGTTCGGCCGTCAGTTGCGGCACCGGTGGCGGTTCTTCGAGGAATTCTTCCTCTACCGGCAGCGGTTCGGGCTCCGGTTCGGGTTCGTCGTGGAAGGACGCCAGCTCCCAGCGCTGGTAGGGCGTCATCTCTTCCTTGGGAATGATCTTTGCACGCATGGCTTCTTTGACTCCTCAGGCCGGCATGCCGACAGCAAACTGCACGATGGGCATCAAGCGCATCAGATGAACGCGTCCTCGCCCTTGGCGCCCAGGACGATCTGGCCTTCGTCGGCCAGGCGGCGCACGATCTGCAGGATGGCCTTCTGCTGGGCATCCACTTCGGACAGGCGCACCGGTCCCTTGGATTCCAGGTCTTCCTTCATCATCTCGGCCGCACGTTGCGACATGTTGGCGAAGATCTTGTCGCGCAGGCCTTGCGAGGCACCCTTCAGGGCCACGATCAGCGACTCGGACTGGACTTCGCGCAGCAGCAGCTGGATGCCGCGGCCGTCGATGTCGATGATGTTCTCGAAGACGAACATCTCGTCCATGATCTTCTGCGCCATGTCCTCGTCGTAGGAGCGCAGGTTGTTCATCACCGAGGTCTCGTTCTCGCCGGACATGAAGTTGAGGATCTCGGCCGCGGTACGGATACCGCCCATCTGTTGCTTCTTCAGGCTTTCGTTGCCGGTCAGCAGCTTGGTCAGCACATCATTGAGTTCGCGCAACGCGGCTGGCTGCACGCCGTCCAGGGTTGCAATACGAAGGATGACATCGTTGCGCAAACGTTCCGTGAAATTGTTGATGATGCCGCAGGCATGGTCGCGCTCCAGGTGAACCAGGATGGTGGCGATGATCTGCGGGTGCTCGTTGCGGATGAGTTCGGCCACCGACTGGGCGTCCATCCACTTGAGGCTTTCGATACCGGAAGCGTCGCGGCCACCCAGGATGCGGTTGAGCAGGGAGGTGGCCTTGTCGTCGCCCAGGGCCTTGGTCAGGACGCTACGGATGTACTCGTCCGAATCCAGACCCAGCGAAGAGGCCTGGCCGGTCTCGGCCACGAAGGCTTCCAGCACTTCATTGATTTCCTCGAAGCTGACGTTGCGCAGGGCCGACATAGCCGCGCCCAGCTTCTGGACCTCTTTCGGGCCCAGGTACTTCATGACTTCGGCGGCCTCATCCTCGCCCAGGGCGAGCATGAGGATGGCACCTTTCTGAACGCCGTCGTTACTCATTGTTCACCCATGACTTGATGATGCTTGCCACCAGCTTCGGATCGTTCTTGGCCCACTGCTTGGCGGTTTCGAGGTTGGCCTTGTAGGCCGCGCGTTCGTCGATCTCGGGCTCGCCGGAGAGGTTGACGATGGCATCCGGATCGTCCGGATCGAAGCCGGCGGCAACCGCTGCGGCTGCTGCGGCGGCTTCGGCCTCGGCCTTTTCCTTGGCCAGGCGTTCGCGCTCTTCCCGGCCGGAGAGCTTCCAGACGATGGGGCGCAGTACGCGGAAGTAGAGGAACAGCAGGACTGCGGCCACCAGCACGTACTTGCCGATTTCCTTGGCCAGCTCGATCATGCCCGGCTGCTTCCAGAGCGGCACTTCCGGTTCCATGTCGGTGCTGAACTGGGTGTTGACCACGTTGAGCGAGTCGCCTCGGTCCTTGTTGTAGCCCATGGCTTCACGGACCAGGTCGGTGATCTGGTTGCGTTCGGCTTCGGTCAGCGGACGCATCACGATCTTGCCGGTGTTGTCCATGGTGCGCTTGTAGTTCACCACCACGGCCACCGTCAGGCGACGCACGCCACCCATGGGTTGCTGGGTGTAGCGCACGGTCTTGTCGACCTCGTAGTTGATGGTCTCGTCCTTGCGCGAATTGCCGCTGGCCGTGGGGGTGGGCGCTGCGCCATTGGGCGTGGCGGCGGTACCGTTCTGGTTGGCAGCACCATTGGCAACGGCCGGATTGACGATAGGCGCGGTGGCCGGAGCCGGCGGCTGGTTGGTCAGTGCGCCCGGGACGCCTGAGGTGCCGGAGGTCGCGCTATTGGCTTCGCTGCTCTGCTTGCTGCGAACGGCGGCGGTGTCCCTGGTCTGGTTGGGCTTGTAGGCTTCAGAAGCCTGTTCGGTACGGGAGAAGTCGACGTCGGCGGTCGCTTCGGCACGCACGTTGCCATTGCCGACGATGGGCGCGATGATCGATTCGACACGTTTGACGATGTCCTGCTGCAGGTCCTGGACATACTTCAGCTGCGTTGGGTCCAGGGTATTGGTCTGCGTCTGCTTGGTGGTGTCGGAGAGCAGGTTGCCGTTCTGGTCGACGATGGTGACCGACTTGGGAGACAGTTCGGGGACGCTGCTGGCCACCAGGTGGACGATGGCGCTGACCTGTTGCTGATCGAGGTAGCGGCCGGGATAGAGGCTCAAGACGACCGAAGCGGTGGGTTTCTGCTGGTCGCGCACAAAGACCGAGGCCTTGGGCAAGGCCAGGTGCACGCGAGCAGTCTGTACCGATGACAGGGATTGTACCGAGCGCGCCAATTCGCCTTCGAGGGCGCGCTGGAAGTTGACCTGTTCCAGGAACTGGGAGATGCCCAGCTTCTGGTTTTCCATCAGTTCGAAGCCGACATTGCCGCCCTTGGGCAGGCCTTGCGCGGCCAGCTTCAGGCGGGCGTCATGCACCATGTTCTCGGGCACCAGAATGGCCGTGCCGCCCTCGGAATACTTGTAGGGCACGTTCATCTGCTGCAGCGAGGCCACGATGGCGCCGCCGTCGCGGTCATTGAAGTTGGAGAACAGGACGCGATACTCGACCTTCTGGCTCCACAGCCAGATACCGGCCATCAGCGCCAGGGTGGCAGCTGCGGCGATGATGAGCAGGATGCGTTTGCCTTGCGGCGAGCGGGCGTAGCCAACCATGCCTCCCTGGGCGGGTTGCCCCTGGGGCATGCCCTCAGCGTTGCTGAGGTCGCCCGTGGTATTGGTTTCGCCGGTCATCGTGCCGTCGGCTGCTACCGCCATGATTTCCCCTCTGGCGTCCCCGCGATTGCCAGCTTGATAAAGACTTTATTCACTGCCTACCTTTGTGAGGTTTTTTGCTCAGTGTGGATTGTCCGTTGGAAGCGGGAATTTGATCGCCCGAACAGAATGGCAAATTCCCCGCTTATTGGTGCGATTTGTCAATGCGGCAGTGTTAAGGTGCTGCTGTAGATGGCAGGGGTGCGTGCTGCGCTCCCGTAAGGCCTGCAAGATGAACTCAAGGGGTGGGAAATGGCAATCGAAAGCGTGATTGATACCAGCAAGATCGAGGCGATGGTGGCCCAGCTGAAGGCGGCTGCGGCGCGGGCGCAGGGTGTGACCGACCCGGTCCAGAGCAGCCTGAAGGCGGAAAAGCCGGCGCAGCGCGTGGATTTTGCCGATGTGCTCAAGGGCGCGATCGATCAGGTCAACAGTTCCCAGCAGACTGCGGCCAAGATGTCGCAAGCCTTCGCTATGGGGGATGATAGCGTGAACCTTTCGGATGTGATGATTGCTTCACAGAAGGCAAGTATTTCTTTCCAGACAAGTATTCAGGTGCGCAACAAGCTGGTCTCGGCCTACCGCGACATCATGACCATGCAGCTGTGATCGATTCGCCCTGATGTTGCTTCGGCGCAGCGATTGCCGGGCCGTGGCGGTACGCTCTGCATGCAAAGACACCCCGAAACCGGTCGATCCGGTCTCGGGGTGTCTTGTTTTGTGCGGGGATGACTGTTGGGAGCGGGGTTGCAGGGCAGCCCCGTCCGGCCTTACATCATGCCGGAAGCCTTGGCGTTCTGTTCGCGTTCCAGCTTGGTGATGAAGCGCTGGATCGCCGCCAGTACGGTGCGGGGAATGTCCACGAACTGGCAGCCGAAGCGGTTGACCACCTTGCCGTTGGTCATCTTGAATTCCTTGCAGTCGCGCACCTGCAGCTTTACCGAGACCAGGGTGTTGTCACCCAGTTCCAGTTGGCAATCTTCGTAGATCACGCCCGGTGTGGCGGGGAGGATCTTCTTTTCATCGGTAATGCCCACGCCACCTGCGCTGATGTTGTTGAGCAGGGTGATCACCGTGGCGAAGGAGCCATCGGCCTGGGTGATGCGGAAGGTGCAGCGCAGCGGCTTGGCGATCGGCGTCGGGATACGGAAATACTCGCGACGTTGCAGGCGAACCAGGCTTTCCGGAATGTCGACCTTGAGGGCAGGGCGATTCTGGTATTCGATCTGGGTGGCGCCGTCGACAGCGAAGGTGATGCGGATGCTGTTGTACAGAGCTTCGAAATTGATGCGCTTGCTGGCAACGATGCTCTCATTGAGCATGGCGCTGGGCGCGGCATCGATGATCAGGGAATCCTCATCGGCATCGACTTCGAGGATGGAGGTGATCACGGACTCGGAGCCACCCTTGATCAGCAGGCTCAGGAGCTGGTTCTTTTCCATCATGCTGGTCAGCAGGGCGATGATTTCCCGCCGTGAATGAACCCGGTAGGGACTGTCGTCGTCGATCTCGTCGTGATTTGCCATCTATCTGTGCGTCTTTTGCGTCTTGTGCGTCTGAAATCAGCGAGTGGGCTCGCTTTCCCCGGGGAAATTATTGGAATAATTTAACCCATTATCATACATCACAGACTCACTTAATTGCATATTTTCAATACGATATAGCCACGCAAGCAGTTCGGCCACGGTGCGGTAGAGAGCGGGGGGGATCTGCTGGTCCAGTTCGACCTGCATCAGCAGGGAAACCAGTTCCTTGGATTCGTGCACGTAGACGCCACTCTCCTTGGCCCGCGCGATGATGGCTTCGGCCACCAGACCACGGCCCTTGGCCACGACCTGAGGCGCCCCCTGGCTGGCATTGTAGGCCAGCGCGACGGCGTTTTGCAGCGGGATATTAGGTTTCTCCATCGGCTTGCTTGACGGTGAGGGAGTCGAGGGAGGTGCCTGCGGCTGCCATGGCATTGGCAAACAGGCCGCTATGGCCACGCAGGGCGGCCGCGGCAGCTTCGTTGTCGGCCTTGACTTGTACGTGGATCTGCTGTCCGATCAGGCGGATCGAGGCGGAAACGCTGCCCAACTGGGCGAAGTTGAAGCGCACGACGCTGTGCCAGGTCGGGGCCGAGGCGTCGTCGTCGCGTCCGCCAGGGGCGGACTGGTCATGTTCCTGGCCGATTTCCCATTCCATCTGCTGCCCCGGCCAGACTTGCCCGTGCCAGACGACGCGTTGCTGCTCCAGGGCGTTGAGTTGCAGGTTGATTAACTGTCCGAGTTGGTTCTGGGCGGGATCACTCTGGCTCAGCAGATTGATGTCGCCGCCTTTCTGGGCAGCCACCTGGGCCTGCGGTTCCTTCATCAGTTCTTCGGCGGGGCGCTGGCCGGCGGCCCATGCCGAGACGTGGGATTCGTAGAAAACGCCGCTGTAGGCGATGGCGTCCTTGAGGGCGCCTGCCATCTGTTCAGTGGGGACATTGGGCTTGGTCAGCAGCGGGGCAGCTGCACTGACGTGATCGGCCATGTCGCCTTGCTGGGAGGCCTGCAGCAGGCTGCCGATGAGGCGGCCGGCATTGCTGAGCGTGGTCGTGGTGCTGGAGGGGGCGCCTGAATCTCCCTGGCCGGGGCCCTTGGCACGGGCGTCCGCGGGGACTTCCTCGTTCTGCCCGATCTGGCCGGCGCCGCTCTCGTCGCGGGTGACGAACTGCAAGGACTTCAGGTCCTTCTGCATGGCGCGGCCGGCATTGCTTAGCGCCACCGAGGCACTGTCTTCGTCGGAGCGGATGCTGCCTTCGTTGACCGAGAACGTGGGACGAGGGTCCTTCGAGACCAGGGTGAGGATCAGCGAATCGCCGACCTTGGCATTGTTGGGCAATACCATGCGCGCGGCCGTATTGGCAATGCGCACCAGGAAAGTGCCGTCGCTGAAGTTGGAGAGGATGCGGCCAGACATCTGCTGGCCAATGGCAATCTGGGCCAGGCGGCTGAAGGCCTCCTGGCGGGTATCGGCAACCGAGACGACGGCGGTAGCCGCGTCAACTGCATGGACAGGCTGGACGGCGCTGGCGATATCGGCCCGCGGCAGCATGTTCAACTACCCATGCCGTAGGTATTGAGCAGCTTCTGTTCGGTCTGGTTGCTTTGGATGAGCGCCGACAGTTTGCGCAATCCCGGTTCGGTCAGGTTGCGGATGTGGCGATCGTCTTCGAGGATCTTCTTGATGATATCGACCTTGCGGTTGCGCAAGGCCTCAGGCAGGGAGACGTGGTCCTCGCAATTGCGCAGGTTGGCGATGTGCTTGCCGCATTGCGCTTCCAGCCCGGCCAGCAGGTCCCAGTCTGCTGCCCGCGCGGCAGCCAGCATTTCGTCAGTCAATTGCGAAATCGACTCGTAAATGGCGATGACTTCGTCACCGTTCATATCAGTCAGGCCTTTGCGAAGCTGGGTTGGGAATGATCCTGGACAACTGCCATTTGCGGTGCGGACTGCACGGTGTTGGGGCCAATCTGTTCCCACGCCGAACGGATGTCATTGAGCAAACCGTGGATCTCATCGAGGATGGCAGGATTGTTGGTGGCATTGGCTTCGAACAGGCGTCGGCTCATGTACTCGTACAGCGAATCCAGGTTCAACGCCAGTTCGCCGCCGACTTCCTTGTTGAGGCTGGCGCGCAGACCGTTGTCGACGATCAGGATGGCCTTGGTGATGGATTCACCCTTGTCCTTGATATTGCCTTCGCCCATGTGCTTCTTGCCCAGCGCAATGGCAACCAGTGCGCCATCGAAGAGCATGGTGATGAGCTTGTGCGGGCTGGCGGCGACCACGCCGGTTTCCACCCCGATATTGGCGTAGGCGTTGGCCCCGCGTTTCATGCTTCCGAACATGACGTTCTCCTATGTTCGCGGATTCAGACTCAACTGCTCTTGGCCAGACTGGCCAGTTGCTGGGTCAGGTAGCTTTGCGTGGATTGCATGCTGGCCAGCGTGATGTTGAGCTGGTTGAACTGGTTGGTGTAGGCATCTTTCATGTTGGACAAACGGGTCTGCACTGCGGTCTGGCGATCCTGGTTGATCTTCAGGCTGGCCTGCAGGCCGTTGGTCTTGGTGGCGATGATGCCGGTGTCACTCAACAGGTTCGTCATCAGCGTCGTCAACTTGGTGACGATACCATTTTTGGAGGACGTGGTGTTGGTCGTATCCGGGTCGGTGCCGGCAAACAGGTTGGCGATGCCGGCAAAATTGTTGGTGGCCGCGGTCGACAATTTGGTGGCGTCCAGTGCCAGCGTGCCGTCCTTCTGGAACCCGATGCCGATGTCGGAAAGCGTGTTGATGCCATTGCCACCGTCCACCGAGGAGAACAGGGTGTTGCGCAACTGGGTCAAGATGGTCTGAACCGACGACTCGCTGGCCAGGGGGGCCGAGGTATTGGCCTGGCCCAGTGTGGTCGAAGGCGTCTGCGCGGTCATGCTGGCGATCGCCTTGGCCAGGGTATTGTAGGCGGAGACGAACGTGTTGGCCGCACTGGTCAGGCCGGTGGTGTCGTTGCTGATGTTGAGCGTGAAATCGTCTGCCGAGGTGGTGACCTTGGAGAGATTCAGGGTCACACCCGAAATCACGTTTTCCACCTTGTTGCTGGGACTGGTGACCGTCACGCCGTCGATGGACAGCTTGGCGTCCTGCGCCTTGAGCAACTGTCCCATGCCGCTGACGCTGAGACCCGAATAATCACCACTGCCCGCGAGGGAAATGGCAGCCGTGGCGTTCGCGGCGTTCGGCGTCAGTACCAGGCGGCTATTGGTGCCGTCGTTGGTGATGGAGGCGGTCACGCCGGCACCCGCACCATTGATGGCGGTCATGACCTGAGTCAGGTCGATGTCGCCACTGCCATTGGCCGTCGGGTTGATGGCGATGGTGCTGTCCCCCACTTTCAGGTTCAGCGTACCAGTGGTATAGAGCTGGCTATTGCTGACATTGGGGGTAGTGACCGTACCGCTCGGATCCGAATTGAATACGGCAAAGTCCGCGGTGCCGGTGACCTTGATGGTATTGGTGGCGCCGCTGTCCTTGGCGGTGAGCACCAGGTGGTCGTTAGTGCCGTCGCTGACGATGGTGGCGTTCACGCCGGCATCGCTGCTGTTGATGGCATCGCGAATGCCGGCCAGACTATTGGTGGACGGCTTGATGATGGTCGTCGAGCCGGTGCCGGTCTTGATGGCCAGCAGACCATTTTCAAACGTGCTGCCCGGGGTGATGCTGGCCGAGCTGAGCTTGGCGGTCTGCGCCAGTTGCGTCACGCCAACCGAATAGGTGCCCGAGGCAGCCTTGGTCGCATCGCGCGGCGCCTGGATCTGGGTGGTGGTGCTGGGCGTCGAGCTCGATGGATCGTAGGCGAAGCGGGACAGGCTGTTGTTGGCAGTGACCTTGATGGTATTGGCAGTGCCGCCGGTATTCGATTCCAGCACCAGGTGATCGCCACTGCCATCGGTGACGATGGAGGCAGTAACGCCAGCCTTGGAGGCATTGATGGCGTCGCGAACGCCTGCCAGGGTGGAGTTGGCCTTGAGCGTGATAAAGGTGGGCGAGTTGGTGCCGATCTTGATCGCCAGCGAGTCGCCAGCACTGAAGGTGGTGCCGCTGGTGACGCCCTCGGATTTGATCTTCTGCGCCAGGATCTTGGTCGAATCGTCGCTGTTGACGTCGGCGGTGAACGGATCGGTGGTCAGGTTGCTACCGGTGCCGGCATTGCTGACGCTGCTTTTCTGGGAGCTGAAGCTGGCTGCACTGAGCCCCGTGATGGCCGACTGATAGGTCGACAGCGCGCTCTTGAGGCTGCCGTACGCCGAGATCAGGGTGTTGTAGCTGCTGGCCTGGGTGGTCAGCGGAGTCAGTTGAGACTGGCTTTCCGCCGAGATCAGCTGGCTGACCAGGGTCGCGACGTCAAGCGGGCCTGCCGAGGTGGAGATAGTGCCGGTGGAAGTGGCCATGGTTCAACTCCTGAATCTTTGCGTAAGGCACAGCGCTTTAGGGGGGGGGCTGCGCGCGCGGTCAACAGGAGAGTGGCTCTCAAGTACGGCGTCGGTGCAGGAGGGACGCTGTGCGGGTGTTATGCGAATCCATTATGAACTGGGGTAGCCGAACCCGTCATGCGCCATGAATGATCATGGGCGCACGCGGTCTTTCGAGCCACTGCAGTTCGTACCAGACTCAACTTCAAATCAGACCTTGTGGTTGATCAACAGGCCTTGCATCTTGTCGATGGACTTGGCGATGGAGATCGCTTCTTCGCTGGGAATCTGGCGGATCACGGTGTCGGTCGCGGTATCCACGACTTTGACGATGGTGCGGCCGGTCTCTTCGTCCTTGGAGAAGTTCAGTGCCGAGGCGCTGGTCTTGGCGAAGTCGTTGAGTTTGCCGACGGCATCGTTGACATCGCTTTCCGTCGCGCGACGTGCTTCCGAAGTCGCTGCCGGGGCAACGGTCGATACCACGGGATCGGGCTTGACAGCGCTTTGCGGCAAGGCATACGCCGTACCGGAATCGCCAGCAGCTGTGATATTAAGTGGGGCAATCGACATGTTACTACTCCCTTCCTTAAAGGAACGTGCGGAGAATAAGGCCTATCCTCCGCACGTCATCCTACCTAGCTATCAGGCTTATTTCAACAGCGACAGGACTTGCTGCGGTGCCGAGTTGGCCTGCGACAGCATCGCGTTACCAGCCTGTTGCAGGATCTGCGCACGGGTCAGGTTGGCAGTTTCTGCAGCGTAGTCGGTATCCATGATACGGCTACGGGACGAGGTGATGTTCTCGCTCGACACTTGCAGGTTGCTGATGACGGCGCTGAAGCGGTTCTGAACGGCACCGAACTCTGCACGCTTGGACGAGATCAGGCTGATGGCCTTGTCCAGGTTGGTGATTGCCTTCTGTGCATCGCTTTGTGCGGACGGAGCAGCAACAGCCTTGTCCAGGGCCAGCTTGGCGCTGTCCACGGCCTTCTGCAGGGTCACTGCCGAAGAAGCCAGGGCGCTGGCGGTCAGGGTCGAGCCGGTAGCGAACAGGTTGTCCAGCTTGGCCTTGGCCGAGGTGTAGGTGGTTTGGGCAGTGCTCACACCGGAGGTGTCGCCCAGACCGATCAGACCCTTGGCGCTGGTGCCGATGACGTCGGCCATGGTCTTGTTGTTCGACAGGTCATCCAGGGTGATGGTGATCTGGTCGTTCAGCTTGTTGTCCTGGACGTTGGCGCCGACCTGGAACGACAGGGTCAGGGAAGCCGAAACGTTGGCCGAGCTGGAGCCCACGCCAGCCGATGCACCTTGGCCGGAGCCGGTGAACAGGTTCTGGCCGTTGAAGCTGGTGCCGTTGAGCACGCGGAACACTTCTTCCGACAGTTGCTTGTATTCGTCGTTCAGGGTCTTGCGGTCTTGCGCGCTGTTGGTGCCGTTCGAAGCTTGAACAGCCAGTTCACGCATACGCTGCAGGTTGTCGGTCACGGTGGACAGAGCGCCTTCAGCGGTCTGGGCCATCGAGATGCCGTCGTTGGCGTTACGTTGTGCAACTGCCAGACCCTTGATCTGGGAGTTCATGCGGTCGGCGATGGCCAGGCCGGCGGCGTCGTCCTTTGCGCTGTTGACGCGCAGACCGGAGGACAGACGTTGGATCGAGGTGTTGAGCGACGACTGCGACGAATTCAGATTGCGTTGCGTGTTCAGCGACGCAATGTTGGTATTGATGACTGATGCCATGTTAATTCTCCTAAGATTTGAGACCGATGATCCGAGTTTCAGTGCTTAACTTTGGTCTTCTACCCATGAGCCCCAGGCGTTTCAACCTCTGTTGATTGCTTTATCGGGCAGTCTTGGAAAAAGTTTAGGGCTTTCGCGAAAAAAATCTCTTTCAAGGCTTTCCGAACTAAAACTGCGTGCTTTGAAACTGCAAGCAAATCCTTTTTCGACGCCGATCGAGAAAACTTTAGGGAAATCTTTGTTGAAACCAAGAAATTTTCGCTCCATTGAAAAAGCCGCTCGGTGCAAGCGGCTTTTTCGGAAGGGGTGAGGGAGGGCCAGAGTCCTATTGCTGCACCTTTTCTTGTTGCAATCTGATTAACTCTTCTGCGATGCGCTTCATCACGGAGTCCCAGTCGCTGAAGGCAGGCTGGCGGAACAGGCGCATGCTCGGATACCAGGGCGAATCGTCGCGGTTCTGCAGCCAGCGCCAGTCCGGGATGTGCGGGAGCAGTACCCAGGTGGGGTGGCCCATGGCACCAGCCAGGTGCACCACCGAAGTATCCACGCTGATGACCAGGTCCAGGTTGTGGATCGCTGCGGCGGTATCGGCAAAGTCTGCGCATTGGTCACCCAGATTGTGGGCTGACCGGTCGGCGGGCAGATTCTTCAGGTCTTCCAGGGGCTTGCCCTTTTGCAGGGAGTAGAACTCGATCTTCGGGAGTCCGAACAATTGCTTGAAAGTGTCAAGGGGGATCGAACGGTGCCGATCATTGCCGTGCTCCGGATTGCCGCCCCATACCACACCGACACGTAGATGCTGTTCCGATGTTGTTATTGCGGCAATTTTCTGGCGCCATTCTTCTGCCAGCAAGGGATCGGCTGCCAGGTAGCTGGGGAAGGAGGGGATGTCTTCCACGGTATCGGTGCCTAGCGCATAGGGCAGGCTCATCATCACGTAGGCGCAGTCGCAGGGTGGCAGCGGGTCGCTTTCCCGGATCAGGGTGACTTCTGGCGTGAACGACTGGAACAGCCGATACAGCGGATTCTTCACGTGCACCGCCACCCGGGCGCCGCGGTCCATGACCAGGCGTGCATAGCGCAGAAACTGGATGCTGTCGCCAAAGCCCTGTTCGTGCATCAGGAGTATGAATTTGCCTTCCAGCGAACTCTTGCCATCCCATTTGGGGATGATCTCGAACAGTTTGTGGATGAGCTTGTAGACGTAGGCGCGCTCGCGGGTTTCCAGGCGACTCTCGTGACATTCCCAGCCTTCCTTGAGGTCGCCGTGCAACAGCAGGCTCAGGGCCAGGTTGTGCTTGGCGGTGGAATAGTTGGGACGCAATTCGAGCGCCTTGCGGAAGATCTCCACCGCCTCATGGGTGTCGCCATGGTCGTGCTTGATGGCGCCGATGTTGTTGTAGATGAGGGCTTGCTTGGGATTCAGTTCCAGCGCCTTGTTGAACATGCGCATGGCATCGTCGAAGCGATCTTCGGCGGAAAAGTAGCTGGCACCCAGCTTGAGATAGCTGTTGGAGTCCTTGGGGGCGATGTCGATGACGCGCAGCAGGTGTTCGTGGGCTTCGGTGACCTTGTTCAGTTTCAGGTAGGTATCGGCAATCTTGTTGTGCGCGTAGGTATCTTCCGGGTCCAGAAGGATTGCTGTCTTGTGGGACTCCAGGGCTTCCTTGTACATCTCCATGGCATGGAAGGCTTCGCCCAGGGCGGTGTGCGAAGGGGCGAAGTTGATCTGCAGTTCCAGTGACTTGAGGATGGTTGCGACCGCCTCGTCATAGCGCTTCGCTTCCACCAGTGCCCGCCCCAGATGGGAGAGCGGGCCGGGGGCCTCTGGCTCGCGCTTGACCGCATCCTCGAAGTAGGCGATCGAGGCATCCGGGTCGTTCTTTTCATGCAAGGCATTGGCCAGGCCGACGCGGGCCGTCCGGCTTTCCTTGTCGACTTCGATGGCGCGTTCATAGATCCTGATGGCTTCATCGATGCGATCCTGTGCCAGGAGTGCGGCTGCCAGGTTGCTCAGATACTCGGCATTCTCCGGATCAGCCGCGATGGTCTTGCGAAGATAGTGTTCGGCATCGGCGTGCAGGCCCTCCTGCATGGCGATGAGTCCGCGTGCATGGTTGGCGAACACCAGGGTGGGAGCGCGCCCCAGCACGGCAGTACACAGGGCCTTTGCTTCATCAACCTTGCGATTATCCAGAAGATCCAGGCATTTGCGGACATCCAGCAGGTCTTGCAGATGGGACTGGGTGGCGGCCTGGGCCTGGTTACCGTGCTTGTTGCTGCTCTTGCGCGTCGACATCGAAAGGGATCCTCTTGGTTGGGCGCATGCTTTGCGCCGGACATAGCTGTCCACCAGAAATAATATGCGCAAGGACCGGATGCCGAAGAGGCGAATAGAAAGCAAAAAACCTTCGTTTTAGACGAAGGTTCCTTGGGAGGGGGATCGGCGCGGTGGTGGGCGCCGATGCATCGGGAGCGGCAGGCTTGCTCCCTGCTGGTTTAATGCCAGCTGCGCAACAACCCGACGGCAAGCCCTTCAAGAGCAAACTGGTCGGCGTCCGGCTTGACGATGATGGGTTCGAATTCCGGATTTTCCGGGAAGAGCGTGATGACCGAGCCGGTCTTCTGGTAGCGCTTGACGGTGACCTCGTCGGCCAGTCGCGCCACCACGATCTGCCCGTTGCGCGCCTGGTCGGTCTTGCGGACCGCCAGCAGATCGCCATCGAGAATGCCGGCGTCGCGCATGGACATGCCGCGCACCTTCAACAGGTAATCGGGCTTGCTGGGGAACATCGCCGGATCGACCTGGTAGGTCTTCTCGACATGCTCCTGCGCCAGGATGGGCGAGCCGGCAGCCACGCGACCGATCAGGGGCAGGCTCAACTGCATCAGGGCGGGGTGGGGCAGGGCCATCTGGCGGGCGATGCCGCTTGATGCGGGTACGCCGGATTCACGCAGGCGGATGCCGCGGGAGGTGCCAGGGGATATTTCGATGGCGCCCTTGCGGGCCAGTGCCTGCAGGTGCTCTTCAGCGGCATTGGCGGAGCGGAAGCCAAGCTCGGCAGCGATCTCGGCGCGCGTGGGAGGGAAGCCGGTGTTCTCGATGGCGTTCTTGATCAGGTTCAGGATCTGTTCCTGGCGCGCGGTCAGTTTGAGCATGGGGTAGGCCTTTCTCTGGGGGAAGGCTGTTTGGATGAACAGTCTGTATTTTTATACAGGTGCAATCCTTGTGTCAACGGCAACATGCACTTTCTGGTGCTGCAAGAACGGTTTTTCCTGTCTATATATAAATAGATGAAATATCTTGTGCGGCCTATCTGCCCAGTGCGATGGCTCCGCCTGTGTCTACCTGACCTCGCCAGCGATAGTCGACATTGCTGTTATGCCAGAAACCTTGTATGATCTTGGGTTTTCCTCTTCCCACACCCGTCTTGACGCCGGGGTGGGCGTCTTCAATAAGTCCATAAGGAGTCTACATGCGTCATTATGAAATCGTATTTATCGTCCACCCGGACCAAAGCGAGCAAGTGCCGGCGATGATCGAGCGTTACAAGGGCATCGTCACCACCCGCGGCGGCAAGGTTCACCGTGTCGAAGATTGGGGCCGTCGTCAACTGGCCTACCAGATCCAGAAGCTGGCCAAGGCTCACTATGTCTGCCTGAACATCGAAGTCGACAGCGAAACGCTGGCCGAGATCGAAACCGGCTTCAAGTTCAACGACGCCGTCCTGCGCCACCTGACCGTCAAGATGAAGAAGGCCGAAACCGGTCCTTCCCCCATCCTGAAGGCAGTGCAGAAGGAAGACGCGGCCAAGAGCCGTACCGAAGCACCGGCAGCCTGATTGCGCTGCGATTCATAGCGGAGAGTGAACCAGCTTCAAGTCATCGCCAGTCTGGCCGAACGTGATGTATTGCGTTATACGCCGGCCGGTATTCCGATCGTGACTGCCAGGTTGCAGCATCAGTCGGAGCAGATGGAAGCTGGCATGCGTCGCCAGGTCGAATTCGAGATCGCGGCGATGGCAGCAGGAGAAATCTCCGGCGCGCTCAACAAGGCTGCGCTGGGTGAAGTCTTCCGCTTCACCGGCTTTCTGGCCCGCAGGAATCGCAACAGCAAGAGCGTCGTGTTTCATATCGTTGATTTTGGCGCTGTCCCGTCGGAAGACTGACGCGAGGCGGCGCTAAAAAGACCTTACCCAATTTTTAGATACAGGAGCCAAATCATGGCATTCGGTAAAAAGTTCGATAAAAGCAAGCTGAAAAACAAGCGTCAACAGCAAAACCCGCTGTTCAAGCGCAAGAAATTCTGCCGTTTCACCGCCGCTGGCGTTGAACAGGTCGATTACAAGGACGTGGACACCCTGAAGGACTTCGTCCAGGAAAACGGCAAGATCATGCCGGCACGCCTGACCGGTACCAAGGCCCACTACCAGCGTCAAGTTGACACCGCCATCAAGCGCGCGCGTTACCTGGCCCTGCTGCCGTACACCGATCTGCACAACGCGTAATCTGCGCCGAGAAATAGGAGAAAAACATGCAAGTCATTCTGTTGGAAAAAATCGTTAATCTCGGCGGTCTGGGTGATGTCGTGCGCGTCAAGGACGGTTTCGCACGTAACTTCCTGATCCCGCAACGCAAGGCCCGTCGTGCTACCGACGCTGCCATCGCCGAATTCGAAGCCAAGCGCGCCGATCTGGAAAAGGCCGCTGCCGAGAAGCTGGCTGCTGCTCAAGCACAAGGCGAAAAGCTGACTGGTGCCACCGTGGAAGTGTCGCAGAAGGCCGGCGTTGACGGTCGTCTGTTCGGTTCCGTGACCAACTTCGACATCGCTGAAGCCCTGGGCAAGAAGGGTTTCGCCGTGGAAAAGTCGCAAGTGCGTATGCCCAACGGCCCGCTGAAGATCGTTGGCGAACACCCTGTGTCGGTTGCTCTGCACACCGATGTGGTGGTCGACGTCACCATCGCTGTGAAGGGCGAGCAAGCGTAATTCGCCTGTTTGCTGCAATTCGTTTTGCAATAGAAAAGCCGGGTTCGCCTGGCTTTTTTATTGTCATTTTGCTTCGGTTCTTCCTGCCGGGAAAGCCTGTTGGCCTACCCTCCGCCGCGGATCGAACCTTGCATCTGTTCCTTGCCAGGGCCATGCGCTGCAAAAACGTCCACCTGAACCAACGGCTTCACATCAGCAGGTTATAATGCGCGCCATGAAAGAATCGTCCCGCGGCAATCCTGAATTTTTCCGCGGCCAGAAGGAGTCTTCCGATCCCCAGATCGATGCACTCCGCGTGCCGCCACACTCCATCGAGGCCGAGCAATCGGTGCTGGGCGGCCTGCTGCTGGACAACGCAGCCTGGGACCGCATCGCAGATTTCGTCAGCGCGGAAGACTTCTACCGCTACGACCACCGCATCATCTTCGAGCACATCGTCAAGCTCATCAACAGCACCAAGCCGGCGGACGTGATCACGGTCTATGAGGCCATGTCCACCAGTGGCAAGGCCGAGGAAGTCGGTGGCCTGGTCTATCTGAACGCGCTGGCACAGAACACGCCGTCGGCGGCCAATATCCGCCGCTACGCCGAGATCGTGCGTGACCGCGGCATCCTGCGCAAGCTGATCACGGTGGCCGACGAAATCTCCGGCAATGCCTTCAATCCGCAGGGCAAGGACGTCAAGTCCATGCTCGACGAAGCCGAATCGAAGATCTTCGCCATCGCCGAAGAGGGCTCGCGCGGCTCGCAGGGCTTCATGGAAATCCAGCCGCTGCTGACCCAGGTGGTGGAGCGTATCGACGAACTCTACAACCGCGACAACACCAGCGACATCACCGGCGTGCCCACCGGCTTCATGGACCTGGACAAGATGACCTCCGGCCTGCAACCGGGCGACCTGATCATCGTCGCCGGTCGTCCCTCCATGGGTAAGACGGCGTTCTCGATCAACATCGGCGAACACGTGGCGATCGAATCCGGCCTGCCGGTGGCGGTGTTTTCCATGGAAATGGGCGGCGCCCAGCTGGCCATGCGTATGCTGGGCTCGGTCGGTCGTCTGGACCAGCACCGCCTGCGTACCGGTCGCCTGCTGGACGAGGACTGGCCGCGCCTGACGCACGCCATCCAGAAGATGAACGATGCCCAGTTCTACATCGACGAAACGCCGGCGCTGTCGCCCATCGAATTGCGCGCACGCTCGCGTCGCCTGGCGCGCCAGTGCGGCAAGCTGGGCCTGATCATCATCGACTACCTGCAGCTGATGTCGGGTAACGGTGGCAGTTCCTCGGAAAACCGCGCCTCCGAAATCTCGGAAATCTCGCGTAGCCTGAAGGGCCTGGCCAAGGAGCTCAACTGCCCGGTGATTGCACTGTCGCAGCTGAACCGCTCGCTGGAACAGCGCCCCAACAAGCGCCCGGTGATGTCTGACTTGCGCGAATCCGGCGCCATCGAGCAGGATGCCGACGTCATTTTGTTCATTTACCGGGATGAAGTTTACAATCCGGACTCGCCCGACAAGGGCACTGCGGAAATCATTATCGGCAAGCAGCGTAATGGCCCCATTGGCAGCATTCGCCTGTCTTTCCTGGGGATGTATACCAAGTACGACAACTATATCGGGAATCTGGCGCAGCCCTACGGCGGCGACTGAACGGTTGGGGTGGCGGGCAGCGATGGCCGTCACTGCACGAGGATCACGGGCGGCGCATGGCCGCTCGTGTCATGTAAGGCGGATGGCTCCCGAGGCCGTCCGTGCAGGACCGGCAGGGCGGGATTCCGGCTTCCAAGGGGGCAAGCCGCAGGCCGGTTCGAAACGGCGCCCGATACGGGCGCTAACCATTGATGAGAGAGAAAAATGTTTGGACGATTGATGCCGACGGAAGGCAAATTCTTTGACCTTTTCAATCAGCATGCAGAGCTGGCGGTCAAGTGCGCGAAGGAAATGGTGGCGCTGATGACCAATTTCGATGACCTCGAAATCCGCGTGCACGCCATTGAAGCCGTCGAAAAGGAGGCCGACAAGATCACGCACAATACCATCGATCTGCTGCACAAGACCTTCATCACGCCGCTGGACCGTGATGACATCCACCAGCTGATCACCCGCATGGACGACATCCTGGACCTGCTGGAAGACGCTGCCCAGACCATCTCCCTGTACGACATCAAGGCCATCACGCCCGAAGCCAAGCGCCTGGCTGAACTGTGCCTGTCCTGTGCGGAAAAGGTGCAGGCGGCCGTCGGCCTGCTGTCGAACATGGACAATTCGCGCCAGATCCTGGCCATCTGCCAGGAAATCGACCGCCTGGAATCCGACGCCGACCACGTCATGCGCGCGGCCATGTCCAAGCTGTTCCGCGACGAGCCGGATGTGCGCACGCTCATCAAGCTCAAGGCCATCTACGAAATCCTGGAAACCGTCACCGATCGCTGCGAAGACGTGGCCAACATCATCGAAGGCATCATCGTCGAAAACGCCTGATCCCCGGCGTAGCGGCGATTCCTCCGGGGAACGCCGCTGGCTTCACACAACGGTTTCCCCATGCAAACAATCCAAATCAGCTTACATATCCTCGCGCTGTTGATCGTCCTGGCGCTGCTGTTCGACTTCATGAACGGCTTCCACGACGCCGCCAACGCGATCGCCACCGTGGTCTCCACCGGTGTGTTGCGTCCGCAGACGGCCGTGGCCATGGCGGCCTTCTTCAATCTGGCCGCGGTGTTCGTGTTCCACCAGCTGCACGTGGCCGCCTCGGTCGGCAAGGGCACCATCGAGCCGGCCATCGTCGACCAGTACGTCATCTTCGGTGCCCTGATCGGCGCCATCTTCTGGAACCTGGTGACCTGGTACTACGGTATTCCGTCCTCGTCCTCGCATGCCCTGATCGGTGGCCTGGTCGGTGCGGCCGTGGCCAAGGCCGGCACCGGCGCCCTGATCTCGGCGGGCTTGCTCAAGACGATCCTCTTCATCGTCCTGTCACCCTTGCTGGGCCTGGTATTCGGCTCGTTGATGATGCTCATGGTGTCGTGGATATTCTTCCGCTCTACGCCGCGCAAGATCGATGGCTGGTTCCGGCGGCTGCAGTTGCTGTCGGCCTCCATGTACAGCCTGGGCCATGGCGGCAACGATGCGCAGAAGACCATCGGCATCATCTGGATGCTGTTGATCGCCTCGGGCTATTCCTCGCCGGAAGCGCCGCCGATGTGGGTCATCATTTCCTGCTACTGCGCCATCAGCCTGGGGACCTTGTTCGGTGGCTGGCGCATCGTCAAGACCATGGGCCAGAAGATCACCAAGTTGAAGCCGGTCGGTGGCTTCTGTGCCGAAACCGGCGGTGCCATCACCTTGTTCATCGCAACCGCCCTGGGTATCCCGGTCTCCACCACCCACACCATCACAGGCGCCATCGTCGGCGTGGGCGCGGCACAGAAGATGTCGGCCGTGCGTTGGGGCGTGGCCAGCAACATCGTCTGGGCCTGGATCTTCACCATCCCGGCTTCGGCCTTCGTGGCCGCGATCGCCTGGTGGATCGGGGTGCACGTGCTGTAATCCATTCTGGTTCGCGTCCGCGGCGGTTGCCGGCGCGGGCGTCCAAAAGCAAAAAGCCACGTTACCGTGGCTTTTTGCTTTTCTGCGGAAGAAAACTGCTTACAGCACGTCGCTGGCGTGATCAGCCAGGCGGGAACGTTCGCCCCGCGCCAGAGTGACGTGGCCGCTGTGCGCCCAGCCCTTGAAGCGGTCGACCACATAGGTCAGGCCGCTGGAGCCTTCGGTCAGGTAGGGCGTGTCGATCTGGGCGATGTTACCCAGGCAGACGATCTTGGTGCCCGGACCCGCACGCGTGACCAGCGTCTTCATCTGTTTGGGCGTGAGGTTCTGCGCTTCATCGATGATCAAGAACTTGTTCACGAACGTACGGCCGCGCATGAAGTTCAACGACTTGATCTTGATACGCGAGCGGATCAGGTCCTGGGTCGCTGCCCGGCCCCATTCGCCGGCGTCGCCGTCAGACTTGTTGAGCACTTCGAGGTTGTCGTCGAAGGCGCCCATCCAGGGGCCCATCTTTTCTTCCTCGGTCCCTGGCAGGAAACCGATGTCTTCGCCGACCGGCACCGTCACGCGAGTGACGATGATTTCGTTGTAGAGCTTGGTTTCCAGCACCTGCGCCAGGCCAGAGGCCAGTGCCAGCAGGGTCTTGCCGGTACCGGCCTGACCCAGCAGGGTGACGAAGTCGCACTCCGGGTTCATCAGCAGGTTCAGCGCGAAGTTCTGCTCGCGGTTGCGGGCGGTGATGCCCCAGACGCTGTTCTTGGCGTGGCCGAAGTCGCGCAGGGTCTGCAGTACCGCCGTCTTGCCGTTGATCTGCGACACCTGGCCATAGAAGGCCGGTTCGCCGTTCTTGGGCTCGATGAAGACGAACTGGTTGACCAGCAGCGATGGCACGTAGGGACCGGTGACGCGGTAGTAGGTATAGCTGCTGCCATGGCGGCTTTCCTGCCACGACTCCATGCCCTTGCCGTGCTTGTTCCAGAAGTCGTCCGGCAGTTGCTGGATGCCCGAGTACAGCAGGTCGGTATCTTCCAGCACGTGGTCGTTGAAGTAGTCTTCGGCGGGCAGGCCAATGGCACGCGCCTTCAGGCGCATGTTGATGTCCTTGGACACCAGCACCACCGGACGCTCCGGATACTGCTGGTCCAGCGCCCGGACCACGCCCAGGATCTGGTTGTCGGCCTTGCCCTCGGGCAGACCTTCCGGCAGGGCGGCATTCTGCAGCTTGGTCTGGAAGTACAGGCGGCCCTTGGCATCCTTGTTGCCCAGCTTGGAGAGCGGAATGCCCAGGTCGATGGCGTCCTCGGCGATGTCGGACACCAGCGCATCCAGCGAGCGCGAGATCTGGCGCGCATTGCGGGCGACTTCGGACATGCCCTTCTTGTGGTTGTCCAGCTCCTCCAGCGTCACCATGGGCAGGTAGATGTCGTGTTCCTCGAAGCGGAACAGCGAGGTCGGATCGTGCATCAGCACGTTGGTATCCAGCACGAACAGCTTGGACTTGCCCAGCTTGTCAGCCACGCGGCTGGTGGGCGACTTGGGACGGACTTCGGCGCTCTTGGGCGCGGCTTTCGGTTTTTCGGCGACAGCAGCGGTCTTGCCGGTGATGCGCGCACGGGGTGCTGCGACCTTGGCATCGGCGACGGCGGGAGCGGCTACGGCGACTTCTTGTGGTGCGACAGCGGGAGCGGACGTTTCAACGAGAGTGATGTTCGGTTTGACAGGCTTGTTGCGATCGGCCTTGGGATAGTCCTCGGGAGACAGCATCGAAGCTGGTTTGCTCGGCATTTTGGGCAGGGGCATCAGGACCTCGGAAGTGGATGAAGAAAACTCCGCTTTGTCAGAGCGAACAGGTGAAGCAGAACAGCGAACAGCAAAGGGAAGCAGGGTGAAGCTGCGGGGCCGAGAAGTCTAATGAAACCCTTGCCGGGCAAGCTGGCAAACGGGTGCGCAAGGGCTTGATTAGAGGTGGCGGCAAATCGAAAAGTAAAAAAGCCGTTTCGGCAGGCCTGAGGCCTAAACCTGAAACGGCTTCCAGCAAACGTTTTTCTGTTTGAATTCAATGGCTTGTATCGTTTGACCGCATTTTTGTCGAACGCGTCGGAAACGCTTGCCAGACGGATCCTTCGCTGCCGGAACCAGCTGCCTTTTGGGCAACACGACAGTCGCGGCAGCGAATATCGTTCAGTTCAGGCAAGGGTGTTGATGAAGGCCAGTACCTCATCCACGTGGGCAGGAACCTTCACTCCACGCCATTCTTTCACCACTTTACCTGCGCCGTCAATCACAAACGTGCTGCGTTCCACGCCGCGAACCTGCTTGCCATACATGTTTTTCATCTTCATGACATCGAACATGGTGCACAGGGTTTCATCGGGGTCGGAGATCAGCTCGAAAGGCATGCCCAGCTTGCCTTTGAAGTTTTCATGCGACTTCAGGCTGTCGCGGCTGATACCGAAGATTTCGGTGTTGGCGGCCTGGAATTGCGGGTGCAGGTCACGGAACTGCATGCCCTCGGTGGTACAGCCCGGGGTGTTGTCCTTGGGATAGAAATACAGCACCAGGTTCTTGCCCCGGTAATCGGCCAGGTTGAAAGTCTTGCCACTGGTCATGGCGGCCGAGAACTCCGGCACGGTCTTGTTCAGGATGGATGGTCGGTCTGTCAAAATGGCGCCCCGTAGGTGAAGTCTTGTTGGTGGAAGTGATGCCGGCCAGAAGCTCGATCTGTTGCCGGGATTACATGGCCTGAACGATCATCTCGCCCGAACGCCCGGGCAATTCGCCCCAGCTGATCGGCAGGATGGGCAGGACGTCGTTGCGGATACTGTCGTAGTAGTCACCCATGGAGACCAGTTCGTATCCCTGGGCGCGCCAGCCTGCCAGCAATCGTTCGAAAATGGGGGCGAGTTTCTGCCCTTCAAGTTCGGCGTGCAAGGTGAAGACATGGTCACGCGGCTCCCTGGTCAACTGCAGCAGGAAATCGGCGGCGTTGCCCGCATCGATCAGCTTGCCGCCGATCTCGCGTCCCAGGATTTCGTCCAGCGTGGGCAGGGTGGTCGGCAATTGCACGCAGGACAGCGGCTTGCCGAATGCCGAGAGCCGATGCGGGCCGGCGTCCTGGTCGGCCAGGCGGCCATCCGCGCGCAGTTGCGAGCGACCGTCGGAGGAGTAGGCCATGCCGAACTGGTCCAGCTGCACGAAGGCATGGTCGTTCATCTGCCAGCCGGCGGCGCCGTGGGTACGCGGCGCCTCGCCGAAGATCTCGCGGTAACGGGCATGGGACTGGTGCATGGTCTCGACCGTCCACTGGGCATCGGCGGTGCGCACATCGTCCTGCCAGACGCGGTGGTCCCAGGTGTGGATGCCGCATTCGAAGCCGGCATCACGCGCCTGGCGCATGAAGCCGGCGCAGGTCTTGCCGATGTCGGGTGCCGGCAGCAGGGTGCCGTACATCAGGGTCTTGATGCCATAGTGCTCCACCACCGAGGTGCGCGACACCTTGCTGAAGAAGCCGGGACGGAAGATCTGCTTGAGCGCCCAGCCGGTGTGGTCGGGGCCCAGCGAGAACAGGAAGGTGGCGCCGGCGCCATGGCGGCGCAATTGCGCGATCAGGTTGGGGACGCCGACGCGGGTGCCGCGATAGGTGTCGGCGTCGATCTTGAGAGTGAGTTTGGGCAATTCGCTGAACCGGGAATGGGTAATGGCCGTGTCGCGCCATGGTGTGGGGCAGGCTCTGGAAGAAGACGCCAACGCCCGCCGACAAGTTGCGAGACTAGCATTGTGCGGCCGATAGAACAATATGCAGCGATGCAGCAAAATGGGGCAAACAGGCTGCAGATCGGCTCATGATGATGGTCTCTGTGACGGTTTCACGCCGGAAAAAACAAAACCGCGCCAGAAGCGCGGTTTTGCGGGCCGTGGCGGGATGGAAATCAGTCCATCAGGGCACGGGCTTCGGCGACCTGGCTGCGGTAGGCGTCGAAGATGTTGCGCAGGGTGTCGGCCATGGTGGTCTTGGGTGCCCAGTTCAGTTCTTCGCAGGTATTGGTGATCTTGGGGACGCGGTTCTGCACGTCCTGGTAACCCTTGCCGTAGTAGGCAGCGGAGGTGGTCTCGACCAGTTGCACCTGCTTGGCAGTGTCGGCGTATTCCGGATACTCCGCAGCCAGCTTCAACATCATGTCGGCCAGGTCCTTGATGGAGTAGTTGTTGACCGGGTTGCCGATGTTGTAGATCTTGCCCGTAGCCACGCCGCCTTCGTTGGCGATGATCTTCATCAGCGCGTCGATACCGTCATCGATATAGGTGAAGGCGCGCTTCTGCAGGCCGCCGTCGACCAGGGAGATGTTCTCGCCGCGCACGATGTGGCCAAAGAACTGGGTCACCACGCGGGACGAGCCTTCCTTGGGGGTATGGATCGAGTCCAGGCCGGCGCCGATCCAGTTGAACGGGCGGAACAGGGTGAAGTTCAGGCCGGCTTCCATGCCGTAGCCCCAGATCACGCGGTCCATCAGCTGCTTGGCGCAGGAGTAGATCCAGCGCGGCTTGTTGATCGGGCCGCAGATCAGCTCGGACTCTTCCGGATCGAATTCCTCGTCGTGGCACATGCCATAGACTTCCGAGGTCGAGGGGAAGACCAGGTGCTTCTTGTACTTGGCGGCCGAACGCACGATCGGCAGGTTGGCTTCGAAGTCCAGCTCGAACACGCGCAGCGGGGCGTTGACGTAGGTCGACGGGGTGGCGATGGCCACCAGCGGCAGGATCACGTCACACTTCTTGACGTGGTATTCCACCCATTCCTGGTTGATGGTGATGTCGCCCTCGAAGAAGTGCATGCGCGACTTGTAGGCCTCGTTTTCCAGAATGTCGGTGATACGGTCGGTCATCATGTCCATGCCATAGACGTGCCAGTCCGTGGTTTCCAGGATGCGCTTGGACAGGTGGTGGCCGATGAAGCCGTTGACGCCGAGAATGAGGACTTTTTTCATAATGTTGAGAGCTAGTGAATGGCCGGACTTCAGGAGGCCATGTATTTCAGGTAATTGTTGAGTGAAGCATCCTGATCATTGATCTGGATGCCCAGGATCTGGAGGAAGTTGCCATCGCCACAACGGGCGTACAACTTGCCGCCTTCGAAGAACTTGTCCTGCATGCCATGGGCCCGCTGCAGCGCAGGGTGGGCCGATGGCGGAACCAGCCGGGTTCTCGTGACCGTAATTTTATCACCCGCGATTTCCTCGAAGGCGCCGGGGTAGGGCGGCGCCACCGCGCGCACCAGATTATGGACTTCGCGGGCGGTGCGGCGCCAGTCGATGCGGCCATCCTCGGGCTTGCGGCCGCTGAAGTAGCTGCCCTTGGACAGATCGTTGGGCAGCTGCGGCGTGCGACCCGCCAGCATGGCCGGCAGGGCAGTCCACAGGGTCATCTCGGCGGCCACCACGACCTTGCCGAAGACTTCGTGCGCCGTGTCGTCGGGCAGGATGGGCACGGCCGTCTGGGCCACGATGCTGCCGGCGTCGGGCTTGACGGTCATCTCATGCAGGGTGGCGCCGGTCTCGGTCTCGCCATGCAGCACCGCCCAGTTGATCGGCACGCGGCCGCGGTACTTGGGCAACAGCGAGCCGTGCATGTTGTAGGCGCCACGCCGGGCGGTCGCCAGCACTTCCACAGGTAACATGTGGCGGTAATAGAAACTGAAGATAAAGTCAGGCTGCGCCGCCTGCACCTGGGCCAGCAATTGCGGCGACTTGGGGTCGGTCGGAGTGATGCAGGTGATGCCGTGCTCACGGCAGACCCCGGCCACGGAGCCGAACCAGATGTTCTCGGCGGCATTGTCTTCGTGCGTGACCACCAGCGAAACCTGCACGCCACGGGCGAGCAAGACTTTCAGGCAGCGCACCCCCACGTCATGGTAGGCGAATACGACGGCGTTCATAGGGCTTGCTTGTCTTCCGAAGAGGATTGCTCGAGGATGGCCTGCACCACGTAGCGGGGGCGCGCGCGCACCTGCATGTAGATGCGGCCGATGTATTCACCCAGCAGGCCGATCGAGAACAGGATCACGCCCATCAGGAAGAAGGTGATGGCGAACAGCGTGAAGACGCCGCCCACTTCCGCGCCGATCAGCAGGCGGCGCAGTACGATCAGGATGAACAGCGCCGCCGAGGCGAAGGACAGGCCGATACCCAGCAGCGAGAAGAACTGCAGCGGCACCAGCGAAAAACCGGTCACCAGGTCGAAATTGAGGCGGAGCAGGCTGTAGAAGGAGTATTTCGATTCCCCGGCCGAGCGCTCTTCATGCTCCACCACGATCTCGGTCGGATTGCGCGAGAAGGTGTAGGCCAGGGCCGGCACGAAAGTATTCACCTCGCTGCAGCGGTTGACCAGGTCGATGACGTTGCGGCCATAGGCGCGCAGCATATTGCCCTGGTCGGTCATCTTGATGCGGGTGATCTTCTCGCGCAGGCGGTTCATGGCCTTGGAGGCATAGGTGCGCCAGGCCGAATCCTGGCGCTTGCGGCGGATCGAGCCCACGTAGTCGTAGCCCTCGCGCATCTTGGCGACCAGGTTGCCGATCTCCTCGGGGGGATTCTGCAGGTCGGCGTCCAGCGTCACCACCACATCACCCCGGGTCGCCTCGAAACCGGCCATGATGGCCATGTGCTGACCGTAGTTGCCATTGAAGAGCACCACCCGCGTGACGTCCGGACGCAGCCGATACTGTTCGGCCAGGATGCCGGCCGAGCGGTCGCGGCTGCCATCGTTGACGAAGATGACTTCATAGCTGTAGCCCAGCGCGTCCAGCGCCGGGTAGAGGCGCTCGAACAGTTTGGAGAGCCCGGATTCCTCGTTGTAAACCGGGATGACGACGGACAGTTCTGGTTTCATCAAATATCGAATGCTGGAAATGCAGGTACTGAAATAAATCAAAGGCCCGATGCGCTGCGACAGTAGCGGTCGCAGCGTTCAGGCCAGCGTGTTGCACAGGTGACGAATTGCGTTGGCTGCAAATTGTGAAAATGCAAATAAATCGAATTATGCCGAAATTTTCGAACAATTCCGCAAAAATCAGCCAAGCACCGATTTTACCGTTTCAACCGCGCGCACAACGTCCTCTTTACGCATGACATTGAACATCGGCAGGGAAACGATGCGCTGGCCGACGCGTTCGGCCACCGGGAACATGCCTTCCTTGAAGCCGCGTTCACGGTAGAGCTTGAGCAGGTGAATGGCCGGGTAGTGGTAGCCGATGCCGACCTGCTTTTCCATCATCTTTTCCATGAAGGCAGCACGGGTAATGCGTTCCGGCAGCACCAGCTGGAACATGTGCCAGTTCGAGTTCTCGAAGTCGGCCACCGGCAGCTGGGCACCATAGTTGGCCTCGAAGTCGCTGCCGAAGCAGGCGAAGTAATGGCGTGCCAGCTCCTTGCGGTGGGCGGTCACTGCGTCGATATGGGCAAACTGGCCCAGGCCGATGGCGGCATTCACATCGGTCAGGTTGTACTTGCCGCCCAGCACGTCCACTTCCAGCCCGTCGAAACCGCTGCGGGTGACGCCCTGCAGGCGGTACTTCTCGGCCAGGCGCGCTTCGTCGGCATTGTTGAGCACCAGGAAGCCGCCTTCGGCGCTGGTGATGTTCTTGTTGGCCTGCAGGCTGAAGGAGACAAAGTCGCCGAACGAGCCGATGCGCTTGCCATTCCAGGTCGAACCCAGCGCCTGGGCGGCGTCTTCCACCACACGCAGCTTGTGCTTGGCGGCAATCGCATACAGGCGGTCCATGTCCACCGGCAGGCCGGACAGATAGACCGGGATGATCGCCTTGGTGCGCGGCGTGATGGCTGCGTCCAGGCGGTCCAGGTCGATATTGCGGGTGATCGGATCGATGTCGGCGAATACTGGCGTGGCACCGGTTTCCAGGATCACGTTGGCCGTCGCCACCCAGGAGATGGGGGTGGTGATGACTTCGTCACCGGGGCCGATGCCGGCGATGCGCAGCGCGATTTCCATCGTGCAGGTGCCGGAATTGAAGGTGCGCACGATGCGCCCGCCCAGGTATTCCGACAGCGCCTTTTCGAACGCCTGGACCTTGGGGCCGCTGGTGATCCAGCCCGAGCGCAGTACCTCGCCGACGGCGGCGATCGTGGCTTCATCGATGGTGGGTTTGGCGAAAGGCAGGAATGGCAGCGAAGGCAGGCTCATGGTGGAATCCGGTCAGACGATATTCAGGATGGGAGGGCCGCGCGGCGCTGGCGGGCGCCGCGCGGCGACCCGGTATTGTAAATCAGCTTCGGGTCAGCAAGACCACGCCGACAATGATCACGCCGATGGCCAGCAGGCGCTGCATGGAAATGGCCTCGCCCAGGAAATACCACGCGCCGATGGCGTTGATGATGTAACCCAGGGACAGCAGCGGATAGGCGATGGTCACGTCCACCCGCGACAGGCCGATGATCCACACGCCCACCGAGATCACGTAGCAGGACAGGCCGCCGATGATGGGTAGTTGGGTGGCCAGCTTCAGACCGGTGGAAAACCAGTTGTCCGCGGTCAGGTGGATCGCGCCCACGGCATTGGTACCGGCCTTGAGCAGGAGTTGCGCTACTGCGTTCAGGCAGATGCCGACAAAGATGAAGCCAAATGTCGCCAGGTTCATTTGCCGGCCTTTTTCTCGCCGTTGGCATGGGCAGCGGCAGGAGTGGACGCAGGCGGCGGATCATTGGCCACGATGACGCGGCGCGGATCCTGGCCGATCAGGCGCATGGGCAGTTTGCGTTCAACCAGTTGCTTGTAGATGGTCGGGTCGATGATGGCGATGTCCTTCTTGCCGGCCGCATTGTCGGCCACCCATTGGGCCACGAAGGCGTCCACCGTCGGCAGCCACAGCTGCGGTTCCTGTTTCAGGCCGAACTCCATTTCGTCGGCGTGCTGCACCAGGGTCATGGTGCGACGCAGGTAGAAGGGCAGGGCCTGTTCATAGCGGCCGACCAGGTAGATCGGGGTTTCCGGCTTGAGCTCGGCCTGCAGCGCCGGCACATAGTCGACGCCGGCCGAATAGCGGCCTTGCGGGTCATGCCCCAGCAGCAGCAACTGTCCGGCCACGAAGGCGGTCGCCGCCAGCGAGGTGACGGCCCAGTCCTTGTGCTGGCGGGCCAGGCGAATGGCGGCAATGCCGCCGACGAAGAAGATCAGCGCCGCGGCGTAGAGATAGGGTACGTGGGCTTCCACCAGCGGCAGCGAGTAGGCATCCTTGGCCATCGACGGCACGCGCGGGATGAAGGCCAGCGCCACTGCAGCGGGCAAGGCCACCAGCGAACCGGCCCAGGCCAGCGCCTTGTAATCGGCTTCTTCCAGGTAGCAGGCGATCAGCAGTGCCAGCGCGGGGAAGATCGGCAGCACATAGGAGGGCAGCTTGGAGTCCGAAATGCTGAAGAACACGAAGATGAACACCGCCCACACCAGCAACAGCCGCTTGGGCTGGAAGCGACCGCCGTTGAGGCTGTTGTAGCCCGCCGTATCGCGTTGTTCGCGGGTGCCTTTCCACAGACTCTGGAAGAACACGCCCAGCCACGGGATGATGCCCAGCACCAGGATGGGGATGAAGTAATACCACGGGCCGGTGCGGCTATGGATCTTGCTGGTGAAGCGCTGGAAGTGCTCGTGGATGAAGAAGAACTGCGGGAATTCCGGGTTGCGCAGCGACACCGCCACGAACCAGGGCGTGCAGATGGCAAAGAACAGGATCAGGCCCTTGACCAGATGCAAGCGCTTCCAGATCGCCCAGTCGCGGGCGAAGAAGGTGTAGAGCACCAGCACCGCACCCGGCAGCACGATGCCGATCAGCCCCTTGGACAGCACCGCCAGGGCCATGCCGGCCCAGCACAGCAGCATCCAGTTGCGCTGGCCCTCGCGGGAGGCGCCGTCGCGCTGGGCCATCAGCAGGGCACACAGGGCGATGGTCATCATGCCCGACAGGCCCATGTCCAGCGTATTGATATGGCCCATGCCGGCCCAGAAGAAGCTCGACGCCAGCACCAGCGCGGCATAGAAGCCCACGCGGCCGTTGAAGACGCGGCTGCCGGTGTAGCCGGCCAGACCGATGCCGAGCAGGCCGCACAGGCCCGTCCACAGGCGTGCCTGCCATTCACCCAGGCCGAACAGCTCGAAGGTGATGGCATTCATCCAGGTCTGCAGCGGCGGTTTTTCGAAATACTTGATGCCGTTCAGGCGGGTGGTGATCCAGTCCTGCGTGGCCACCATTTCGCGTGCCATCTCGGCGTAGCGGCCTTCATCGGTGGGCACCAGGACGCGAGCGCCCAGCATCCAGAACCAGACCAGCAGGAAGAGGATAAGCAGCGTCCAGACGAACGCCTTGGATTTGTACAGTTCGCGCATTGACAGCGGTTCCTTGTTGCGTGTTCTTGGGTTTCTTGTCGCGGCAAGTGCCGGTTCAGGCTTGCGGCGCGATGATCAGCGCCAGTGCCACCTTGCGTCCCTCGGCCATGAGGATGTTGTAGGTGCGGCAGGCGGCCTGGTTGTCCATGCATTCCACACCGATGCGGCGCGCCGTGAGTACGGTGGTCAGCTTGGGGTGGACGAAGCGCTGGCGCTCGCCGGTACCCAGGATGACCACGTCGGGCGCGGTGGCGTCGATCTGGTCGAAATGCTGCGGGGTGAGCGCCTCGAAGCTGTTCACCGGCCAGGGTACCGGCTCGGTTTCGGGCAGCACCAGCAAGCTGTTGGTGAAACGGATGGCATTGAGCTCGACACCGTCCTCATCGTAGGCGGTGACGGTCTGGTATTGCTTGGTCTCGGTCGTGTGGAGCTTCATCGCAGGATGGGCAGGATGGGTTGCAGGCGCCCGGTCCGGGCAGACGGCCGGGCCGGGATGTCATGGCGACATGCATCGCGGCAACGTGGTCGTAAAGTGCGCCATTGTAGCCGTTTCCGACCCCGGCGCACGCCTATTTGATTGATAAAATGCTTAGCTTTGGGCAAAATGGCCGGTTACCGGCGGGCCCTTGGGGCGCCGTCACCGGCTTCTTTGCAGGTGCTTTACATTGCACTGCAGCGGGCAGGAACATGCAGGAAAATGACGGCAAGCGTGGTAATGGAGAGGACCGCGAGGCAAAGGTTCCGGTACCGCCATGCAAGCCGAGAGACCCGATGAGATCCGATGGGGGCCAGGCTGGCCGAACCCTGCGAAACGATTAGAGGAAGAGCTGTGCGACCGATTCAGAAATCCAAGAAGCTGGCAGATGTGTGTTACGACATTCGGGGTCCCGTGCTGGAAAAGGCGCGTCAGATGGAGGAAGAGGGCCACAAGATCATCAAGCTCAACATCGGCAACCTCGCCGCCTTCGGCTTCGATGCGCCCGACGAGATCGTACAGGACATGATCCGCAACATGGGCAATGCCTCCGGCTATACCGACTCCAAGGGCCTGTTCGCCCCGCGCAAGTCGGTCATGCACTACACCCAGCAAAAGAAGATCGAAGGCGTCACCATCGATGACATCTACCTCGGCAATGGCGCCTCCGAGCTGATCGTCATGAGCGTCAACGCGCTGCTCAACACCGGCGACGAAGTGCTGGTGCCGTCCCCCGACTACCCGCTGTGGACCGCGGCCGTGAGCCTCTCCGGCGGCACCCCGGTGCATTACGTCTGCGACGAGCAGCAAGGCTGGCAGCCCGATATCGCCGACATCAAGAAGAAGATCACCCCCAACACCAAGGCCATCGTCGTCATCAACCCCAACAACCCGACCGGCGCGCTCTATTCGGTCGAGGTGCTCAAGGAAATCATCGAACTGGCACGTCAGCACCAGCTGATCATCCTGGCCGACGAGATCTACGACAAGGTGCTCTACGACGGCAACACCCACACCTCGCTGGCGTCGCTGGCCGACGATGTGCTGTTCATCACCTTCAACGGCCTGTCCAAGAACTATCGTTCCTGCGGCTATCGTGCCGGCTGGATGGTGGTCTCGGGCGAGAAGAAGCATGCCCGCGACTATATCGAAGGCCTCAACATGCTGGCCTCGATGCGCCTGTGCGCCAATGCGCCGGGCCAGTTCGCGATCCAGACCGCGCTGGGCGGCTACCAGAGCATCAATGACCTGGTCGGCCCCAACGGCCGCCTGACCAAGCAGCGCGACCTGGCGCACAAGCTCCTGACCGACATCCCGGGCGTGACCTGCGTGAAGCCCAAGTCGGCGCTGTACATGTTCCCGCGCCTGGACCCGGAGATCTATCCGATCAAGGATGACCAGGAATTCGCCTACGAACTGCTGGCCGAGGAAAAGGTGTTGATCGTGCAAGGCACCGGCTTCAACTGCCCCACGCCGGACCACTTCCGCGTGGTGTTCCTGCCCAATACCGACGACCTGACCGAATCCATGGGCCGCATCGCCCATTTCCTGGAGGGCTATCGTCGCCGCCACGGCACCGCCTGACCGTTTCTGCAGTAACCCGTCCTGCCCGCTGATGCGGACCAGGCGGTCTTTTTCATCAACCACGAAGACAATATGAAATCCATCAAAGTAGGTTTGCTCGGCATCGGCACCGTGGGTTCCGGTACTTTCAATGTTCTCAAGCGCAACCAGGAAGAGATTGCGCGCCGTGCAGGCCGGGGCATTGAAATTACCATGGTCGCCGCTCGCAATACTGCCCGCGCGACCGAACTGACCCGTGGCGAAGTCAAGGTCGTCAACGACGGCAACCTGGTGGTGAACGATCCCGAGATCGATATCGTCGTCGAACTGATCGGCGGCTACGACACCGCCCGCGACCTGGTGCTCAAGGCGATCGCCAACGGCAAGCACGTGGTCACGGCCAACAAGGCCCTGATCGCCACGCATGGCAACGAGATCTTCAAGGCCGCGCAGGAAAAGGGCGTCATGGTGGCCTTCGAGGCGGCCGTGGCCGGTGGCATTCCCATCATCAAGGCACTGCGTGAGGGCCTCACCGCCAACCGTATCCAGTGGGTGGCCGGCATCATCAACGGCACCACCAACTTCATCCTCTCCGAGATGCGCGACAAGGGGCTGGACTTCGACGTGGTCCTGAAGGAAGCGCAGCGCCTGGGCTATGCCGAGGCCGATCCGACCTTCGACATCGAAGGCGTGGACGCAGCCCACAAGCTGACCATCATGGCCTCGATCGCCTTCGGCATCCCGGTGCAGTTCGACAAGGCCCACGTGGAAGGCATCACCAAGCTGCAGGCCAGCGACATCACCTATGCCGAAAAGCTGGGCTACCGCATCAAGCTGCTGGGCATCACGCGCCAGACCGAGAAGGGCATCGAACTGCGCGTGCACCCGACGCTGATCCCGGCCTCGCGCCTGATCGCCAATGTCGAGGGTGCCATGAACGCCGTGGTGGTGCGGGGCGACGCCGTCGGCGAAGCCCTGTACTACGGCAAGGGTGCCGGTTCCGA
Source organism: Herbaspirillum sp. BH-1 (assembly GCF_002870055.1). Taxonomy (NCBI): domain Bacteria; kingdom Pseudomonadati; phylum Pseudomonadota; class Betaproteobacteria; order Burkholderiales; family Oxalobacteraceae; genus Herbaspirillum; species Herbaspirillum sp. BH-1. The sequence goes on along the minus strand of NZ_PKOI01000007.1, from coordinate 181,595 downwards.
GCCGACCGCCTCGGCCGTGATCGCCGACCTGGTCGACATCACCCGCCTGGCCACGGCCGATCCGGAACACCATGTGCCTTCGCTGGCTTTCCAGCTCAATGCCATGGCCGATACCCCGGTGCTGCCCATGAGCGAAGTGGTGACCAGCTACTACCTGCGCATCCGCGTGGCCGACCAGGCTGGCGTGCTGGCCGATGTCACCCGCATCCTGGCCGATTCGACCATCTCCATTGACGCCATGCTGCAGAAGGAGCCGGGCGAAGGTGAACAGCAGACCGACATCATCATGCTGACCCACCAGACCCAGGAAAAGAACATCGAGGCCGCCATCGCCAAGATCGAAGCCCTGTCCACCGTCGTGGGCAAGGTCACCAAGATCCGCCTGGAAGAGCTGAGCTGATCCCCGGCCGGTCAAGTCTGGCCGCCAACGAAAATCGGAGCCCGCGGGCTCCGATTTTTTTACGTCGGCTGGGCGGACCGCCGCGCCGGGCGATGGCCGTCCTGCTGTGTCCTACTTCGTCAGTTCGAAGCTGCACACCGCCTGCAGCATGGCGTCACCCACCGACATCGGCTTGGGCTTGACGAAGTCCATGCCCTTGAGCGCGTCCGAATGGTCACGCTTGTCGCCCTTGCCATCGTTCTCGGCAAAGATGATCTCGCGCACCAGCTTCATGGTGCCGGCCTTGCAGTTGTACTGGTGCAGGTCCTTGTAGGACTTCAGCGTCGGAAAGCTCTTGTCGCCATTGTTGGGACGCGCCTCCTTGAAGTTCCACAGCGACCAGGCCTCGCGCACGCCGCCGGACTCGACGATGGAGTCGGTATCGACCAGCAGTTCGGACTGGTCGGTGCCGCCCAGCGATTGCCAGTTCTCGGCGTGGGCCGGCAGACTCGCCAGGAGGGCCGCGAACAGGCCGGTCGTTGCGAGCAGGGTCTTGGTCTTGTGATTCATGCCGTTTTCCATCCTTGTTGAGTTTGAATAGGTCTTTGACGTCGCCAGCGTGCAAACATTCCGCCAATCCGGCGCTGCACACGAAGTGGCGCAGCATAGCCCGGCCATGGCCGGCTTTCAAGGGTGGTAACGTTTTATTTCAGCTTGGTGATGTTGCTGAGCAATAGTCGTGCGCGGCGCAGCTTTGCCCGGAGTGCGGCAGGGATTTCACGGTCTGGCCCCTGCTGCGCTTTTGTAGTGCGCCTTCTGGCCTTATAATCCAGGGCTTTCCTGCCAATTCATCCTCCAGCCGCCTGCCGGCGCTTCCTATCGACATGCAATACGTCTCCACTCGCGGTCACGCTGCAACTCCTTCCTTCTCCGAAATCCTGCTGGGCGGCCTGGCCCCGGACGGCGGCCTGTACCTGCCGGCGCAGTATCCGCAGGTGAGCGGCGCCGAGCTCGACCAGTGGCGCAAGCTGCCCTACGCCGACCTGGCCTTCGAGGTGCTGCGCAAGTTCGCCACCGATATCCCCGAAGCCGATCTCAAGGCGCTGGCGCACAAGACCTATACCGCCGACGTCTATCGCAACACCCGCGCCGGCGAGGATGCCGCCCAGATCACCCCGCTGCGCACGCTGGAAGAGCGCGACGGCAACAAGCTGGTACTGCAAAGCCTGTCCAACGGCCCCACGCTGGCCTTCAAGGACATGGCCATGCAACTGCTGGGCAACCTGTTCGAGTATGCCCTGGCCAAGCAGGGGGCCGAGCTCAATATCGTCGGCGCCACCTCCGGTGACACCGGCAGCGCCGCCGAATACGCCATGCGTGGCAAGAAGGGCATCCGCGTCTTCATGCTGTCCCCGCACAAGAAGATGAGCGCCTTCCAGACCGCGCAGATGTTCAGCCTGCAAGACCCCAACATCTTCAACCTGGCCGTCGAAGGCGTCTTCGACGACTGCCAGGACATCGTCAAGGCCATCTCCAATGATCTGGAATACAAGGCCGCCAAGAAGATCGGCACCGTCAATTCGATCAACTGGGCGCGCGTGGTGGCACAGGTGGTGTACTACTTCCGTGGCTACCTGGCCGCGACCACCAGCAACGAACAGAAGGTCTCCTTCACCGTCCCCTCGGGCAACTTCGGCAATATCTGCGCCGGCCACATCGCCCGCATGATGGGCCTGCCCATCGACAAGCTGGTGGTGGCCACCAACGAGAACGACGTGCTCGACGAGTTCTTCCGCACCGGCGTGTACCGCGTGCGCAAGTCCGCCGAGACCTATCACACCAGCAGCCCCAGCATGGACATCAGCAAGGCCTCCAACTTCGAGCGCTTCGTCTATGACCTGCTGGGTCGTGACAGCGCCCGCGTCAAGACCCTGTTCCACAAGGTCGAGACCGCCGGTGGCTTCGACCTGACCGGCAAGCCCGGCAGCGACGGCGATGAATTCGCCAGCGTGATCAAGTACGGTTTCGCCTCCGGCAAGTCGTCCCACGCCGACCGCCTGGACACCATCCGCTTTGCCGAAAAGACCTATGGCATCACGGTCGATACCCACACTGCCGACGGCATCAAGGTGGCGCGCGAAAACCTCACCCCGGGCGTGACCATGATCGTGCTGGAGACCGCCTTGCCGGCCAAGTTCAACGAGACCATCCGCGAAGCCCTGGGCCGCGACGCCGACCGTCCGGCCGGCTTCGAGAACATCGAGGCACTGCCGCAGCGCTTCGAGGTCATGCCGGCCGACGCCGCCCGTGTGAAGGCCTTCGTGGCCGAGCACACCGGCCTGTAAGCACCGTCGGTTCTGCCCGATCACGCCGTCCGCGCCATCGGCCCGGGCGGCGTTTTTCATGGGCCGCAGAGGGGCGGTGATTGCATTAGAATGTCGGGTCGCTGTGTTGACCGGAATTGACCAGAAAACAACGCAACTCCCGCATTCCATCCCTCAGGCCCGCCATGCAATCCACGCCCGCTCCCATTCCAGACTCCCCGGCCAAGCCCGCCCGCGCGCCCATGCAAAGTGTCGCCCAGGCGCTCGACACCCTGCTCGATGCGGCCGTGCCGGTCACCGGCAGCCAGACCATCGCCACCCTGGACGCCTGCGACCGCGTGCTGGCCGCCCCCGTGCAGGCCCACATCAACGTGCCTGGCATGGACAATTCACAGATGGACGGCTATGCCGTGCGCGCTGCCGATTGCGCCTCCGGCCAGGCGCGCCTGCGGGTGTCGCAGCGCATTCCCGCCGGTCACGTCGGCCAGCCGCTGGAAGCCGGCACGGCCGCCCGCATCTTCACCGGCGCCATGCTGCCCGAGGGCGCAGACGCCATCGTCATGCAGGAAGCCTGCGAGGTGGACGGTGAGCAGGTCGTGATCCGCCATGTGCCGACCAGCGGCGAATGGGTGCGCTATATCGGCGAAGACATCCGCCAGGGCAGCACCATCCTCGACGCCGGCACCCGTCTGCGTCCGCAGGAACTGGGGCTGGCGGCTTCGGTCGGCCAGGCCGAACTGGAGGTACTGCGCCGGGTACGGGTGGCGGTGTTCTTCACCGGCGACGAACTGACCATGCCCGGCGAGCCCCTCAAGCCCGGTGCCATCTACAACTCCAACCGCTTCCTCCTGCGTGGCCTGCTGCAAAAACTGGGTTGCGCCGTCAGCGACTACGGCATCGTTCCCGACAACCTGGCCGCCACCCGCCAGACCCTGCGCGAAGCCGCCCGTGAACATGACCTCATCATCACCAGCGGCGGTGTTTCCGTGGGCGAGGAAGACCACGTCAAGCCGGCCGTGGAAGCGGAAGGGCGCATCAACATGTGGCAGATCGCCATGAAACCCGGCAAGCCCCTGGCCTTCGGTCAGGTGCGGCGCGGAGAAGAGGGCGCGGGTGAAGCTTTCTTCATGGGCTTGCCCGGTAATCCTGTCTCTTCCTTCGTCACCTTCCTGCTGTTCGTACGACCTTTCCTGCTGCGTCTGCAGGGCCTGCCACGCGCTGCCGTGCTGCCGCAGCCAGTGAGCATGCGTGCTGACTTCGACTGGCCCCGCGCCGACCGCCGCCAGGAATTCCTGCGCGTGCGCCGCAATGTCCAGGGCGGACTGGATCTCTTCCCCAGCCAGGGCTCGGCCGTGCTGACCTCGACCGCCTGGGCCGACGGCCTGATCGACAACCCGCCCGGACAGACCATCGCCGCCGGTGACATGGTGCAGTTCCTGGCCTTCGATCATCTGCTCAACTGAACCACCAAGGAATTTCCCTTCATGAAAATCGAACTCCGTTTCTTCGCCAGCGTGCGCGAAGCCCTGCAGACCTCGCAGGAAATCATCGAGCTGCCGGACAGCGTCAAGACCGTCGGCGACGTGCGCGCCTTCCTGATGGGGCGGGGCGGCATCTGGGCCGAGGTGCTGGGGCCGGAAAAGAATCTGCGCATGGCCTATGACCATGACATGACCGAGGCCGATACCGAGATTGCCGAGGGCGGCGAAGTGGCCTTCTTCCCGCCGGTCACCGGTGGCTGACATGGGCACCCGTCGGGATCCCTCGGTCGGCACGATTGCGCACTACAGCAGCAATGCTCAGAGCTTTCGCGAAGGCACCTGGGATCATGACGTCAGCCAGAACATGGCGGCCTTGCTGGAGGCCTTGCGGACCAGAGCCGGCCAGGCCGGGCAGGGACCCTTCACGATTCTGGACTTCGGCTGTGGCCCGGGACGCGACCTGATCGAATTCACCCGGCGCGGCCATGTCGCCGTCGGGCTGGACGGCACGGCCGAGTTTGTCGAGATGGCGCGTGCGGCCAGTGGCTGCGAGGTCTGGCACCAGGACTTCCTGCAGCTGGACCTGCCGCCGCAACGCTTCGACGGCATCTTCGCCAATGCCTCGCTGTTCCATGTGCCTTCGGCTGCACTGCCGAGCGTGCTCTCCCGATTGCACGCCAGCCTCAAGCCGGGCGGCATCCTCTTCAGTTCCAATCCCCGCGGGGAAGACCTGGAAGGCTGGAGCGGTCCGCGCTATGGCGTCTGGCACAGCCTGGAGGGCTGGCGCCGTTACCTGCTGCCAGCAGGATTCGTTGAATTGCGGCATTATTACCGCCCTGACGGTTTGCCGCGTGAGCAGCAGCCGTGGTTGGCCAGCGTCTGGCAAAAGACGGAAGACCCGCGTTAAGCGGGCAAGCCCACAACATTCGGAATCCGGATTCTTTGGGAGGAGACCAGTCATGCGCCAAACATGCCTGCGGAGAGATGTAGAAGACATCGTCCATCGATGCGCATTCATCCACACCTAAGAAGGAACCATCTTGATTTCGACCCATCTGGCCGCCTGGGCGGCCCAGGACACGCAGTTGCTGCTGGTCACGCTGGCGGCATTGATCGCCATCGTGGTGCTGATCAGCTTCCTGTCCATCGCACCCTTCCTGTCCATCCTCATCGGCACCTTCATCGCCGGCATCGGTGCCGGCCTGCCGCTGGAAGACATCGCCAAGGCCTTCAGCAAGGGCGCTGGCAGCCTGTTGGGCGAGGCCGGCATCATTATCGCCCTGGGCGCCATGCTGGGCGCGCTCATGGCCGAGTCCGGCGCGGCCGACCGCATCGTCAATACCCTGCTGCGCTATGCGCGCGGCAGCATCATTCCCTGGATGATGGCGCTGGTGGCCCTGGTGGTCGGCCTGCCGCTGTTCTTCGAGGTCGGGCTGGTGATGATGGCGCCGATCATCTTCGTCATGGCACGCCGTTCGCAGTTGCCCATCATGCGTGTGGCCATTCCCGCGCTGGCCGGCATGACCACGCTGCACGCGCTCTTGCCACCGCACCCCGGCCCCTTGATTGCCGTGTCGGCCCTGCATGCCGATCTCGGTACCACCATGCTGCTGGGCTTCATTGTCGCCATTCCGGCGGTCATCATTGCTGGCCCGCTGTATGGCAACTTCCTGGCACCGCGCCTGAACCTGGCCGAACCGGACCAGATCGGCAAGCTCTTCAGTGCCCGTGAAGGGCAGTCGCAGCCGGGCTTCGTCGCCTCGCTGGTGACCATCCTGCTGCCGGTGGCGCTGATGCTGGGCCGTACCGTGGCGCGCATCTGGGTCACGCCCAAGACCGAGTTGTTTGAGATGCTCAACTTCTTCGGCGAACCCATCATCGCCCTGACCGTCACGGTGCTGTTTGCCGTGGTGGTGCTGGGCTGGGGCCAGGGCAGCAGCCGCTTCGAGGTGGGTGCCACGCTGCGCCGCGCCTTGCCGCCCATCGCCGGCCTGTTGCTGACCATCGGCGCTGGTGGCGGCCTCAAGCAGACCCTGCTGGCCGCCGGCATCAGCGACACCATCACCAAGATCGCCACCGGCACCCACATGCCGCTGATCCTCCTGGCCTGGATCATCGCCGTGGCACTGCGCCAGGCCACCGGTTCGGCCACCGTCGCCACGACCGCCACCGCCGGCATCGTCGCGCCTCTGGTGGCGGGTCTGTCGGCGACCCACAATTCGCTGATGGCCCTGGCCATCGGTGCCGGTTCGGTGTTCTTCTGCCACGTCAATGACGCCGGCTTCTGGATGGTCAAGGAATACTTCGGCCTGAACCTCAAGCAGACCCTGGCGACCTGGTCGGTGATCCAGACCCTGGTCTCGGTGATCGGCCTGGGCATGACGCTGCTGCTGTGGGGGCTGATCGTCTGATCGTCTGATCCACGTGTGCTCGCGGGCAGGGCTGCGCTGGTAGAATCGCAGCCCTGCCTTTCACTTTCCGTCCAGCCATGCCTGTCCGCGTCCAGACCGCCGATTTCGATCTCTCCGCTGAAGTGGCGCAACTGCGCCTGTCCAATCCCCGCGTAGGGGCGGTGGTGAGCTTCGTGGGCACGGTGCGCGATCTCAACGAGGGCGCGGCCGTCTCGGCCATGGAGCTGGAACACTATCCGGTCATGACCGAGCGCGCCCTGGAGCAGATCGTGGAACAGGCCAAGGCGCGCTGGCCCATCTTCGATGCGCTGGTGATCCATCGCATCGGGCCCATGCAGCCGCTGGAGCAGATCGTGCTGGTGGCCGTCACCTCGCCCCATCGCGGCGAAGCCTTCTCAGCCTGCGAATTCATCATGGATTACCTCAAGACCCAGGCGCCGTTCTGGAAGAAGGAACAGACGCCGGACGGCGCCCGCTGGGTCGATGCACGAGAGAGCGACGACACGGCACTGAGCAAGTGGAAACAATAAGGCGTCCTGCCTCGGGAGCTTGATCCCGGTGCCGGCCGCCAAGGGCGATCACAGGGGGAAACCGTCTTGCCACTGAAGTTTCAAATTCCACGTTTACCACGCATGCCGCGCATTCCCGGTCTGCCGACCACGGCGACCGCGCCATTCTGCCCGTCCGAAGTGGCGGGCTCGGTGGCTGTGCCGGCCGGTGCCTCGGTCTGGCAAAAGCTGCGCATCTACGTCGGCCCGGGCCTGCTGGTGTCGATCGGCTACATGGACCCGGGCAACTGGGCCACGTCCATCCAGGCCGGTTCGCAGTTCGGCTACCAGCTGCTGTTCGTGGTGATGCTCTCCAGCCTGGCCGCCATCGTGCTGCAATGCCTGTGCGCGCGCCTGGGCATCGCCACCGGCAAGGATCTGGCGGTGCATTCACGCGAACATTACCCGCCCGCCGTGGGCAAGGGCATGTGGGTGCTGGCCGAACTCTCCATCATCGCCTGCGACCTGGCCGAAGTGCTGGGCTGCGCGCTGGCCTTCAACCTGCTGCTGGGCGTATCGCTGCCGGTGGGCGTGCTGCTGACCGCGCTCGATACCCTGATCGTGCTGGGACTGAAGGGCAGGGGATTCCGCCAGGTGGAGGCCATCATCCTCGGACTGGTCATCACGATCGCCGCCTGCCTGCTGGGACAACTGGCCTTCGTCAAGGCCGACTGGCATGAGGTGATGCAAGGCTTCGTTCCCTCGCTGCAGGCCATCTCCAGCCGCGAGCCGCTGTATCTGGCCATCGGCATCATCGGCGCCACCGTGATGCCGCACAATCTCTACCTGCATTCTTCCATCGTGCAGACCCGCAGCGTGCGGCGCGATCCGGCCTCCCTGCTGGAGGCGGTGCGCTACACCCGGGTCGATACCACGATTTCGCTGCTGATCGCCATGGTCATCAACGCCACCATCCTGATCCTGGCCGCCACCGCCTTCCACAAGAGCGGCAATACCCAGGTCGCCGAGCTGGATGAGGCCTACCATCTGCTGGACCCCATCACCGGCTCGGCCATGGCGGCCATCCTGTTCGGCGTGGGCCTGTTCGCGTCCGGCCAGAGCTCGACCTTCACCGGCACCATCGCCGGCCAGGTCATCATGGAAGGCTTCCTGAAGCTGAAGATTCCCTGCTGGCAGCGCCGCGTCATCACCCGCGCCCTGGCGCTGGTGCCGGCGCTGATCGGCGTGCTTACCCTGGGGCCGCATTCGGTGGGCAAGCTGCTGGTGGCCAGCCAGGTGGTGCTGTCGCTGCAATTGCCCTTTGCCATGTATCCGCTGATCCGCCTGACCAGCCGAGCCGACCTGATGGGCGAGCTGGTCAACCGCTGGTGGGTCAGTGCCACGGCGTGGCTGCTGTTCGTGGCGATCTCGGCGGCCAACGTTTGGTTGGTGTGGCAGGTGTTTGCCACCTGAATACGGCTTTTTGCACATCAAACTATCATGTTTGTCCTGGATTTTATGGATATTGATGATAGTATGATGTGTATATGAAGACTTCCTGCACCCTGCAACTACATATCGACGGCACCTGGCGCGACGCGGCCGCGTTGTCCCTGACCGGCCCGGTAGAGCAGGGCATGGCGGCCTCGTCCTTCCTGGCCTATGAGGCGGCGCATGTGGTGGACTACCAGGATAGGCGCGATGCGGCTGCGGTGTCGGTCAATGTGCCGGTGAGCTTCGACGCTTTGCAAGAAAGCCGGTGGCCGGCTTTTCTGATCGATCTGTTGCCGCAGGGCTATGGTCGTGGCGAATTGCTGCGCCAGCTTGGCCTGGACGAGCGCGCCGAGGCCAGTGCCGACTGGCCGCTGCTCTGCGCCGGGGCTGGCAATCCCATCGGGAACATGCGCGTGCTCGAAGCCTGGCAATGGGCCCAGCAACGCAGCGGGCCGCTGTTGCGCGGATTCGGCATCGATGAAATCGCCGCGCGTTCGGAAGACTTCAGCGAATACCTGGCCCAACACGGATTGTTCCTGGCCGGTTCCTCAGGGGTGCAGGGGGAATGGCCGAAGATTCTGTTGACGCGCGCGCGCGACGGCCTGTTCTACCTTGACCACGCCTTGCCCGATGAACTGGCCGAACGCCACTACATCGTCAAGTTCGGGCGTGGCCCCGATCCTGATCTGGCCAACATCCTGCGACTGGAAGCCCCTTACATGCAGTTGGCCGCCAGCCTCGGCCTGAAGGTCCACGAGGCGCTGGAACTGCATGGCAAGGCCTTGTTCATCCCGCGTTTCGACCGGGAGCTGCGCCACGGCCGGGTGGTGCGTCATGCGCAGGAAAGCATCGCCTCGCTATGCGGGGTCACCGGCTTTGCCGCGACCCCGTCGCACAATGCCGCCTGTGCCCGGCTGGGCCAGGTCGCCACCGATCCAATGGGGGAGGTCATCGAATACCTCAAGCGCGACATCGCCAACATCGTCTTGCGCAACCGCGACAACCATGCCCGCAACACTGCCATCCGGCGCGACGCGCAGGGGCAGATCGGGCTCACGCCGCTGTTCGACTTCGCGCCCATGTGGTTGCATCCGGATGGCATCGCCCGCCGCATGCGCTGGGAGCACGATGACGGCGGTTCGCCGCAGTGGGCCAGCGCGATCGCGCAGGCCTGCGACGCGGCCCGACTGGAGGCAGCACCGGTGCGGGCGGCTGTGCGCGAGATGGCACAGCCGCTGGCGGGACTGCTGGAGCGCGCCCGCGATCTGCGCATCGACGCACAATTCCTCGACCCATTGACCACCACGCTGGCCCAGGTCCGTACCCAGCTGGAGGCGCTTTGAATGGACAAGCGTTTCAAGCCGCTCACTGCCATCGAGCAATTGGAAGAACGGCGTGCGCTGTTCGACGAACTGGCCGCCGATCCGACCCTGCCCATTCCCGCCGTGATCCGCAAGATCCGCACCACCTTGCGCCTGACCATTGCCGAATACGCCAAGCTGTGCGGCGTATCTGCCCGCACCTTGCAGGATATCGAACGCGGTGAGTCCAGCCCCACGCTGGCCACCGCCGACAAGCTGCTCAAGCCGGTCGGCATGAGCGTGGGTGCGGTGGCGCGCAAGCGCACATGAAAAAGGCGGCCTGATTGTGCATCAAGGCCGCCTTCCCGCTATCTCAGGCTGGTTCAGTTGCGCGCTGCCGTCTGCGACTTGCCGCTCCCCGGCTCCAAGACCACCGTGCAAGTCAGCCCCGAGGCCAGCAGTACATGTTCCGGCACCTTGTCGAGCTGGATGCGCACCGGGATGCGCTGCGCCAGCCGCACCCAGTTGAAGGTCGGGTTCACATCGGCGGTCAGTTCGCGGCTTTGCGGATTGTCGCGGTCGTAGATGCCGCGAGCGATGCTGTCGACGTGGCCTTCCAGGGTGGCGCCGTTGATCAGCTGGATCTTGGCGCGGTCACCGATGGACAGCAGCGGCAGCTTGGTTTCCTCGAAATAGGCATAGACCCAGAAGGAGTGGCTGTCGATCAGCGCGATCTTGGCCGCGCCGGCAGCCGCATAGTCGCCGCGACGCACGGCCAGGTTGGTCACATAGCCATCCACCGGGGAGAACACCTTGGTGCGCTCCAGGTTCAGCCTGGCCGTATCGCGCTGTGACAGGGCCGCCTGGTATTGCGCCTGGGCGCCTTGCAGTTGGGCCTGGGCGGCTTCCACCTGGGCTTGCGAGGCGGTGACCTGGCTGCCGGCATCTTCGCGGGCTTCCCGCGACACCACCAGCGCATCTACGTCGGCCCGGCGGCGGGCCTGGGCGCGGCGCATGGCCAGGTCGGCGCGGCGTGCCTCGACCTCGGCACGGCGCACATCCAGATCTGCCTTGCGCGCGGTGACGGCGGCCTCGGCCTGTTGCAGCGCCAGCGTGTAGCGGGCCGGGTCGATTTCCATCAGCAGGTCGCCCTTCTTGACCAGCTGGTTGTCACGCACCGGCAGGGCCACCACCTGGCCGGAGACGTCCGGCGCGACGTTGACCACTTCGGCGCGCACCCGGCCGTCGCGGGTCCAGGGGGAATGCATGTAGTGCTGCCACAGGCTCCAGGCGAGCAGGATGGCCAAGAGGAAAATGGCCGAAGTGACGAGGACGCGGAAAATCGATTTGACCGACATGGTGAACTACTCCTGATTGTTTCTTTATCTTTTCTGAAGTGATGGGTTTGGCGCAGAAGGCGGTAAAGCCGATGTCCGCTAGCGATACACGAACAGCCCCAGTAAGGCCGCCAGGCAGACGAACAGGCTCACGCGGAACAGCGCCGGGTGCCAGGTCAGTTCGTAGAAGCCCAGCCGCACCAGGACGCGGTCCGCGGCCATGGCCAGGACGGCGGCCAGCACGGCCAGCAGCAGGACCGTTGGAATGTAGGCGTCGAAGAAGGAAATCTCACGTGGCATGGCGTTCTCCGGAAGCGGGGTTGGCACCGGCGCGCATGGTATGCAGCGGCGATTGCTGATCGAGCAGGGCGGTGCGGATGAAGTGCAGGTAACTCAGGGTGCGTTGCAGGCGATGACGTTCGCTGCGTTCGCGGTAATGCGGGCCGATGGCGGTCTGGACTTCGACGATGGTGGCGTCATTGGCGTCCAGCGCCGTCTGCAGGGTCGCCGCCGACGGCCGGGCGAACAGGGCCGGGATGGCTTCACGCAGGCGGTTCAGTGCGGCATAGGCGGAGGGCGGCAGCAGGTCCGGGGTTTCGGTGCGGATGCCGTGCAGTTCGGTACGCAGTTCGATGATGGCGTGGCCCACTTCCAGGGTGGCGAACATCCAGCCCAGCGCCTTCTGGCGCAGGACCGGGCGACTGCTGGTGAGGATCGTGATCTGGTGCATCAGGTCGCGGGTGCCGCTTTCGAACTTCAGCGCCAGGCGGCCCAGCTTGCCGAAACAGGCGTCCACCACCTGCTTGCGCAATTGCTTTTCCAGCACGCGCACGGTCCAGTCGGTGGTCGGCGGCAGCAGCAGCATGAAGGCCACGGCCGTCACCAGCAAGGACACCACCAGCGCCACCGATTCGTTCAGGTAGCCGGCCGCGTTGAAGTGGGCGAAGTTGTCCGGTACCGCCAGGAAGGGAAAGAAGATGCAGATACCCAGGCCGTAACCTGCCCATTTGGGTTTCGTGGTCAGCCAGACGGCCAGCATCAGTACCGGCATGAGCGCGCTGGCCAGCATCCAGTAGCCATCCAGGCGCGGCAGGATGTGGAAGGTGTAGACATAGCCGGCCACGGCGGCGAAGAGCACGCCGATGGCGACCGTGCGCGTGGCCTTGGCCGGGTCGGGGGCGGCCGAGGTGATGGCGCAGAAAGCCGCCGCGTTGAGCACGGCCACGTCGCCGCTGGGCCAGCCACTGGCGATCCAGAACCCGGCCAGGCACAGCATCACGATGGCGGCGCGGGCACCGGCGATCAATGCCGTGGTCATGCTGGTCTTGGGGGCATAGGAATGCTCCCATTGCTCGCGCTCGTGGTGGCGCTGGTTCAGCGAGGCATAGGTCAGGGTGTAGGCATGCAGTTCTTCGACCACGCGGTACAGAAGTTCAGATGCCGTATCGAAATCCAGCATGGCGCTGTCGCTGTCGCACTGTTCGGCCAGCGTGCCACGGGTCGCGCGCACGCGGCGCGGCAGCTCGCGCTTGAAGGCGTCCAGCTTGAGGGCGGCGTCGGCGGCATCCACTGCACTCATCACCGGTTCGCCGCTGGCGCGGGTCAGCAAGGGCTGCACCTCGCGGAAATAGGGCGAGATGGCGGCGATGACCACTTGCGCATCGGGCGCGGGATTGGCGTGCAGCCGGTTCATCAGCTGGTGCAGCGCGTGGACGCGGGTGGACAGTGCCATGAATTCACTGTTCATGCGGCTCAGGCGGCCGCTGCGCAGGCGCACTTCCGGGTCTTCGAAGATGGCCGAGCTGCGCATGGCTTCCAGGCCGATGATGTCGCCCACGAAGCGGGCATTGGTGGCTTCCAGCTGCTTGCGGTCGTTGCTGCCGCCCAGGGTAGCGCTGATCAGGTCGACGAAGGCGGTAAAGCGGCCACGGATGATGCGCACCAGGCCCGGTGCGCTGGCCTGCGGAAACACCAGCGCACTGACCAGGCCCACGCAGACGATGCCGACCATGATCTCGGACACCCGTGTCATCACAGAATCGAAGGTAATGGCCGGATGCAGTGCGGCCGGCAGCCCGATCAGCGCCACCGTATAGCCGGACAGCACGAAGCCGTACGAGCGGAAGTTGCGATTGTGCGCCGAGCCCACCGTGCACAGGCCGATCCACAGGGCCGAGGCCAGCAGGAACAGTTCCGGCGTCTGCGCGAACAGACCCACGAAGACCACCACGGCGGCTGAGCCGACCAGGGTGCCGATGACCCGGTAGAAGCTCTTGGCCAGGATCATCCCGCTTTGCGGCTGCATGACGATGAAGACCGTGATCAGCGCCGAGCGCGGCGACTCCAGGTCCAGCCCGTAGCCGATGCCCAGCGCCAGCAGGCCAGCGAAGACCATCTTGAACACATAGACCCAGGTTGGGGCATCACTGCGCCACCAGTCGCGGGCAGCCTCGTGCAGTTGCGCCTTGAGCGACAGGGCGGGTGTGGTGGGCGTGGGTGTGCCGGGGGTGCTCATTGCGCGGCCACCTGCTCATCAGGCTCAGTGCCATTGTCCATGCCACCGCCCAGCGCAGTCTGCAGCGCCGCATAGGCTGCCAGGCGCTGGGCCTGCAATTGCTGCACGATCTGCTGCTGGCGCAGCCATTGGGTCTGGGTGTGCAGGATGTTGAGGTAATCGGTCAGGCCGCGCTGGTAGGCACGGGTGGCGATATCCACGTTCTTTTGCGCGGCTTGCACCGATTGCTGTGCCTGCTCCTGCTGGCGGGCCACCGATTGCAATGTCACCACCTGGTCGGAAATACCCTTCAGGGCTAGTGAGAGCAGGGCGTTGTAGTGCTCCACCTCGATGTCATAGCCGGCGCTGGCCGCACCCAGTTGGCCACGCAGGCGGCCACCCTCGAAGATGGGCAGGGAGATGGCCGGGCCGTAGGTGGTCTGGAGATTGGGGGCGGACAGGAAGGAGAACAAGCCGCCACCGGCGGCGGCCGGGCCGATGCCGGCCAGCAGGTTGATGTTGGGGTAGAAGGCGGCCTTGGCCACGGCGATGCCCTTGCCGGCGGCCTCCACGCGCCAGCGGGCGGCGCTGATGTCCGGGCGGCGGCCCACCAGGTCGGCCGGCAGTGCGCTGGGCAGGCCGATGGCGGCCTGCAGCTGCAGGGTGGGGCGGGTGATGCCGTCGGCGGCACCGGGGCCTGCGCCCAGCAGGGCGGCCAGCTGGTTGCGGATCAGAGCGATGCTCTCTTGCAGGGCTTCGATCTGGCGCCGGGTTTCCGGCAGCGGGGCTTCGGCCTGGGTGATCTCAAGCTGGGTGCCGAGGCCACCCTTGAAACGACGATGGGCCAGGTCGAGGATCTTCTGTTCTTCCTTCAGCATGGCTTCGGTGTTGTCCAGCAGGCCGTATTGCAGCGCCAACTGCACATAGGTACGCACCACATTGCCTTCCAGATCGAGCTGGGCGGCGCGGGCGTCGGCCGCCACGGCATGCATTTCGTCCTCGGCACGCAGGGTGGCGTTCTTGTTGCGATCCCAGAGGTCGACGTTATAGGACAGGCCCAGGGTGGCGGTGTTGTTCCAGGTCAGCTTGTCGCGGAAGGTGGCGCCGTAATAGACGTTATCGGACCAGTCCTTGCGGCCGACCGCCACATCCAGCTGGGCGCTGGGCAGCTCGCCGGCGTGGGTGGCCACGGCCAGCGAGCGCGCCTGGCGCACGCGGGCGGCGGCCACCGCCATGCTGGGGTTGCCGGCCACGGCGCGGCTGACCAGTTGGTCCAGCTGCGCATCGCCATAGACCTGCCACCAGGCGCGTTGCGGCCAGCCGGCCTCGCTGCCGGCCTGGCGGATGGCCTGGCCGGCGTCCAGCACGGCGACGTCGCGCACGTGTGCTTGCGGCTGGATGCCGCCCTGATCGGCGCAACCGGCCAGGGCCGCTGCGATTGTCAGCGCCAGTGCAACGACCTTCAGGTCTGGCAGCTTGGGGATGGCGATATGTGTCATGGGATTGCCCGGAATTATGCAAATATCAGAAGTTATGTATTGTATTTTGTAATTATTTCCAAAAAAATCCGCTATTCAGCAATTCTTTATCTCGTATTTGGCAATAATGATTGCTCCGTTTTGGGTAACAATGCTGTCATCCGGTGTTGTGCCTGCTGGCGCGACACCTGTCTATTGATAGGAACAAGATGGATACCCTGCAAAACATGCGCGTCTTCGCGCGCGTGGTCGAGGCCGGCAGCTTTACGCAGGCGGCCCAGCAGATGGCCCTGACCACCGCCCATGTCTCCCGCGCCGTGGCCGATCTGGAGCGCCATCTGCGCACCCGCCTGTTGAACCGCACCACGCGTCGCATTGCCCTGACCGAGGCGGGCGAGCGCTATCTGCTGCGTTGTCAGCAGATCATGGCATACGTTGACGAAGCTGAGGCAGAAGCCGGCGCGGCCTATGTCCGCCCCTCGGGCCGGCTGCGCATCCACGCCATGACCAGTTTCGGCCAGCGCTACGTGATTCCCTCCATCTCCGGTTACCAGAAGCGCTATCCGGACGTGGCGGTGGAGCTGACGCTGGCCCAACGCATACCCGACATGCTGGAAGAGGGTTATGACGTCTCCCTGGTGCTGGCGCGGGAGTTGCCCGATTCCGGCCTGATCTACCGACAGCTGGGGACCACCTTCAGCATGCTGTGCGCCTCGCCAGCATACCTGGACAAGTACGGCGCGCCCCAGCAGCCGGCGGACCTGCTCAATCACGTCTGCCTGCAACTGGTGAGCCCGATCTCGCCGCTGGACGAATGGGTCCTGGAAGGACCGGACGGCGGCGCCGTCATAGCGGTCAAGAGCAATTTCCAGGTGAATGTGGCCGAAGCCATGCTTACCGCGATTCGCGAAGGCATGGGCATCGGCGTGCTGCCCATCTATTCGGCGGTGGACGCCTTGCGTACCGGCAGCATCGTGCGCGTGCTGCCACAGCACCGCCTGCAGAACATGGGCGTGTATGCGTTGTATCCTTCGCGCCAGTACCTGGATGCCAAGATCAGCACCTGGGTAGACTGGATGCATGTGACCGTCGACAAGACCCTGGAAGAAGACCATCAGGCGCTGGAGCGCCTGGGCAGCCTGCGGGAAGAAATGCAGGGGCTGGGGACGCGCTGACACTGGAAACGACAAGGCCCGATGGGGCAGGCAAGGGGAACGATGATGGGATGGCTGGCAGTGGGACTCGGAGCGACGCTGGGCGCCTGGCTGCGCTGGCGCATCTCGGTGGTGTGGAATATCTCCGGCCACTTCGTGCCGCTGGGCACGCTGGCGGCCAATTGGCTCGGCGCCTACGTGATCGGTTTCCTGGTGGCCTATTTCGAGCAGCATCCCGGCTTGTCGCCCGAATGGCGCCTGTTCGCGGTGACCGGCTTCCTGGGTGGCCTGACCACCTTTTCCACGTTTTCCGCCGAGGCCATGATCCTCTTGCAGCGGGGCGATTACCTGTGGGCCATCGGCCATTCGGCGCTGCACCTGCTGGGCTCCATCGTGCTGTGTGTTGCCGGGTTTGCAAGCTACCGGGCATTGGCGGGCTGACGATGATCAGCGAACTGATGCAGATCAAAACAGGCGGCATGATCATTGCTTGAAAATCAAAGCGCAGGCCCAACTTTCATCTCATTGAAAAATTGGAGCGAACCATGCGTCTCGACAAACTCACCACAAAATTGCAGGAAGCGCTGGCCGATGCGCAATCCCAGGCAGTCGGCCACGACAATCAATACATCGAACCCGTTCACCTGATCCTGGCCTTGCTGGGCCAGGATGACGGCGGCGCACGCTCGCTGCTGCAGCGTGCCGGGGTCAACGTGAACGGCCTGAATACCGCCTTGCAGGCGGCCGTCAAGCGCCTGCCGCAAGTCTCCGGCAACGGCGGCGAAGTGCAGGTCGGACGCGAACTGGTGGCCCTGCTGAACCTGGCCGACAAGGAAGCGCAAAAGCATGGCGACCAGTTCGTCGCCAGCGAAATGGTGCTGCTGGGCCTGGCCGACGACAAGTCCGACGCCGGTCGCGCCGCCCGTGAAAACGGCCTCACCCGCAAGTCGCTGGAAGCGGCCATCCAGGCCGTGCGCGGCGGCGCTTCGGTGTCCTCGCAGCAGGACGAAGGCCAGCGTGAAGCCCTCAAGAAATACACCCTGGACCTGACCGAGCGTGCCCGTGCCGGCAAGCTTGATCCGGTGATCGGCCGCGACGACGAAATCCGCCGCGCCATCCAGGTGCTGCAACGGCGCAGCAAGAACAACCCCGTACTCATCGGCGAACCGGGCGTGGGCAAGACCGCCATCGTCGAAGGCCTGGCCCAGCGCATCGTCAACGGCGAAGTGCCGGACAGCCTGAAGTCCAAGCGCGTGCTGTCGCTGGACATGGCGGCCCTGCTGGCTGGTGCCAAGTATCGCGGTGAATTTGAGGAGCGCCTGAAGGCGGTCTTGAAGGAAATCGCCCAGGATGAAGGCCAGACCATCGTCTTCATCGATGAGCTGCACACCATGGTGGGCGCCGGCAAGGCCGAAGGCGCCATGGATGCCGGCAACATGTTGAAGCCGGCCCTGGCACGTGGCGAGCTGCATTGCGTGGGTGCCACCACGCTGGATGAGTACCGCCAGTACATCGAGAAGGACGCCGCCCTGGAGCGCCGCTTCCAGAAGATCCTGGTGGATGAGCCCAGCGTGGAAGCCACCATTGCCATCCTGCGCGGGCTGCAGGAAAAGTACGAGGTGCACCATGGCGTCGATATCACCGACCCGGCCATCGTGGCTGCGGCCGAGCTGTCGCACCGCTATATCACCGACCGCTTCCTGCCGGACAAGGCCATCGACCTGATCGACGAGGCCGCCTCCAAGATCAAGATCGAAATCGATTCCAAGCCGGAAGTGATGGACAAGCTCGACCGTCGCCTGATCCAGCTGAAGATCGAGCGCGAAGCCGTCAAGCGTGAAAAGGACGAGGCTTCGCAGAAGCGCCTGCAACTGATCGAGGAAGAAATCGAAAAGCTGGAGCGCGAGTACGCCGACCTGGAAGAAATCTGGAAGGCCGAGAAGTCGACCGCCCAGGGTGGTCAGCAGTTGAAGGAAGAAATCGAGAAGGTGCGCCTGCAGATGGAAGAGGCCACCCGCAAGAGTGACTGGCAGAAGGTCTCGGAGCTGAAGTACGGCAAGCTGGCCGAGCTGGAAGCTGCGCTGGAGGTGCAGAACAAGAAGGACGCGGCCGGTGCCACCACCGAGAAGCCCAAGCTGGTGCGCACCCAGGTGGGCGCCGAGGAAATTGCCGAGATCGTGGCCCGCGCCACCGGTATCCCGGTGTCGCGCATGATGCAGGGCGAACGCGAAAAACTGCTGCACATGGAAGACGTGCTGCATGAACGCGTGGTGGGCCAGGAAGAAGCCATCGTGGCCGTTTCCGACGCCATCCGCCGCTCGCGTGCCGGCCTGGGAGATCCCAGCAAGCCTTACGGTTCCTTCATGTTCCTGGGCCCCACCGGCGTGGGCAAGACCGAGCTGTGCAAGGCGCTGGCGTCCTACCTGTTCGATACCGAGGAGGCGATGATCCGCATCGACATGAGCGAGTTCATGGAGAAGCATTCCGTGGCCCGTCTGATCGGCGCGCCGCCGGGTTATGTCGGCTATGAAGAAGGCGGCTACCTGACCGAGGCGGTGCGGCGCAAGCCCTACAGCGTGATCCTGCTCGACGAAATCGAGAAGGCGCACCCGGATGTCTTCAACGTGCTGTTGCAGGTGCTGGACGACGGTCGCATGACCGATGGCCAGGGCCGTACCGTGGACTTCAAGAACACTGTGATCGTGATGACCTCCAACCTGGGTTCGCACCGTATCCAGAGCATGGAAGACAGCGACCCGGCGCTGGTGAAGCTGGCCGTGATGGCCGAGGTGCGCACGCACTTCCGTCCGGAGTTCATCAACCGGGTGGACGAGATCGTGGTCTTCCACGCGCTGGACGCCAAGAACATCGGCGCCATCGCCAAGATCCAGTTGCGCATCCTGGAGCAGCGCCTGGCCAAGCTGGAAATCGGACTGCAGATCAGCGAAGCCGGCCTGCAGAAGATCGCCGAAGCCGGTTTCGATCCGGTCTATGGTGCTCGGCCGCTCAAGCGCGCCATCCAGCAGGAGATCGAGAATCCGCTGTCCAAGGAAATCCTGGCCGGCAGGTTCGGTCCCAAGGACGTGGTGCATGTGGATGTGGAGAACGGCCAACTGGCGTTCAGCAAGTAACTGCCCGGGAGCAAGGGTGGCAGGGAGGCAGGCGGTAGGGCGCCGATCTGCCGTCGGGTCGACCGGAGCAGGAAGTGGTCCGAAGCATAAAAGGCGGCGAGAACATGTTTTCATGTCTTGCCGCTTTTTTATGCATCCGGGCGGGCGATTTGATTCACTTCATCGGCACGCTACTGCACATCCGTTCCCGAAAGTTGTAATACATTTAATTTAGTTGGTGCTTTTGCTACACTCCACGTCCAGCGCGCTTCCTGGGCGGATCGGCCACCGCTTTTTCTTTCGCCGCATTGCAAAAAACGCTCACCAAGACGGCGCAAAATGTGATATTTACCTTCATCAAGGGGAGTGCGCCACACGACAAAAACAGGTGCGCCATCGATCGAGGCCACGGCCTCATCTGCAATCGCCGGGAAGGGTTTTGCTTGCCCGGCAGCAAGGAATTCATGGTCATATCGGGAACACGCGGTCAAGGCAGCAAGAGCACATGGGGGCGATTCTGAAGCAATCGTCTCTGCAGCGGCTATTCATCCTGCCGTTTATTTTCCTCATGGTCTGCCTGGTGCTGACCATCGGCTGGTTCCTGTATCGCGCCGGCGACGATGCCACCGAGGTGCTGGCACGCAATGCCTTGACCGAAGTGATGGGTCGGGTCTCCCAGGGCATCGACCGCCAGACCATGGGCGCACGCGAAAGCCTGAACGTGGTGGCACCCGCGCCGGTGCCGCCGGCGGAGGCGGGCCAGCAGCCGGCGACGCTGCCGTTTCCCAAGACCCGCAAGGAGCTCGAAGAGCGGCTCTGGCTGGCCAATTCGCTGTTCGACGACCCCAGCTACGTCTATTTCGGTGGGGTTGACGGCAGCTTCCTGGGCATCAAGCAGGAGCAGATCAACGTCTTCATGTACAGCGTGCGCGAGCCGGGCGAGAAGAACTACGTCTATTACCTGCGCGGCCCCGGCACCGAGATGAAGCTCGCCGCCGTGCAGGACTACGAACCGCGCAAGCGGCCCTGGTATGTGCAGGCGGTCCAGCAGGGGCGCGAGACCTGGTCGCCGGTGTATGCCGATTACCGCCGGCCCAATGTGGTGGGCATCAACCTGTCCAAGCCCATCTTCGATACCGATGGCACGCTTTTGGGCGTGGCCAACAGCAGCATTGGCCTGCAGCAGCTGTCCACCCTGTTGCGCCAGCTTCCCTTGAGCCCGCATGGCGCGGCCTTCGTGACCGAGCTCAAGGGTGACATCGTGGCCACCTCGCTGGACGAGTCGATCTACCAGTCCAACGACCAGGGCTCGGACCTGTTGCGCCTGAATGCCGGACACAGCAAGTCGCCGCTGGTGCAGCAGGCCTTCGAGGAAGTGCGGCGCTACCTGAGCATCCACAACCCGGAGCCGGGAAAGCTGGTGCTGCTGGGTTCGCGCAGCGAGGGCAGCAAGATCGAAGTGGCCTTCCGCCTGCACCATGACCAGGCCGGGCTGGACTGGCTGGCCATCAGCGCTGCGCCGCGCTCGGACTTCCTGGGTTCGGTCACCAGCGGCGTCTACCAGACCCTGCTGCTGGGCCTGCTGGCAGTGTGCCTGACCTTCGTGATCGGTTTCCTGCTGCTGCGCTGGGTGCTGCGCGACATCCGCAAGCTCACGCTGGCGGCCAAGAGCATCGGCAATGGCAGCCCGTTCCCCGCGCTCAACATCGATCGCAACGACGAGATCGGCCAGCTGGCGCTGAGTTTCGTGGAAATGGAGCGCAACCTGCGCACTGACCGCCTCACCAATGTGTTGAACCGTGATTCCCTGATCGCGCAGATCGACTTCCGTCGCCGCAACAGCTCCGAAGCCAATCCGCTGCACTTCGCCTTGCTCTTCATCGACCTCGACCGCTTCAAGGCCGTCAACGACGAGTATGGCCACGACGAAGGCGACAAGGTCTTGATCGCCATTGCCGAACGACTGCAGCACAGCTTGCGGCATGATGATTCGGTGGCGCGTTTCGGCGGCGACGAATTCGTGGTCTACCTGCATGGCGTGACCGACATCGAAGTGGCCCGCAGCATCGCCGACAAGATCCGCCACGCCGTCAACAAGCCCATCGAGGGGCGTGATGGGCAGCAGTACACGGTGGATGCGTCGGTGGGCGTATCGCTCTATCCGGTCGATGGCCTGGATGTGGAGACCTTGCTGCGGGTGGCCGATTCTCGTATGTTCGATCAGAAGCGCCTGCACCGCATCCTGTCGGTATAGGTCCGTCCCCGAGGCCATCCCGGCCCCGCCCATTCAGACCATGAGGAGACCTTGATGTCCTTTGCCACCTGCGACCTGTGCGATGCCAATGAAGACAAGCTGGCCAGCGGTACCCTGCACGTACTGCCTCCCATCTTTGCCTCCTTCGGGCGCAGGCAGACCTTCAGCGGTCCGGCCAGGACCCTGAAGGTGTTCGAGGACAACGTGCTGGTCCGCGCCACGCTGGAGACGCCGGGCAATGGCCAGGTGCTGGTGGTCGATGGCGGTGGCAGCCTGCGCTGCGCACTGGTGGGTGGCAACCTGGCGCAACTGGCACAGGACAATGGCTGGACTGGCATCCTGGTCAATGGTTGTGTGCGCGACGCGGCTGAACTCAATGCCTGCGACGTCGGCATCCGCGCCCTGGCCACCCACCCCCAGCGCAGCTTCCGCAAGGGGGCAGGGGATGCCGACATCAAGGTTGGCATCGCCGGCGTAGCGGTCCATCCGGGCGACTGGATCTATGCCGACGTGGACGGCGTGCTGGTGGCGCGTACGCCGCTCTGAACAGACTCATCCAGACGCTTCCTCCTCCCGCCGTACAGAGACACTACCTGGACAAAAGCCCGCAGATGCGGGCTTTTGTCTTGTGCGCGACCTGGATGACGTTCAGGGCGTCAGTCCGGTACCTTGCGCAATTCCTTGTCGATGGCCGCCGTCTGCGCCACGATTTCCTTGAGGTCCTGATTGAGCTGGTGACTGCGGCGACGCAGGTTGGCCCAGCCCGACCAGGCGCTCGCTTCGGCCGGGATGGGTGCCGGCGTGACCGGACCTATCAGCTCGATCTTGCCGGACAGGGCCTTGTCTTCCGGTGCTTCCGGCGAGACCACCACGGCGCCGCCGCGTTTTCTCGGCTTGGGCGCCAGCAGGCGCTGCGCTTCGGCCAGGTGTTCGCTGGCCTCCAGGTAGGTGTCTTCGATGAGCTTGCTGATGGCGGCCTGCGGCAGATGTTCCTGCTGGCGCCGCAGCATCAGGCGCAGCGCCGCGATATGCGCCGCCACCAGGTAGTTCTGCACGATGAAGCGGTTCAGTTCACGCACCGCCCGTTGCTTGGTGGCCGGCTCGTCCATCATGCGCACCAGCGCCGAGATCAGGGCCGCCAGGCTGTCCATGAAGCCCTTGCGACAGACCCGATAGAAGAAATCGTCCTGCACCTTCCCTTCGAGCATGTCGCGGCTGGCGGTCAGGTAGCGCTGGCTGGCCTTGAGCACGTTGCGCAGCAGCTTGGGCAGGTCGCGGTATTCCCAGGCCGGCAGCACATAGGAGAACACGGTGGCGATGAGCACGCCGATGATGGTGTCGATCAGGCGTTCGCCGATCACGCCCTGGTGGCCGGCCGGCACCAGCAGGTTCAGCAGCATCAGGATCTGTACCGAGGCGGCGATGGCGGTATAGCGATACTTGATGTAGGTGAAAGCCGGTGCCGCCACGCTGGCCGCGAACAGCACCGCCAGCTGGCCCAGCGGATTGTGGACGAAGCGCAGGATCAGCATGGTGATCAGGCAGCCAATGACGGTGCCGATCAGGCGGTCCGCCATGCGTTGCTTGGTGGCGCTGAAGTTGGGTTTGAGGATGATGACGATGGTCAGCACGATCCAGTAGCCGTGCGACATGTAGGGCAGGTGGCTGGCGATCCAAAGGCCCGTGGTCACGGCCAGTGCGACCCGGATGGCGAAGCGGAAGATCGGCGACTGCCAGCGCAGGTTCACCAGCAGCATGTTGAACTTGAACTTCTGCTGGGTCAGGAAGGGGGTCATGTCCGAGCCCGGCAGGATGGGCAGCGGGTCCACCGGATTGCGGGTGGCCTGGTGCACCTGGCCGATCAGTTCGATGATGTCGCGGATCTTGTTGTAGGTCACGCGCAGGATGGTCAGGGCTTCTTCGGAGGCTTGCCGGGGGCCGGGCAGGGCCAGCTCCTGCATCTCGAACTGCACCGCGCGCAGCTCGGCCTTGTAGTTCACGCTCGGCTCGGAGGCCTTCTTGCGGGTGACCGCGTAGGCGATCGATTCGATGTCCTGGGCGGCCTTGGTGGCCAGGTCGCGCAGGAAGACCATGACATCGCTGTCGCCGAAGTGCTGGCGCAGGAAGGCGTAGTCGGCGTGGGTGGAGAGCACCTGCTCATAGAGCTCCAGCATGGACAGGTGCACCTGCACCAGCAGGCCATCCTGCTTGGTATGCAAGTCCCGCAGGATTAGGTCGCGCGAGGCCTGCTGCTTGTCGGCCACCACGATCTGCTGGCGCACCAGCTGGTTGAACTGGCCCGCCAGGTCATGCTTGACGTCGTAGAAGTCGGCCTTGATGCGCAGGTAGCGTGCCAGTTCGAACAGCGCCTCGGCCAGCACCTGCTGCTTGATGCGGCGGCGCAGGAACCACGACACCGTCATCGAATAGGCCAGGTAGCCCAGCCCGCCGCCCAGGAACAGCACGGCGTGCAGGAAAGCGTCCGAGATCGGCACCTGGTTTTCCATCGACAGGGTCATCACCATGAGCGCGGCGAACTGCAGCGGCATGGTCTTCTTGCCATAGACCACCATCATGCTGGCGAAGAAGCTCACCACCACCATCATCGCGCTGACCAGCCAGGGCACCGGGGCGCACAGGCTGATGATCAGCATCACCACCGTACAGAGCAGCACGCCGGCCAGCATTTCGTTGAACTTGTGGCGCAGCGGGCTGGGCAGGTCCATCAGGCTGGTACACAGCGCACCCAGGAAGACCGTCATGGTGGTGGGCATGTCGGCCACGTTGAACACCAGCAGGGTCAGGCCGACCACCCCGATCGCGATCCGCACACCCGTATAGAAATAATGACTGAAGAGGAAGGTGCGAATGTCCAGGGCGTAGTGCATGTAGACAGGGCGGCGTGATATCGCCGTTTCATGAGTTAGGTGCTTATTCTCTGCCTTCTTGTTTGTTTAAACAACCAGAGAGGACAGGTGCGGGTGATGTGGATATGAACGATGAGGACGCAAGAGGTTTCACATTGCCCCGTTTTTACGATACGAAATCTTCATTTCGCAATATGAAAAGTGCGGGTGCGCTGCATCAAATGGCCTTTTCATTCTCCGGATTTTCGTTCCGCATCGCAAAATCGTGATCGTAAGCCATTGAATTTATTGGTATAAAAATTTTACAGATATCTTATATAAGACATTGTTGCTCTGCTCCCGCAGGCCTACTATGAAGTCATGGAATTCGCGATTTCATCCAGTTTCTAGCCACTTCATCATTGACCAAAAGGAGATCCACATGAGCACACGTGAACAGCAAATCCAGGCCCTGGAACGCGACTGGGCAGAGAACCCGCGCTGGAAGGGCATCAAGCGCAACTACAGCGCCGCCGATGTGGTCCGCCTGCGTGGTTCGCTGCAGATCGAGCACACCCTGGCCAAGCGCGGTGCCGACAAGCTGTGGAACCTGGTGCACAACGAGCCCTTCGTCAACGCCCTGGGCGCACTGACCGGCAATCAGGCCATGCAGCAGGTCAAGGCCGGCCTGAAGGCGATCTACCTGTCCGGCTGGCAAGTGGCCGGCGACGCCAACCTGGCCGGTGAAATGTATCCCGACCAGTCCCTGTATCCGGCCAACTCGGTGCCAATGGTGGTCAAGCGCATCAACAATACCTTCGCCCGCGCCGACCAGATCCAGTGGTCCGAAGGCCGTGACGACATCGACTTCTTCGCGCCCATCGTGGCCGATGCGGAAGCCGGTTTCGGTGGCGTGTTGAATGCCTTCGAACTGATGAAGTCGATGATCGAGGCCGGTGCGGCCGGCGTGCACTTCGAAGACCAGCTGGCCTCGGTGAAGAAGTGTGGCCACATGGGCGGCAAGGTGCTGGTGCCGACCCGCGAAGCCTGCGAAAAGCTCAATGCAGCACGCCTGGCGGCTGACGTGATGGGCACCAAGACCCTGGTGATCGCCCGTACCGATGCCGAAGCGGCCGACCTCTTGACCTCGGACGTGGATGCCAACGACAAGGCCTTCCTCTCTGGTGAGCGCACTGTCGAAGGCTTCTTCAAGACGCACCCGGGCATCGACCAGGCGATCTCGCGTGGCCTGGCCTATGCGGAATATGCCGACATGGTCTGGTGCGAAACCGGCAAGCCCGATCTGGCCTTCGCCAAGACCTTCGCCGAAGCCATCCACGCCAAGTTCCCGGGCAAGCTGCTGGCCTACAACTGCTCGCCGTCCTTCAACTGGAAGAAGAACCTGGACGACGCCACCATCGCCAAGTTCCAGCGCGAGCTGGGCGCCATGGGCTACAAGTTCCAGTTCATCACGCTGGCTGGTTTCCATGCGCTGAACTACTCGATGTTCAACCTGGCCCACGGCTATGCCCGCAACCAGATGTCGGCCTTCGTGGAGCTGCAGGAAGCCGAATTCGCCGCCGCCTCCAAGGGCTTCACTGCGGTCAAGCACCAGCGCGAAGTCGGTACCGGCTACTTCGACGCGGTGACCCAGGCGATCCAGCAGGGCCAGTCGTCCACCACTGCGCTGCATGGTTCGACCGAAGATGAACAATTCTTCGACGACAAGGCCAAGAAGGCGGCCTGATCCGCGCGTGCAATGGTTTGAGTGTGAATGTGTGATGTAGCGCCGGCCCGCATCCTTGCGCGGGCTGGCGGGGTGATCCCCGAACTTGCGACCGTACCTCAAAAGGGTGCGGTTTTTTTTCGTCTGTAGTTTTCGTCTGTAGTCTGGGCTGTCCCGGGAGGCGTCAAGCCGCCCGCAAGCGGCCGTCGCGCACTTCGAAGACCGTCTGGCCCAGGGCCTCGACATCGGCCGGATCGTGGGTGATCAGCAGCATCGGCACCTGCAGGCGGGTCTGCAGGTCGGCCAGTTCCTGGCGCATGCGCTGGCGCAGGGACAGGTCCAGGGCCGAGAAGGGCTCGTCCAGCAACAGCATGTCGGGCTCGGCCACCAGGGCGCGCGCCAGGGCCACCCGCTGGCGCTGGCCACCGGAGATCTGCGCCGGATGGCTGTGGGCGATGGCTTCCAGTTCGAAAGCCTGCAGCCACTTCATCACGGCCGGGTGCTGGGCCGGGCGGCGTGTGTTGAAGCTGCCCAGGGTCAGGCCGAAGGCGATGTTCTGCGCCACCGTCAGGTGCGGGAAGAGGGCGTAGTCCTGGAACAGGTAGGCCACATTGCGCTCCTGCACGCGCAGGTCGATACCTTGCGCGGCGTCGAACAGCACCCGGCCATGCACGCGGATATGGCCGCTGTCGGGACGCATCAGGCCTGCAATGGCCTTGAGCGTGAGGCTCTTGCCCGAGCCGGAGGGACCGTAGAGCACGATGCGCTGGCTGTCGGAAGCCAGGGCGATATCGAGCTCGAAGACACGATCAGCGGCACGCAGTTGTTTCTGGATCTGGAGGTCGATGCTCACGGCAGGCAGGGACAGGTAAAAGGGATCAACCGCGACAGTCTAGCGAATCTGCAGCTGCGAGCGGTCCGGCACCAGTCGTCCGGCCAGCATCAGCAACACCACGCAGGTGATCGAGGTAATCACCACCAGCAAGGTGGCTGCGCCGTCGTCGCCGGCCTGGACTGCCTCGTAGATGGCCACCGACAGGGTCTGCGTGCGGCCCGGCAGGTTGCCCGCCACCATCAGGGTGGCGCCGAATTCACCGAGGGCGCGGGCAAATGCCAGCAGCACACCAGCGGTGATGCCGCGCGTAGCCAGCGGCAGGCTGACGCGAAAGAACACGCCGGCCTCGGAGACGCCCAGCACGCGGGCCGCGTTTTCCAGTTGATGGTCCACGCTCTCGAAGGCGGCCCGGGCCGCTTTCAATACCAGCGGGAAGGCCACCACGGTGGAGGCCAGTACCGCGCCTTGCCAGGTGAAGACCAGTTGGATGCCCAGGCTCTCCAGCCAGGCGCCGAAGGTGCCACGGCGGCCGAACAAGACCAGCAGGTAATAGCCCAATACGGTAGGCGGCAGCACCAGGGGCAGGGTCAGGACCGAATCGATGAAGTCACGCAGCGGCGAGCGCCAGCGCGACAGCCCATAGGCGGCGGCCACGCCCAGGACCAGATTGAGCAGGGTTGCCAGTCCCGCGACCTTCAGCGACAGCAGCAACGGCGTCCAGACCGGATGCATCAGGCGACCTTGGGGTTCAGGGCTTCAGGAAGCCGTAGCGCGCCAGGACGGTCTGCCCGTTCGGCGAGAGCACGTAGGCCACGAACTGCGCGGCCAGTTCCTGTTGCCGGCTGCCGGAGGTGATGGCGATGGGATAGGTGGCCGGCGTGTCTGAAGGAATGCGGATGGCCACCTTGACCTTGTCCGGCATCACTGCGGCATCGGTGGCGAAGACGAAGCCGGCATCGACTTCGCCACGGGCCACGTAATCCAGGCTGGTGCGCACGTTCTCGGCCATCACCCCCTTGGCCTGGACCTGCGACCACAGGCCGGCCTGTTCCAGCGCGCCCTTGGTGTAGCGGCCGAAGGGCACCGATGCCGGGTTGCCGAGGGCGATGCGCTGATAGTCCGGCCGGGTCAGGTCGGCCAGCGTGGCCGGCTGGTGCCGGGCGTCATGCGGCACGATGACCACGATCTGGTTGGCGGCGAAGTTCTTGCGGGTGGCCGGGTTGACGGCCTTTTCCGCCACCGCCTTGTCCATGGCGGTCTGGTCGGCGGAGGCAAATACGTCAGCCGGGGCGCCGCGCACGATCTGTTGCATCAGTACGTCCGAGGCACCGAAGTTGCTGATGACCTTCACACCGGGATGCTGTTGTTCGAAGGACTGTGCCAGCTCCTTGAAGGCATTGGTCAGGCTGGCGGCTGCGGACACCACGAGATCGGTGGCCTGGGCGGCGCCGGCGGAGAACACCAGCGTGGCGGCGAAGGCGGCGCCGATGGCGGCCTTGAGACGGGTTTTCTTCAGCATCGGCAATCCTGGAAATGAGAACAAGGGAGCAGGGCGGGTGAGTGGCGAAATATACGTAAGGATATAACGAACGTCAACCGCCCGCTCTGCATTGGCCGCACGTACAAGGCCCTTGTACAATCACGCGCATGAATGATGCCAAGACCTTGAGAGTGCGCGTGATGCAGGGCCAGACCATTGCCTTCGGGCCGGGCAAGGCCGATCTGCTGCAGGCGATCGCACAGACCGGATCGATCTCCGGCGCGGCCCGGGAGATGGACATGTCCTATCGGCGTGCCTGGCTGCTGGTGGAGGAAATGAACCGCTGCTTCGCCAGCCCGCTGGTGGCCACTGCGACCGGCGGCGCCCGTGGCGGTGGTGCGGCGGTGACCGAGCTGGGGCAGGAGGTGCTGGCACGCTACCGTCGCATGCAGAAGAAGGCGGCGGCCAGCATTGCGGGCGAATTGCGGCAGTTGCAGGCGTTGATGCGGCCGGCCGACGAGCAAATAGCGGAAGACCAGAGGCAAGGGCAGGACAGCGACCATGCATGAACTCTGGATCAAGTACCGGCTGCGGGTACTGAATGCCTGTCGTGTGTCCGAAAGCCATTCCATGCTGCTGTGGGGCGCGCTGGCCGGTTTCGTCGGCGCCCTGGCCACCATCGCCTTTCGCGAATGCATCGCGCTGCTGCAGATATGGCTGACCGGACATGACGGGAGCTTCGTCGACATCGCCAAGGGCTTGCCCTGGCATGTGCGTATCCTGCTGCCGACCTGCGGCGGCGTGATTGCCGGCCTGTTCCTGGTCTGGGCCAAGCGTACCCCGGCCGGCAATGGCGGCGACTACATGGAGGCGGTGGCCATCGGCGATGGCGCCATTCCGGTGCGCAATACGCTCTTGCGCAGCATCTCCTCGCTGGCGTCGATTGCTTCCGGTGGCTCCATCGGCCGCGAAGGTCCGATGGTGCAGTTGTCGGCCCTGTGCGCGTCGCTGGTGGGCAAGTTCTCGCACTTTCCTTCTTCGCGCTTGCGGCTGCTGGTGGCCTGCGGGGCGGCGGCCGGCATCACCTCGGCCTATAACGCGCCGATTGCAGGGGCTTTCTTCATCACCGAGATCGTGCTCGGTTCGCTGGTCATGGAGAGCTTCGGCCCGGTGGTGGTGGCCTCCGTGGTGGCCAACATCACCATGCGCGAATTGCCGGGTTACCGGGCGGCCTACGAAATGCCGTACTTCCCCGAGATCGGTGGCTGGGAAGTGCTGCTGTTCCTGGTGCTGGGCGTGCTGGCCGGCATCCTGGCACCGCAGTTCCTGCGCGTGCTGGAGCTGGGCAAGCAGGGCTTCGGCAAGTTCCGCCTGCCGCTGCCGGTGCGGCTGGGCGTGGGTGGACTCTTGGTCGGACTGATCTCCATCGAGGTGCCCGAGGTCTGGGGCAATGGCTACAGCCTGGTCAATTCGCTGCTGCATACGACCTGGCTGTGGCAGGCGGTGTTGATGGTGCTGGTGATCAAGGTCCTGGCCACGGCCATCACGGTCGGCTCGGGGGCGGTCGGGGGGATCTTCACGCCTACGCTGTTCGTGGGGGCGGCGGTCGGCTATCTGTTCGGCGATACGGCCCAGGCTTTGCTGCCGTTCCACATGTCGCAACCCTTCGCCTATGCGATGGTGGGCATGGGGGCGTTCCTGGCGGCGGCGTCCTATGCGCCGTTGATGGCGATCCTGATGATCTTCGAGATGACCTTGAGCTACCAGGTGGTGCTGCCGCTGATGCTGTCCTGCGTGGTCGCCTATGTGGTGGCGCGCAGCACGGACGGCCGCTCGATGTACGAGATCACCCTGAAACGCCATCGCGACAACGAAGAACGCCTGCGGCTGCGCGGCACCCACATGCGCGCCCTGATCCGGCCGGCCGAGACCGTGCTGCAGGAACAGGCCAGCCTGGAAGAGATCAGTGCCCTGTTCCTGAAGTACCCGGTGAAGTACGTCTACATCGTGGACGAACAGCAGCGTTACCTTGGGGTGGTGGCGTTGCAGGACATCACTTCCTGGCTGCTGGACAAGAAGGAAGCGGCAGGCCGGGTAGCTCGCGATTTCCTGCGGCCGCATTTCCTGCACGAGGTGACGCCCGACATGTCCCTGGGCGAGGCCTTGCAACTGTTCCTTGACCATCAGGGTGAGCGCCTGCCGGTAATCGCCAGCGCCGAAGACCCGCGCCTGCTGGGGGTGGTCTTCAAGACCTCCCTGCTGGATGCGTATTTCCGGCTGGACCGTGCCGGTAACTAAGGGCGTCGCGCGCACTGCCGGGTGCCGGACTCGCATCCCGGGCCGGCGCCGGGGCCAGCGGCCGGGCCGCATCACCCGGCGCTGCGGGCATGTCTTCTTTGTAACAATGGCGGATTAGTCCGACAACTGCTCACGTATCCTTGATAAAATGCATGAGCTTTTCCTCTTTTCGGTGGCCCACCCAGTGACCCGCGTCGGTCCGTGCCGCCACCCGCTATCAACCCCATCCAAGAAGTGAATTTTCCATGCTGAGTTATCGCCACGCTTTTCACGCCGGCAACCACGCCGATGTCCTGAAGCACATGGTGATCATCCAGTTGATGCGCTATCTCGGGCAGAAAGAGACTGCCTACATGGTCATCGACACCCATGCCGGCGCGGGCGTCTACGCGCTGGATGGAGATTACGCCAGCAAGAACGCCGAATATGAAACCGGCATCGCCAAGCTGTGGGACCGCAAGGACCTGCCAGCGGCGGTGCAGGAATACGTCGATGTGGTCAAGTCGCTCAACCCGAGCGGCAAGATGCGCTATTACCCCGGTTCTCCCTATTGCGCCGAGAAGATCATGCGCGAGCAGGATCGCTTGCGTCTGTTCGAATTGCATCCCAGCGAAGTGAAGGTGCTGACGGATAATTTCCGCAAGCTGGAGGCGCATGCCGCCGCCCAGGGCCAGCGTCCGGCAGCGCGCGGCAAGCGCGTGATGGTGCATCGGGGCGATGGCTTCGACGCCCTGAAGGCGCTCTTGCCGCCGCCCTCGCGTCGTGCCCTGGTGCTGATCGACCCGCCCTACGAAGACAAGCGTGACTACAGCCACGTAGCCCAGGTGCTCACGGATGCGCTCACGCGTTTTCCGGGTGGCACCTATGCCGTGTGGTATCCGGTCCTGCATCGCAATGAATCGCGCCAGTTGCCCGAGCGCTTGAAGCGCCTGGGTGCCAAGAGCTGGCTCAATGTCACGCTGGCCATCCACGGCCCGGCACCGGATGGCTTTGGCCTGCATAACAGCGGCATGTTCATCCTCAATCCGCCGTGGACGCTGGAAGCCACGCTGAAGGAAGTCATGCCCTACCTGATCGAGGTGCTGGGCGTGGATGACAGCGCGGAATATGTTCTGGAGTCGGGAGAACTCTGATGACGGGGGCTCCTGGCGTTGTGAATATTTGTGATTTTGTCGTCGAGGGTAGTCTCGCTGTCGCCGATATCGTGAGAAATCGGCTTACAATAGTGAGATTGCCACACGTCAAGAATTGCAACGCGAGGGGTTAGTAAAAGAACAACCATGTCAGACCAGTCCGCCGACCCATCCGCCTTGCCCCCGCACGCGCAACACCCTCATCACGCCCTGGATTTCTTCCTGGCCCGTCAGCCCATCCTGAGCCGCGAGCAGGACCTGATCGGCTACGAACTGCTGTTTCGCAGTGCGGCCTTTGGTCCGGCCAACGTCAAGGATGACGTGACGGCGACGGCGGCGGTGATTGCCCATGCCTCCGAGCTGGGCTTGTCCAATGTGATCGGTAACCTGCATGGCTTCATCAATGTCGATGCGGCCGTGCTGATGAGCGACTTCATCTATTTCCTGCCCTCCGACAAGGTGGTGCTGGAAATCCTGGAGACGGTACGCGTGACACCGGAACTGGTGGCGCGCGTGCGCGAGCTGACCAAGGCCGGTTATGTGTTCGCGCTGGATGACGTGGTGGCCGAGTCGGAAGAGATCGAAGAACTGCTGCCGCTGGTGAAGATCATCAAGATCGACGTGATGGAAGTCGATCCCAGCAAGCTGCTCAAGCTGTCGGTGCACTTCAAGCGCGCCCAGAAAGAGCTGCTGGCCGAGAAGGTCGAGACCCTGCAGCAGTTCAATGACTGCATGACCTTCGGCTTCGATTACTTCCAGGGCTATTACTTCGCCAAGCCGATGATCCTCCAGGGCAAGAAGCTGGAGGCCTCGAAGATGATCATCATGCACCTGCTCACGCTGCTGGTGCGCAATGTCGACAATGCCGAGATCGTGCGCTTCATCAAGCGTGACGTGGCGCTGAGCCTGACCCTGCTGAGGCTGGTCAATACCCCGGTGTACGGCTTCCAGAAGTTCATCGATTCGCTGGGCCAGGCCCTGATCGTGCTGGGTCGCCGGCAGTTGAAGCGCTGGCTGCAGATCCTGCTCTTCGCCAATACCGAGAAGGACCGTGCCCACGCCATGTCGCCGCTGATGATCCTGGCGGCCACGCGCGGCAAGATGCTGGAACTCATTACGGTGAAGATCCGCCCGGGGCGCCGCAAGATGTCGGAGATGGCGTTCACGGTGGGCATCATGTCGCTGGTCGATGCCCTGTTCGGGATGAGCATGGAAACGGTGCTGCGCCAGATCACCGTCAGTACCGAGATCCGGGAGGCGCTGCTGCGTCGCAGCGGCTTCTACGGCCTGGCCTTGCGTCTGGTGGAGTGCACCGAGCAACGGGCGCCGGATCAGGCCGAGATGCAGTACCTGCTGGATGAACTGCAACTGTCGGCCGATGATTTCTTTGCCGCTGAAAAGCATGCCTTCGAGTGGGGCAACAGCATTTCCAACAACAATATCGGCCAGCATGCCACGATGCAGATGTCGCCGCCGCCGGACGGCTACATCGATGACGATGATGACGACTGATCCTGCCCGGCCCGGGTGGCGATGAATCTGCAAACAAGACTGCTACGGCGGCCTTGTTTCATTTGCGCTCGACTTTTTGCAGCATTCTCTGCAACGGTTTTCAACACTAGCGGCTGCGCATGCGGGCCACCAGCTTGCGCAGCAGGCGCATCAGGCGCGCCAGCGGGGAGCGCGGCGACCGGGCCATGCGCGCCCGCACAAGCGACTTCACATCTGCCACACGTTGCCTGCACAACTGTACTAGCCGCTTTGCCTGTTGCCAGCCTGCAGTGGCCTGCAGCTGCGCGGTCAGCCTGGCCTTCACCGCGAGCAACTGATCGTGGTAGCGCTGGAACCAGGCCAGTGACAGCAGGCTGCGGCGCGTCAGGGCATAGATGCGCGCGACCAGCGCGGTCCCCAATACCTTGGCCGCGAGCACGATGGCCAGGCCCAGCGTCGGATGCCCGTGCGTGATCGAGAGCAGCGCCAGCAGCTTGACCGGCAGCAGCAGCAGGGTAGGTGCCAGGAAGATCAGCAGCGCCACATAGGGCGGGCGCCGTTCCACCCAGTGTTGCAGCCGCACCAGCCAGGGCCAGTCGGGAATGCGCGCCAGCAGCGCCTGGGTGGCGTCCCATAGCCATTCTTCCAGCATCAGCAGCAGGGCCGCGGTATAGATCAGCGGCGCCAGCAGCCGGCGGCGCCAGCGCCCCGGGCGCTGCGGAGGCACGGAGTGGGGCGGCGGTGTCGGCGGTGGGGATGCGGTCATGCGGACTTCAGAGTGCGCGCGCCTTGATCAGGGACAGCCAGCGGTCGCCCCATTTGACATCGCTCATGCAGGAGGCATAGCCGGTCACGGTGCGGGCGGCCCGTTCCAGCAACTGGATGTCGGCTTCGTGCTGGCGCGCCACATGCGGGTCTTCCAGGAACAGCACGCGACGGCACTGGCGCTCCAGGATCAGTTCGGCAATCTGCGCGTCGCCGCCCAGCGGGCCGGACAGGAAGGGGCGCACCCAGTTGCGGCCGGCATCTCCCTTGATCTTCATGGCCAGCTGGTTGAGCAGGCCGCCGGTGGTGCCGGTGGCGCAGCGGAAGGCGAAGCGGTCCAGCACCTCGAAGTGCTTCTCGGCCAGTTCCAGCATGCGCGACTTCATGGCGTCGTGGGCGATCAGGGCGATGCCTTCCTGCTCCAGGTGGAAGCGCTCATCCAGGAAGCTGTCCGGCGCGGCACCATTGGCGATGGCTTCCAGTTCGAACCACTCCTGGGCGCCGGCCAGCGTCGACAGGAAGGGCTTGCCATGGATGACGCACTGGCGCTTCAGGGCCACCGCCTCGGGGAAGGTGGAGGAGGGGTCGACCGGATCGACCAGATAGATCACGGCGTCCAGCGTGCGCTCGGGGTCGGGATCGACCGTGCGCGAGACCAGCTTCATCAGGCCACCTTGCCGACCGTAGGGGAAACGCACCAGATGCGGGTAGCCGGGCAGCAGGTTCATCTGGCCGATGGCGTCGAGCGTGCGGCCGACCACGATCAGTTCGGGTTGCAGGCTTTCGATGCGATGGCCTGAGCCGGTGAGCAACTGCACCAGGGCGGAATCGGTAGCGTCCTGATGAGCGCGGTTGGCGATGAGACCGATACGATAGCGAGGGGCGATGGAGGACATGAGGTCGCGGAAGCAGTGGAGTGGTAAGCCTGTGACCAGGCGGGAAGGCAGATTATCGCCGAGTGCGGGCCAAAGGGCGAGCCTTGCCGTTGCCGGACAGGGTCGCGGGCCGGGCGCACGCCCAGCACACTGATGCAAGGATTAATCGTCCCAACTGTACCGTTGCGAGCCCACGCATGCGGCTACAATAAGAACGAACCTGCATACCCATCCATTCGCACATGAACAAGGCATTTGTAAAAGAATCCGACGGCGCCGACGACGATGACGAGATCGCCTTGCCGGCCATCCCGGCCGGGGCCAAGAACTACATGACGCCCCAGGGCCATCAGCGCATCAAGGATGAGCTGCTGCACCTGATCGACGAGGAGCGTCCGGAGGTGGTGCGCGTGGTCTCCTGGGCCGCCTCCAATGGCGACCGCTCCGAGAACGGTGACTATCTCTACGGCAAGAAGCGCCTGCGCGAGATCGACCGGCGCATCCGCTTCCTCACCAAGCGGCTGGACAATGCCGAGGTGGTCGATCCCTCGGTGCATCACGGCAGCGACCAGATCTTCTTCGGAGCCACGGTGCATTACGAAAACCAGCGCGGCGAAGAACATACGGTGACCATCGTCGGCATCGACGAGCTCGATCCGCTCAAGGGCCGCATCAGCTGGATTTCGCCCGTGGCGCGGGCGCTGACCAAGGCGCGCGAAGGGGATGAGGTGGTGCTGCAGACTCCTTCGGGCGTGGAGCAGCTGACCATCCTCGATGTCACCTATCCGCCGCCGCAGCCGCAGTAGGCGCGCCGGCTCACCACCCGTTTTCGCCGCGGCCCGGCCTGACTTGCAGGCCGGCCGGCGGTTAGTCTGTCGCCGACAAGCGCGACCGGCGCACAGCATTGCAATCATCCACGAGAAAGTCCCATGTCCATCGTTTTTGCCAGCCTGAACCACCCGCAGCGCGTCGTCCTGGCTGCCGAGGTGCATTCGCGCCCCTTCCTGCAGCTGACACGTTCGGAAACGCTCACCCACCTGGCCGTCTATGTGCGCGAAGAAGGCAATGGCGGTCGCCATGCCAGCGCCCAGCATGCGCTGCTGGATGACCTGTGCGCCCATTTCGGCGTGGTCGCCCCGGGTGGCGAGGCCAAGCACTTCTATCACGACTTCGGCCGCTTCCGGCTGAAGTGGGAGTGCCACACCGAGTTCGCCACCTATACCTTCGCCCAGGCCCATGAGGAGCCGCTCTCCACCGACCAGGCCTTCGCCCGCGCGCCGCTGGCGCACATCCCCCAGCAGTGGCAGCTCTCGCTCAAGGGCAAGCTGATGGTGGCCGCGCATGTGGTGGTGGAGCCCGGTGACGATGACCCGGCTGCGACCGCACGCCAGATGCAGCGCATCTTCGAAGGCAAGCTGATGAGTTCCAGCAAGGTCTTGCAGGGCGGGGAAATCTGGACCGATTTCCAGATCCAGTCGGATGGATTTTCGCGTTTCGTGGTGCGCGACATCGGCCTGCGCGAGCTGCAAGGCGGGCGCCTGGCCCAGCGCATCCTGGAAATCGAGACCTATCGCATGATGGCCTTGCTGGGCTTGCCGCACGCCCAGCAATCCGGCCCGCTGCTCAACCAGATCGAGGGCGACCTGGCGGCGCTGACGGCGGCCATGGTGCAATCCGAGCAGTCCACCGCCGGCACGCCGGAGGAACAGGCCGAAGATGAGCGCGTGCTGCGCAAGATCACCGGTCTGGCGGCACGCATCGAAAAGCTCTCGCTGGAGAACAGCTACCGCTTCTCGGCCTCGCAGGCCTATTTCCGGCTGGTGCAGGCGCGCATCGAGGAATTGCGCGAGCAGCGCATCGAAGGCGTGCCAACCATCGGTGAATTCATGGAGCGTCGGCTGGCGCCGGCCATGAACACCTGCCAGGCCATCGCCCGCCGCCAGGAAGCCCTGGCCGAGCGCATCGCCCATACCAACGACCTCTTGCGTACCCGGATCGGCATCGTGCAGGAGCGCCAGAACCGTCAGATCCTGGAATCCATGAATGCCCGCGCCGCCCAGCAACTGAAGCTGCAGCAGGCGGTGGAGGGCCTGTCGGTGGCAGCCATCTCGTATTACGTGATCGGTCTGCTGGGGTATGCCGGCAAGGCGGCCAAGGCGGCGGGCCTGCCCATCAATCCGGACCTGGCCACCGGCCTGGTGGTGCCGGTGGTGGCGGCCTGCGTCTGGCTGGGCTTGCGGCGCATGCACAAGGGGCTGGGCAGCCACTGAGCCTGACACGGAACACGGCAAACGGGGCGCACCGCTGTTGGCGGTGCGCCCCGTTCACATGGGCAGCGCGAGAGCGGGCAAGCCCGCTGGCGCGATCAGACGGTGGCGTTGATCTTCGCTTCGGCGCCGGCGACGGCTTGCTTGGCGGCCTCTTCACCCATGGAGACGCCTTCGGCGATCACCAGTTCGACATCGGTGATGCCGATGAAGCCCAGGGCGCCCTTGAGGTACTTGCCCTGGAAGTCCAGTGCTTCCATCGGACCTTCGGAATACTTGCCGCCACGGGACAGGATGATGACGGCCTTCTTGCCGGTGACCAGGCCGACCGGGCCGGTTTCGCCGTACTTGAAGGTGCGGCCGGCGCGGAAGACGTGGTCGATCCAGGCCTTCAGGGTCGAGGGCGGTGCGAAGTTGTACATCGGCACGCCGATGACGATGGTGTCGGCGGCCAGCAGCTCATCGACCAGGGCGTCGGATTGCTTGATCACGTCGGCTTGCTCGGCGCTGCGGGCATCGGCCGGGGTGAAATAGGCTCCCATCAAGGATTCGCTCAGGTGCGGCAGGGTGTTGGCGGCCAGGTCGCGATGAACGACCTTGCCGCCGGGGTTCTTGGCCTGCCATTGCTGGGCGAAGGAGGCGGTCAGCTGGCGCGAGATGGAACCGCCGGTACGGGCGCTGGAGTCGATATGCAGCAGGGTGCTCATGGTCATTCCTTTACATTGTTCGGTTGGCATCGCCTCGACAGGAAGGCGTTTGCATTGGGATGAACAATACCCAGTTTTCATTTCCTCCAATAGATGCGAGAATCGCATTTCACTGATCCAGTTTTGGAAGTAATGGGATCGAGACGGACATAGAGGAAGAAGGCCATCGCCATGCTAGACCTGAACGACATCTGGCTGTTCGTGCATGTGGTGCGTGCCGGCAGCTTTGCCGCCGCCGGCCGCAAGCTGTCCATGCCACCCAATACCATCAGCCGGCGCCTGCAGACCCTGGAGGCCAACATGGGCGTGCGCCTGCTGCAACGCTCCACGCGTCAGCTCAACATGACTGCGGCGGGTCGGGAATTCTTCGAACGCTGCGCGCCCGGCCTGGAAGACATCGAACACGCCAGCGTCAGCCTGACCGAGAGCCAGGGCGAGCCGACCGGTAGCCTGCGGGTGGCGGCGCCGGTGGATTTCTTCGACAATTTTTCGATCGAGTGGATGCATGAGTTCATGCATCTCTATCCCAAGGTGCAGCTGGAGTTCGTGCTCAACGATGGCCGCGCCGACCTGATTGCCGAGGGCATCGATCTGGCCTTCCGCGGCGGGGTATTGCCCGATTCCAGCCTGGTGGCCAGAAAACTGGTGCAAAGCCATCTGGCGCTCATTGCCAGCCCGCGTTACCTGGAGCGGCAGGGTACGCCGCAGGCCCTGGCGGACCTGGTCGCCCACGCCTGTCTGGCGACCTCGCAGGCGCCCCAGCACACGGTCTGGAAGCTGGAGGGGCCACATGGTCCCGAGAGTGTGCGGGTGGTGCCGCGCCTGTGCGTCAATACCGCCCAGGGCCAGCTGCGGGCCGCGCGGGCCGGGCTAGGGATTGCCTTGTTGCCGACCATGCTGGCCTCGGAAGACCTGCGCAATGGCACCCTGGTGAACATCCTGCCGGATTACCAGCGCGACACCATGGGCTTCTATGCGGTCTATGTGCACCGCCGCCAGTTGCCCAGTGCAGTCAGTGCCCTCATCGAATTCTTCGCCGACAAGCTGGAACGTGGCATCGCCGACAAGGGCGCGCAGGCCTGCCAGCGCCTTCTGGAAGCAGAAGCGCAGGTCGGCCTGGTGCAGGAGAAGGCGGTCGCCTGAGTGGCCCTGGATGTTCACCCGAAGGCCCCAAATGAAGAACGCCCGCGATTGCGGGCGTTCTTCATGGCGTCATCTCATGGCATCACCGGCATCAGCCCCGGTCGCGCAGGATACGCGCGACGCTGTCGATCTTGCGGATGCCGCGCATGATGCGCGCCAGGTGGACCCGGTCCTCGACCTGGATGGTGAAGCGCAGGTATTTCATCGAGGCATTGCCACCTTCGTCGTCCATGGCCACCGAGACGATATTGGCGTCCGATTCGCCGATCTCGGCCGCGATGCGCGCCAGCGTGCCGCGCTCGTTGTGGATCAGGATGGTGATGCGGCAATCGAAGCGGCGGTTCAGGTCGTGGCCCCAGACCAGCTCGATCCAGCGTTCCGGTTCCTTCTCGTGCAGGCGCTTGGCGGTCTCGCATTCCTGGGTATGCACGATCAGGGTCTGGTCCGGTCGCAGGTAGCCAGTCAGGCGGTCGCCCGGGATCGGCATGCAACAGGAGGACAACTGCGCCGATGCGCCTTCGCTGCCGGTGATGACCACCGGGTCGGGCTTGTTGGGCAGCATATGGCCTTCCGGATCCAGCTGCGGCACGCTCACCCCGGTATCCATCATGGTCATGATGTGACGTGCCACCAGCGGCGCCATGCGGGTGCCGATGCCGATCTCGGCATACAGGTCGTCCATGGTCTTAGCGCTGGATTCGTTGAGCAGGCGCTCGACGATGTGGGACGGCAGTTCCGGGTCGATACCCAGGGTGTGCAGGGCATTACCCAGCAGGCGCCGGCCGACCGCTTGCGACTCGACCTTGTTGGCCGTGCGCAGGCGATGGCGGATTGCCGAGCGGGCCTTGCCGGTGCGTACATAGCCCAGCCAGTTGGGGCTGGGGCGCGAGGTCGGCGAGGTGATGATCTCGACGATGTCGCCGTTGTGCAGCTCGGAACGCAGCGGCGCCGGTTCGTGATTGATGATGGCCGAGGTGGTCTGGTCGCCGATGTCGGTGTGGATGCTGTACGCAAAGTCCAGCGCCGTGGCGCCACGGGGCAGGGCGATGATCTTGGACTTGGGCGTGAAGACGTAGACCGAATCGGGGAACAGGTCGACCTTGACGTGTTCCAGGAACTCGGCCGAGTCGCCGGTCTGCTTCTGGATGTCCAGCAGCGATTGCAGCCACGCGTGGGTGCGCTGCTGCAGGTCAGTCAGGCTGCCCTCGTCATCCTTGTACAGCCAGTGCGCGGCCACGCCGGACTCGGCCACGCGGTGCATTTCGGTGGTGCGGATCTGGAACTCGACCGGCGTGCCGTAGGGGCCGATCAGGGTGGTATGCAGCGACTGGTAGCCATTCAGCTTGGGAATGGCGATGTAATCCTTGAACTTGCCCGGCATGGGCTTGAACAGCGAGTGCAGGGTGCCCAGCGCCACATAGCAGTTGGCAAAGCTGTCCACCACCACCCGGAAACCATAGACGTCCAGCACCTGCGAAAACGTCAGGTGCTTGTTGCGCATCTTGCGGTAGATGCCGTAGAGGGTCTTTTCGCGGCCGTCGACCTGGGCCGGGATGCCGGCGGCGATCAGGGTCGAGGTGACCGATTCCATGATCTTGGTGACGACTTCCCGCCGGTTGCCGCGCGCAGCCTTGACGGCCTTGGAGAGCGTGCGGTGGCGCAGCGGGTAGAGGTGCGAGAAGGACAGTTCCTGCAGCTCGCGGTAGATGTTGTTCAGGCCCAGGCGGTGCGCGATGGGCACATAGACTTCCATGGTCTCGCGCGAGATGCGGCGCTTCTTCTCGGGCGGCATGGAGCCCAGCGTGCGCATGTTGTGCAGGCGGTCGGCCAGCTTGACCAGGATCACCCGCACGTCGCGGGCCATGGCCAGCAGCATCTTGCGGAAGTTCTCGGCCTGCGCCTCGACCTGGCTCTGGAATTCGATCTTGTCCAGCTTGGACAAGCCATCCACCAGGGAGGCCACGGAGGCGCCGAAGCGTTCGATCAGCTCTTCCTTCTTGACGCCCTGGTCTTCCATCACATCGTGCAGGAAGGCCGCCATCATGGCCTGGGCGTCCAGTTTCCATTCGGCACAGATCTCGGCCACCGCCAGCGGGTGCGAGATGTAGGGTTCGCCCGACTTGCGCATCTGGCCCAGGTGCATCTCATCGGCGAAGCGATAGGCTTCCTTGACCTTCTTCAGTTCGGAAGGGGTCAGGTACTCTTCGAGCTTGGGGATCAGATGCGCAAAAGTCGCCACGCCGCTGTGGGCAGCGGCGGGGGCGACTTCGTTGGGAGGTGCGGTGCGACCGGAACCGGTGGCACGTTTGGGGCTAGGAGCGGCTGATAAGGTGGAGTCGGTAGTGGTGAGGCTCATACTTGTCCGTTATCAGCTTCATGGACGGACCAGGATCAGGCCGGAACCTTCTTCAGCATTTCCACGCCGACCTTGCCCGCTGCGATTTCACGCAGGGCGGTCACGGTCGGCTTGTCCTTGGCTTCCACCTTGGGGGTGTGGCCTTGCAGCAGCTGGCGGGCGCGGTAGGTGGCCGACAGGGTCAACTGGAAACGGTTGGGGATCTGCTTGAGGCAATCTTCGATGGTGATGCGGGCCATGTAAAACTCCTGAATGACGGTCTTGCGTGTGGATGGATCGGTCCGGCGCCCTGACAGGCTCAGCTCGCGTGGATGCCCAGCTGTGTGAACAGGTAGGCGTTGCGGGCGGCTTGTTGCGGGAATCGGCAGCGGGCTGCCTGGACAATGGCCGTCAACTCGGATAAAGCGACGGCAAACTCTTGATTGATAATAACATATTCGAACTCCGGGGAGTGCGCGATTTCGCCGCCAGCAGCCAGGATGCGGCGGGTGATGACGTGCGGTTCGTCCTGTCCGCGCTTCTTCAGACGCTCTTCCAGCGCCGCGATCGACGGCGGCAGGATGAAGATGCCGATGGCATTGGGAAACTGCTTCTTGACCTGCTGCGCGCCTTGCCAGTCGATTTCCAGCAGCACATCGGTGCCGTTGGCGATCTGGTCGGCGATCATCAGGCGCGAGGTGCCGTAGTAGTTGCCGTGGACTTCGGCCCATTCGAGGAATTCGCCCTCGGCCTGGCGCTTCAGGAAATCCTCCGCGTCCGTGAAATAGTATTCACGGCCGTGTTCTTCGCCCGGGCGCGGGGCGCGGGTGGTGTAGGAGATGGACAGCTTGATGGCCGGCTCCTGCTTCAACAGGGCGTTGACCAGGGTCGATTTGCCGGCGCCGGAGGGCGCAACCACCATGAAGAGGCTGCCGGAAGTGGGTTTTTGGACGGGCATGGGGTCCTCGCTGAAAATGTCGTGAATATCTTGAATATCGTGAATCTCTGCCCGACAGGTCGGGCAATGCTGGCGCCTGGGCTTACTCCAGATTCTGCACCTGCTCGCGCATCTGGTCGATCAGCAGCTTGAGCTCCATGGAAGCGTCGGCCAGTTCCTTGACGGCAGCCTTGGAGCCCACGGTGTTGGCCTCGCGGTTGAGTTCCTGCATCATGAAATCCAGACGCTTGCCGACCTGCCCACCCTTCTTCAGGATGTGGCGGGTTTCGCCCAAGTGGGCCGACAGGCGCGCCAGTTCTTCGGCGATGTCGATGCGGATGCCGTAGAGCGTCACTTCCTGGCGGATGCGTTCCAGCGATTCCTCACGGGTGGCCACCGGCGCGGCGCCGTTCTGCGTCTGCAGGGCCAGGCCCAGGGCTTCGGTCATGCGTTCGGTGGCCTTTTGCTGGAATTGCTCGACCAGTTGCGGCACCAGCGGGGTGATGCGGGCCACGATGGCTTCCATTGCGTCGACCCGCGCCAGGATCACCGCCTGCAGCGCCGCGCCTTCACGGGCACGGCTGTCGACGAAGGCGTCCAGGGTCTGTTGCAGGGTCGACAGGATGTCGGCCTGCAGGGTTTCCTGGCTGATCTCGGCTTCTTCCATGACACCCGGCCAGCGCAGCAGTTCGTTGACCGACAGCGGCGCTGCATCCGGGAATTGCGCACGCAGCTGGTCTTGCAGGTTGGCCAGTTGCGCCACCACATTGGTGTTGAGCGCCTGGCTGTTGCCGCTGGCCACCTTGCGGCCGAAGGACAGGCGGCATTCCACCTTGCCGCGCACCAGGCGGCCCATGATGGCCTCGCGCAGCATGGGTTCGACTGCGCGCAGGTCGTCGTTGATGCGGAATTGCAGGTCCAGGAAGCGCGAATTCACGCTCTTCATTTCCAGGGTGACCGTGCCGGCGGTGGTTTCACGGGTGGTGACGGCGTAGCCGGTCATGCTGTAGATGGTCAAGGTCGGGGCTCCATAAGCGGGCGCGGCGCCGGGTAGGGCGCGCTGACAGGTCGGGTTGCGGGCGGTGCGGGCAGTTGCGGGGCAAACTCGGCTGCTGCCGCGACGGCAGTCTTGCTGATCCATTACAATGCCGGACTTGAACGTTCCGGCAGCGCCTGTGCGGTCTGCCCGGGATGTCGCCCGGTCGGAGCCCGCATTTTAATGAAGATTGGCGGCGCCGCGCTATCAAAAACATCAAAATGAGCGGTTTTGGCGGTCATCGACCGGCCCGGCACCCGGTTGCCGCCGTCGATTTCCATCCACCCGCACCGCTACCTGCTTAGCCAAGACCCAACAAACCTAGACAAGGATCATCATGACAGCTTCCCATCGCCCCAGCGGCCGTAGCGTTTCGCAGTTGCGCGAGGTTCGCCTGACCCGCCAGTACACCAAGCATGCCGAAGGATCGGTGCTGATCGAGTTCGGTGACACCCGCGTACTGTGCACCGCCTCGATCGAAGAAAGGGTGCCGGGCTTCCTCAAGGGCAAGGGTCAAGGCTGGCTCACCGCTGAATACGGCATGCTGCCCCGTTCCACCCACACCCGCATGGACCGCGAAGCCGCCAAGGGCAAGCAGTCCGGCCGCACCCAGGAAATCCAGCGGCTGATCGGGCGCGCCCTGCGCGCCGCCTTCGATCTGGAGGCCTTCGGCGAGCGCACCCTGCAACTGGACTGCGACGTCCTGCAAGCCGATGGCGGTACCCGTACCGCGGCCATCACCGGCGCCATGGTGGCGGCCTACGATGCGTTCTCGGTGCTGCAGGGGCGTGGCCTGATCGAGACCATTCCGGTCAAGCAGTTCGTGGCGGCGATCTCGGTCGGTGTCTATCGCGGCGTGCCGGTGCTGGACCTGGATTACCTGGAGGATTCGGACTGCGATACCGACATGAACGTGGTCATGACCGATGCCGGCCA
Source organism: Herbaspirillum sp. BH-1 (assembly GCF_002870055.1). Taxonomy (NCBI): domain Bacteria; kingdom Pseudomonadati; phylum Pseudomonadota; class Betaproteobacteria; order Burkholderiales; family Oxalobacteraceae; genus Herbaspirillum; species Herbaspirillum sp. BH-1. The sequence goes on along the minus strand of NZ_PKOI01000007.1, from coordinate 137,080 downwards.
CTTCGTCGAGGTGCAGGGTACGGCTGAAGGTGCGGCCTTCGACCGGGCCACCCTGAACAGCCTGCTGGACCTGGCCCAGCAAGGTATTGCCACCCTCAACGGTCTGCAGAAGCAGGCCCTGGGCCTGTAAGTCGATCAGCCCACCGGCCAGCGCTGCACCATCGGGCGGCCCGGGGCAAATCGCATTACAATGCGGCCTACACAAGACACAGGGGAAAACGCCATGTTGCAGCCAGGACATGGCGTTTTTCATTATTGCGACTCCTGCCACCCATTCGGACCAAGCATGCACACCAAGCAAAAGATCGTCATGGCGTCGAACAACGCCGGCAAACTGAAGGAATTCGCCAGCCTGCTGGGCGACATTGGCCTGGACGTGCGTCCACAGGGCGAGTTCAACGTCCCCGAAGCGGAAGAGCCTTTCGGTACCTTCGTCGAAAACGCCCTGACCAAGGCCCGCCATGCGGCGCGCCTGACCGGGCTGCCGGCACTGGCCGACGACTCCGGCGTCTGCGTCAATGCCCTGGGCGGGGCGCCCGGCGTCTATTCGGCGCGCTATGCCGGCGAACCCAAGTCCGACGCCAACAACAACGCCAAGCTCATCGCCGACCTGGCGGCCCATGCCGACAAGTCGGCCTATTACTACTGCGTGCTGGTCTATGTGCGCCATGCCGACGATCCGCAACCGGTCATCGCCGACGGCGTCTGGAAGGGCGAAATCATCGCCCAGGCGCGCGGGGAGGGCGGTTTTGGCTACGATCCGTATTTCCTCTTGCCTGAACTGGGCAAGACTGCAGCCGAGCTGAGCCACGCCGAGAAGAACGCCGTCTCCCATCGCGGCCAGGCCCTGCGCGCATTGATCGAGAAGTTGAAATGATCCCCATCAAACCGGTTCCGGCTGACATTCCCGCCGGCCAGGCCAGCGCCGGCCCGGCGCAGGCGGCGCTGGCTTTCCTCAAGCCCGGCAGCCTGCAACTGACGGCCTTGCCGCCGCTATCCCTGTATGTGCATTTTCCGTGGTGCGTGCGCAAGTGCCCGTATTGCGACTTCAATTCGCACGAGGTCAAGGGCAGCTTCCCCGAGCAGGATTATCTGGACGCGCTGCGCCTGGACCTGGAGCAGGCCCTGCCGCTGATCTGGGGCCGCAAGATCAATACCATCTTCATCGGGGGCGGCACGCCCAGCCTGCTGTCGGCGGCCGGTCTGGACCGCCTGTTGTCGGACCTGCGCACCTTGCTGCCTTTCGACGCCGACATCGAGATCACGATGGAGGCCAATCCCGGCACCTTCGAAGCCGACAAATTCCGCTCCTACCGGGAAAGTGGCATCAACCGGCTCTCCGTCGGCATCCAGAGCTTCAATGCGCAGCATCTGGAAGCACTGGGGCGTATCCATGACGGTGACCAGGCGCGCAAGGCGGTGGAGATCGCCCATGCCAATTTCGACAATTTCAATCTCGACCTGATGTATGCCTTGCCGCGCCAGACACTGGCCGAGGCGCAGGCCGACATCAGTACGGCACTCGCGTTTGCCCCGCCGCATCTGTCGCTCTACCACCTGACGCTGGAGCCCAACACGCTCTTTGCGCGTTTCCCGCCGGCAGTACCCGATGAGGATGCCAGTGCGGACATGCAGGACATGATCGCAACGCTGACCAGTGCTGACGGCTACGCCAATTACGAGGTCTCTGCCTATGCCCAACCGGGTCGGCGCGCCCGGCACAATCTTAACTATTGGCAATTCGGGGACTACCTGGGCATCGGTGCCGGCGCACATTCCAAGCTGTCCTTCCCGCATCGCATCGTGCGCCAGATGCGCTACAAGCATCCGCAGGCCTATCTGGAGCAGACCCGCGCCGGCCGGCCGATCCAGGAGGAGGCCGAAATCGGCCGCGACGCGCTGGGTTTCGAGTTCATGCTCAATGCCCTGCGCCTGACCGAGGGTTTTTCGCCCAACCTGTTCGCCGAGCGCACCGGGATGAGCCTGAACCAGGTCGGCAAGCAGCTCGACCTGGCCGAGCGAAAGGGCATGTTGTATCGCGATCACGCGGTGATCCGGCCCACCGATCTGGGGCGCCGTTTCCTGAATGACCTGCAGGAAATCTTCCTGTCAGGATAAAGCTGGTTGCAAGCTTGCTTTTATCGGGTATATTTAGAAAAAATTTAATTTTAATTAAGTATTCTGCTGGGAAACTTATTTAGAGTTTTTCGACACCCAAGAGCGTTTCGGCAGGCTACGGAGCGCGCCACGATAAAAATATGGCTGTTCAGGATAAAAGCGTTTCGTTTCCACTCGTGTTTTTGCAGCCCGTTGCCGACGTTCATCACGTCTGGACGGCGCTGTCGCTGCATATCTCGCCGGCGGTCGAAGACGGCAGCGCCTTGCTGTCGAGATTGTTCAACGAGTTCGACCTGCATGACGCCCTGGGTGGCCTGACCTGCATCATCCCGGTGCGCGACCCGGCGATCTTTGCGCCGGAGTTCAAGCACGAGATTCCCCAGGGCCAACTGGCACTGCGCGTGCCGGTCGAGCATTGCGTGGACCCCGGCAAGATCGATGCGCTGGACTGGCTCTACAGCCGCGGCTTTGCCATCATCGCTGACGGTTTGCCGGCGCAGGGGGCCAGCGTGTTTCCGTTCGTGGAATCGGTGGCGCTGGATGCCAGCATCGGCAACCTGCCCGAAACCACCCAGTGGCTGCACCGCCTGCGCGGACCCCACCTGGCCGAGAACGTGGCCGATGCCCTGCAGTTCGATAGCTGCCGGGTGGAGGGTTTCCGCTGGTTCTCGGGCGAATATGCCCTGCATCCCGACAGCCGCCTGTCGCAAAAGAATTCGATTTCCCGCGCGCGCCTGCTGAAGTTGCTGGAACTGGTGGCGCGCGACGCCGATGCCAATGAACTGGAATCCCTGCTCAAGCAGGACCCGGCGCTGTCCTACCAACTCTTCAAGCTGGTGAGTTCGGCCGCGTTCGGCTTCTCCGCCCACATCACCAATTTCACCCAGGCCATCAACCTGCTGGGGCGTCGTCAGTTGCAGCGCTGGTTGCAGCTGTTGCTATATGCGCGCTTCCCCGGCGACGAATCGGCCAATCCGCTGCTGCCACGGGCGGCAGCCCGTGCAGCCATGATGGAGGCGATGGCGCAGCGGGTGGAGTGCACGCCCGAGGAACTGGACCGGGCTTTCATCACCGGCATGTTCTCGCTGCTGGATATCCTCCTGGGCATGCCGCTCAACGACATCATCGAGCCCTTGAAGCTGCCGGTGGACATCTGCAATGCGCTGGTCTATCGCAGCGGCCGGCTGGGCAAGCTGCTGGACGTGGTGGAACGCTCCGAAGATGGCCGCATCCCCTTGCGTCATGTGGACCTGGACGCCGCCGGTCTGGACGCTGAGGTGTATTGCCGCTGTCTGATCCAGGCCTTCAGCTGGGCCACACGCGTCAGTACCGAGGCGTGATTACGATGATCTCCTCCGTGGGTAGTGACGATCTGGCATGCTGTTCGGCATTGCTGGACGCCATGCAAAACCTGCACGGCATGGCATTGCATGCCGCGCTGGGAGGAATCGCATCGGGTTTCCTCAAGCGCCCCGGCGGACGCTACGTGATCGGCATGCCGGCAGAGGCCGGTAACGGCCTATGCCAGCCGGTGGCGCATGAAGAGGCGCAGTTCGGCTATTTCGTTTTTCCTTCCCTGACGCGGCCCTATACCGAGCTCGAGCGCAACCGGCTGGCGATGCTGGGCGCCTTCCTTGGCCGCCTGATGCAACGCCGCGCCGAAACGGAGAAGCGGGCCCGCTCCCTGGATCAGATCGAAGCCAAGCTGGAACAGCAGGCGCAGATCCTGCACCAGATGCACGAATCGGTGATCACGATGGACCCGGCCGGCTTCATCACCAGCTGGAACCGTGGCGCTGAGCAATTGTTCGGCTATACCGCCCTGGAAGCCATCGGCCGCAACGTGCTCTTCCTCTACGAGGACGAGGAAGAAGAGGATTCGCTGCACGACGTATTCCTGGAGCAGGGTGGTCGCGAGATGGAGGTGCGGCGCCGCAAGAAGTCCGGGGAGGTATTCTGGGCCAGCCTTTCGCTGTCGGTCATGCGCGACCAGAGCGGGCATCCGATCGGCCTGATCGGCTACCTGAGCGACATCACCGAACGCAAGAACGCCGAAAAGCTGATTCATCACCTGGCCTACTACGACGCCCTGACCGGCTTGCCCAATCGCACGCTGCTTACCCGCACCGTGGATCAGGCGCTGATGGAAGCCCAGCATGAAAACATGCACGGTTGCGTCATGTTCATCGACCTGAACCGCTTCAAGCCGATCAACGACACCCTGGGTCACGTCGCCGGCGACATGCTGCTGGTGGAAGTGGCCATCCGCCTGCGCCGCGCCTTGCGCGAGCAGGACGTGGTGGCACGCCTGGGTGCCGACGAATTCGCGGTGGCCCTGTTCGATATCGACAAGGATTACCACCCCGGTTTCGTCGCCCAGAAGCTGCTGGCGGTGTTCGACGATCCCTTCTTCATCGATGGCCATGAATTGCGCGTGGGCGCCAGCATCGGCGTGAGCATGTACCCGGAGGATGCCAGCGACACCGAGACCCTGCTGCGCCTGGCCGACATCGCCATGTACCGCGCCAAGCAGGGCGGGGACAACAACGAAGGCGGCTACGTCTACTACAGCGAAGAGATGAACCGCAACACGCTGGACCTGTTGCGCATCGAGACCGGTCTGCTGCATGCCTTCGAATACAACGAACTGCTGTTGTACTACCAGCCCAAGGTGGACATGAACACCCTGGCCATCACCGGGGCCGAAGCACTGGTGCGCTGGCAGCATCCGGAGCGCGGCCTGCTGCTGCCGGGCGAGTTCATCCCCATTGCCGAGGAGACCGGCCTGATCGTCCAGCTCAGCGACTGGGTGCTGGATGCCGTGTGCCGGCAGGCGCGGGCCTGGAAGGAAGCCGGTATGGCGCCGATCCGCATCGCCCTGAACGTGACGGCGCGCGAATTCACCCGTTCGCTGCCCGACCGCGTGCGCGCTGCACTGAGCCGCCACATGCTCAGCGGCGACTGGCTGGAGCTGGAAATCACCGAGAGCATGCTGATGCATAGCACCGATCGCGTCATTTCCATCATGGAAAAGATCTGCAGCCTGGGTATCACGATCTCCCTGGACGATTTCGGGACTGGCTATTCCAGCCTGTCCTACCTGAAGCGTTTCCCCATCAATACCCTCAAGATCGACCGCTCCTTCACCATGGGCATCCCGGACGATACCAACGACTGTGCCATCGCCAGCGCCATCATCGGTATCGCCAAGCAATTGCGCCACAAGGTCATCGCCGAAGGGGTGGAAACCGAAAAGCAGTTCAACTTCCTGCGCGAAGCCGGTTGCAACGAGTTGCAGGGCTATATCTTCTCGCGACCGATTCCGGCCGTGGATTTCCATGCGATGCTGCTGGAAGGGCGTAAGCTCAAGGTGGCGCTCGATGCTGCCGATACGGGTGAGGGCAGCGAAACCGGCAACACGCCGCACGCCTGAGTCCGCGGTCAGGACGGCGACACCGGTCGTCATGCGGTCCTGCCGGCGTGTTGTAGAGCAATTCAGCTTTGATTTTCGATGTTTTCCGGGATAAAAATCTCGAACTTCGTCCAGTTCTGGCGGCGAGAATCCGTCACTCCCACCGCTGCGCTTGCGGACGACCTATCCTCCATCCTTTTCATTTGCGGAAGGAAACAAGCATGAAACGACACATCGCAGCATTGGCCATGATGGCCTGTGGAACCGCCCTGGCTGCCTCCCCGGCGGCGATCAAGGTGCCGATGAACCTGGTCGATGCCAATGGCGTGGCCGCCGCCGTGGGTGAGGTGACCATCAGCGAGACTCCCTACGGTCTGCTGTTCACGCCGGCCATCAGCGGCCTGCCGGGCGGGCAGCACGGTTTCCACGTGCATCAGAATGCATCCTGCGCACCGCTGGAAAAAGACGGCAAGATGGAACCGGCCCTGGCTGCAGGTGGTCACTGGGACCCGCAAAAGACCGGCAAGCATGAGGGCCCGTATGGTGAGGGGCACCTGGGCGATTTGCCGGCACTCTACGTGAATGCCGCCGGCAAGGCCGAGTACCCGGTCCTGGCGCCGCGCATCAAGACACTGGCCGAGGTCCGTGGCCATGCCCTGATGATCCACGTGGGCGGCGATAACCATGCCGACCATCCTGCGCCGCTGGGTGGAGGCGGGGTGCGGCTGGCCTGCGGCATCATCCAGTAAGCAGAGCGCTCAGATCAAGGCGTAGACGGCCACCGCCGCCGCCACGTCAATGGCAAGTACCAGCGCGCCGCCCAGGCGGCGCTGCATGTACGCACCGAGCGCCCAGAATCCGGCCAGCAGGGCGGTGCTGATCGCCAGCAGATGCAGGTAGGGTTGTTCGTCTGCCTGCCACAGCAACACCGAGGCCGCCGCCAACAAACCCACGAACTGCAATCCTGAAAGCCACTGCCGCACGCGTGGCAGCTGGACGTCGTAACGGCGACGCGCAGCCTCAAGGTCGAATGGCGGGTACGGTTCCATCCCTGCAGGGCGCCAGCCTGGTGCCTTGAACCAGATCTTCAACTTGTCCTGCCAGCGCGGCATCGTTGCTGCGCTGTGCAATAGCTGCCAGTAGCCGGACAGGACAGCCCACAGCGGATCCCAGCTATTGAGGGGTGTACGGGTGCCGTAGACCACCTTCTCCTTTTCCTCGGCAAAGGTGCCGAACATGCGGTCCCAGATCACCAGCATGCCGCCGTAGTTCTTGTCCAGGTATTGCTCGTTGACCGCATGATGTACCCGGTGATTGGAGGGCGAGGAAAACACGCGATCGAACCAGCCCAGCTTGCCGATGTGCTCGGTGTGGATCCAGAATTGGTAGGTCAGGACGACCAGGCCGGCGATGCCGAATTGTTCGGGCTCCACGCCGAGGATCGCCATGGGCAGGTAGAACACCCAGCCAAGCAGCGCCACGGTGCTTTCCTGACGCAGCGCAGTGGAGAGATTGAAGTCCTGGCTCTGATGATGCACAGAGTGCGCCGCCCAGCCCAAAGCGTTCTCATGGCCGAAGCGGTGCAGCCAGTAATCGAAAAAATCAAACAGCAAGATAGCCGCGATCCAGCCGAACGCGCCTTGCCAGAAGCGCGCCGCCGGGAAGATGGCCACGGCACGATAGGTGAGCGAATACAGCCCGACCTGGAACAACTGGGTGAGCAGCGCCACCAACTGGCTGATGACTCCTTGCGACATGCTCGCCAGGACATCGGGCAGACGGTAGGTATTGCGGCCGCGAACGTAGCCATAGGTGAATTCCGCCACGATCAACAGCAGGAAGACGGGAATGATGTAGACAATGATTTTTTCCATGGCGGATATTATGCCGCGATGCACAAAACACTGTCTGACAGTACCCTGACGTTTGCGTCCAGCCAGGCAGACGCCGAGCGCCAGAATCTCCTGTTTGCCGTCCATGCTGCGACAAATCAGCAGGTGCCCCGGGGAGGGGTCGCAATGTCGATGAAGCAATAAAAAAGCCCCTGTAAAAACAGGGGCTTAGTAATGCTTGGCGGAGACGGAGGGATTCGAACCCTCGATACAGGTTTAAGCCCGTATGCTTCCTTAGCAGGGAAGTGCCTTCGACCACTCGGCCACGTCTCCACACTGAAGGCTGTTATCGCATTGCTGCGTTGCCTCAGCGAAGACCGAGATAATATCTTCTCATTTGCATCCGGTCAACAGTCGTCTTGCAAATAATCACTGTTTTTTACCGGTGCGGTCTTCGCTATTGCGGGTAGTGCAGATGATGCAAATTACTTGGCGCTGTCCAGGTCGAAAGCCTTGTGCAGGGCGCGCACGGCCAGTTCCATGTACTTCTCGTCGATCAGCACCGAGATCTTGATTTCGGAGGTGGAAATCATCTGGATGTTGACGCCTTCTTCGGACAGGGTGCGGAACATCTGCGAGGCGATACCCACGTGGCTGCGCATGCCCACGCCGACCACCGAGACCTTGGAGACCTTGGTGTCGCCGTTGATGGCGGCCGCGCCGATGTGCGCCTTCACGCTGCTGTTCAACACTTCCACGGCCTTGGCGTACTCCGCGCGCGGAACGGTGAAGGTGAAGTCGGTCTTGCCTTCCACCGACTGGTTCTGGATGATCATGTCCACTTCGATGTTGGCATCGGCCACCGGGCCCAGGATCTGGTAGGCGATGCCCGGACGATCCGGTACGCCCAGCACGGTGATCTTGGCTTCGTCGCGGCTGAAGGCGATGCCGGTGATGGTTGCTTGTTCCATGTTCTTGTCTTCCTCAAACGAAATCAGGGTGCCGGAGGCGGCTTCTTCGGCCAGCGGCGTGAGCGGGTCGGTCAGAGACGACAGCACGCGGGTCGGCATCTTGTAGTTGCCGGCGAATTCCACCGAGCGGATCTGCAGGACCTTGGAGCCCAGGGAGGCCATTTCCAGCATCTCTTCGAAGGTCACGGTCTTGAGGCGGCGGGCGTCGCTGACCACGCGCGGGTCGGTGGTATAGACGCCGTCGACGTCGGTGTAGATCAGGCATTCGGCCGCCTTGATGGCCGCAGCCACCGCAACTGCGGAGGTGTCCGAGCCGCCACGACCCAGGGTGGTGATGTTGCCGTCGGCGTCCACGCCCTGGAAGCCGGTGATCATGACGATCTTGCCGGCATTGAGGTCCTTGCGGACCTTGGCGTCATCGATGGAACGGATGCGCGCCTTGGTGAAGGCCGAGTCGGTCTTGATCGGCACTTGCCAGCCGGCATAGGACACGGCCTGCTTGCCCAGGGCCTGCAGGGCGATGGCCAGCAGGGCGACCGATACCTGCTCGCCGGTAGAGGCCAGCATATCCAGTTCGCGACCGTCGGGCTGGGCCATGATTTCCTTGGCCATGCCCAGCAGACGGTTGGTTTCACCAGACATCGCCGAAGGCACGACGACGATCTGATGGCCTGCGTCGTGCCATTTGGCAACGCGCTTTGCGACATTCTGGATGCGCTCGATCGAGCCCATCGAAGTGCCGCCGTATTTGTGAACGTATAAAGCCATAGGGGGATAAAAAAAGGTGGCCCGACTTTGACAAGAAACCCTTAGCTAGGCCGGAAGGAACAAACCCTTGACTTTACATGCGGCGCGCCAAAATCTCAAGGGAAAGCTGGGTCTGGCTTGCGTTTGCACCAGGCCGGGATGGCAATTGAGGCATGTCGCGCCGCAGCAGAAATGAGCATGGGCGGGCCGCCGCATGCATGAATCTGGAGACTCACGGCATGGGAATGCGTACTCCATGCGTTAAATTCGGCTGAAGCAGGAAAAGGGTGGGAGGATGCGGGGGCGATTCAGGAGAGGCGGGACGTGGGGCAGGAATGATTGATTGGCGCACCAGCTGTCATGCGCCCGGTAACGACTGGCGGCATGGCAGGTGGTGCTGCGGTACTGTGAAGCATCGGTACTGCGGGTGAAGCTTTGCGGCGACGGCGGACCTGATTTCCACGACGGGCGGTTCGGACGCTATCGGGGCACTCATTCGCGTTCATTGATGATCAAACGCGGGGGATGCACCGTGCGGAACACTGCCTGTGCGGAATCGGTCAATGCATCGACCGGGTGCGGAGTCTGTCGATCAGGCGCCGCTGTACAGGTTTTGCGCTGCGTTGTTGGCTTGTTGCACCTGGCTTTCGACTTCCTGGCGGCTCAGCTTGGAGGGCGCTTGGCGCAGCACCGGGTACTCGTTGCGCGAGACGATCTCATGGTTGGCCTGGGCGCGTTGCAGTTCAGCCTTCACGTCAGCGCGGGTCTGGGTGGAATGGAACGGGGTTTCCGGCGGATACGGAGCTTCGGCCATGGCGGCACCGGCGGCGGCCAGCAGGGAGGCGGCAACGACAATATTCTTGATGTTCATGATAGGGTCCTCTGTTTGGTAAGTGGGTGGAACTACATTGCCCAGATGCCGGCGAGTAAGGCACTCTCCTTGTGGGAAAGCCCACTCGTGGGCCAGCTGGAGCAGGCGGTCGGGGCAGATGCTGCGTTGCGCTAACCGATGACTGAAGTGTAAATATTGCGAAGCCAAAGAAAAATAGGTCTAATCGGAATTTACTATTTCTCTTTATGGAACAATCGGGGACTTGAAAAATGGATCGTCTGCAATCAATGCGGGTGTTTGCCAAGGTGGTGGAGCAGGGCAGTTTTGTGCGCGCCGCCGAGTTGCTGGAAATTTCCAACGCCGTGGCGACGCGTTTCATTGCCGATCTCGAGGCGCATCTCGGTACGCGTCTGCTCAATCGTTCCACGCGCAGGCTGTCGCTGACCGAGGCGGGGCAGGCCTATCTGGAGCGGGTGCGCATGATCCTGGGTGAGATCGATGACGCCGAAGCGCTGGTGTCGCTGGAGACCAAGCGTCCTGCGGGCACCCTGGCGATCTACGCCAATGCCGGTTTCGGGCAGTCGCAACTGGGCGAGCTGCTGGCAGGCTACGCCCAGGCATTTCCGGACGTGGCGCTGGATATCAATCTGTCCGACCGCTCCATCGATCTGGTGGAGGAGGGTATCGACATCGGATTTTTCAGCAGTCTGCAGAAATTCGACGCCAGCATGATCGTGCGCCAGCTCGGCGTGGCGCGGGTGGTCCTGTGCGCGTCGCCGGTATATCTGGAGCGCGCTGGTGCCCCGGAGCAACCGGAAGACCTGTCGCGTCATAGTTGCCTGAATTTTTCGCATGAATATCTGCGTCATCACTGGCACGTCAATACCGAGGCGGGGGTCCTGGATGTGCCCATCGTAAGCAAGGCGGTGTCCAACAGTGGCGTGCTGCTGCGCGACCTGGCCCTGGCCGGGATGGGCATCGTCCTGCGGCCGTCCTACTCGCTGGGGGATGATCTGCGCTGCGGCAAGCTGGTGCAGGTGCTGCCTGGCTTCGACATGGGGCAGGTGGTGATTTCCATGGTCTATCCGAGCCGCCGCCTGCTCTCGGCCAAGGTGCGCAGCTTCGCCGATTTCATCAGCGCGCGCTTCCCCCATCCGGAGAGCGATCCCTGGCTGACCTGAAACAGTAGGGGATGGGCTTCAGCCGATGACGTCGGCGAGCTTGTCCAGCAGGCTGCACTCCTGCTGCCAGGTACGGCGCTCGGCGCTGCTGGCGGCTTCGCGCTGCAGTTCGGCGTCGCTCTTGTCGACCTGTGCCAGCAGGATGCGCTCGGCCAGCCGGGTGTCGGGCTCCATGGGGCCAAAGAAGGCCACGGTGGCGCCGCGTTCGATCAATAAGGTCGGGAAGTTGTCGATATCGAGGTCCCCAACGAGGTCAGCCTGGTCTTCGATGTCGATCCAGGTGAAGTGGTGTTGAGGATAGCGTTCGGCCCACGCCTGGAAGGCGGCCTCGTATTCGCGGCAACTGCCGCACCAGTTGGCGCACAGGCAGGCAACGACCCACGTGTCGTTGCGCAGCGCCTCGGCGAGATGGCGGCGGTTGGTCTGGTCAAGTTTCTGATAGGACATGGCGTGGCTATTTTACTCGCTTCATGTGCCGTTGTTTTGCGCCGCCGCATGAAGCTGCCGGAAGCTGCCGGAACGCGGCAAAGGAACCGAACAATTGCTCACCTCACGGTAAAATAGCGGGATGTCCACGATTCTTGCTATTGAAACTTCCACCGAGCTGGCCTCGGCCGCCTTGTTGCACCGGGGCGAATTGATCTCGCGCCAGTCGGCCGGCACGCAGACGCACTCCGATGCCATCCTCCCCATGATCCAGCAACTGCTGGCCGACGCCGGCCTGACACTGGCCCAGTGCGATGCCCTGGCCTTCGGCGTCGGCCCGGGCTCGTTCACCGGCGTGCGCACCGCGTGCGGCGTGGTGCAGGGATTGTCCTTCGGCTGTGACCGGCCGGTGGTGCCGGTGGTCACGCTGGAGGCCGCAGCCCAGGCCTGTCGTGCTCTGGACGAGAGTGCCACCGAGGTGCTGGCCATCCTGGACGCCCGCATGGGTGAAGTCTACTGGGCGCGTTACCGGGCGCGCCCCGAGGGTGGCTGGGAGGTGCTGGCCGAACCCACCCTGGCAGCGGCCGACCAGGTGCGCACCGAGGGACGCCCCACCGCCTGTGGCAATGGCTTATCGGTCTATGCGGCCTATTTCACGCCGCAACTCTGTGCCAGCCAGTTCGTGGCGGCGCATCCACAAGCCATGCCGCACGCGCGTCAGGTGGCCCAGTTGGGCCAGGTCTATTTCGGCCAGGGACGCGGATTGCCGGCGCAGGAGGCGCAACCGCTCTACCTGCGCAACAAGGTGGCCCTGACCACCGCCGAGCGCGAACTGCGCGACGCTGCCAAGGGCGCTGCATGAGTGCAGGGGTCTTGCCGCTGTCGGCGCTCTCACATCCGCAGCTGGGCCACCTGCAATTCGTCCCCATGGGTGCGGGTGACCTGGATGCGGTCGTGCAGATCGAAGACGCCGTGTATTCCCACCCGTGGAGCCGTGGCAACTTCCAGGATTCGCTCTACAGCGGCTACCAGGCGCAGACCCTGCGCGACGCCAGTGGCCTGCTGCTTGGCTATTTCCTGGTCATGCTGGCCGTGGATGAGGCCCACCTGCTCAACATCAGCGTGGCGGCCGCGTATCAGCACCAGGGACTGGGGCGCATGTTGCTGGATCAGGCCACTGCGGTGGCCCGCCAGCAGCAGATGCGGACCATGCTGCTGGAAGTGCGTGAATCAAATACGCATGCGGCCAAGGTCTACCGTCGTTATGGATTCACGGAAATCGGCCGCCGCAAGAATTACTATCCCGCCGCCAACCAGACCCGGGAAGGGGCTATCGTCATGAGCCTGCCTTTATGAGTGAAGAAATGAAACAAGATCCCGGCTTCGGTTCCTCCCTGGCCCTGCTCGATGCACTGGGGATCGGCCCGGTATGGGTGAGGCGCGAACTGGCCGTGGAAGAAGCGGTGGAAGCGTTCGCAGCGCAAGATGCGGTCGCGCCGCCGGAAGTCGCCTCTGCCGCCCAGCGCCAAGTCCCTGTGCCGCCACCGGCGGCCCCGGCCGTCGTTCCCGTTGCCCGGGCGCCGGTGACCAGTGATGCGGCAGCGACGCCACCTGCCGCTGCGCCCTCCGTTCCGGCACCGAGCGCGCCGCGTGTGCGTGCGCCGGTCGATGAGGACGGTGGTCCTCCGTCCTGGCTGGATGACATGGATTTCGCCACGTCGATGGAACCCATGCCCATCCCGGATGGCGACGAGGAAGAGGATACCCCCGCCGTCGATCCGGTGATCGCCGGGATCAAGTCCATGGACTGGCCACAGCTGAAGCAGCAGGTATCCGAATGCCGCCGCTGCGGGCTGTGCAACGGGCGCAAGAATACCGTCTTCGGCGTCGGTGACGAAAAGGCCAAATGGCTCTTCATCGGTGAGGGGCCGGGGCGCAACGAGGATATCCAGGGCGAGCCCTTCGTCGGACCTGCCGGCAAGCTGCTGGACAACATGTTGCTGGCCATGGGCGTCAAGCGGGGTGCCAACGCCTACATCGCCAACATCGTCAAATGCCGGCCGACCGATGACAATGGTCGCGACCGACCGCCTTCGCCGCAAGAGGTGGCGGCCTGCCTGCCTTATCTGCAACGCCAGATCGAACTGATCCAGCCCACCGTGCTGGTGGCGCTGGGCAAGACGGCGGCACTCTCGCTGCTGGGGCTGGACCCGGCCACGCCGGTCTCGCGCCTGCGCGGCAGCGTGCATCGCTATCAGGACCTGCCGCTGGTGGTGACCTATCACCCGGCCTATCTGCTGCGTACGCTCAACGACAAGAGCAAGGCCTGGGCCGACCTGTGCCTGGCCATGAGCACCTACCAGGCTTAGGCAGGCGCAACGATGCACACCGGCGCCGCCCTGGGGACGCAGCTCGCCACGCATCAGGCCCGCTTTCACCAGCGCTGGCCCGAGCTGCGTGACCCGCACGTGCGGGCATTGGCCTGGTTGCTCTATGCCCCGGACCTGCTGGCGGCCGATGCAGCCTGCTGGGAGGGCCGCATTGCGACCCTGGGGCCGGTCTCACCCGCCGTGGCGGGCTGGCTGCACGACCTGCAATACGATCCCGTCCTCAACGCCGAGCTGCATGCCGAGATGGCCCGGCAGCCGTCTGCGCGCCTGGGCCGCTATGCCGAGAAACTGTTCGGCTTCTACCTGCGCCAGTATGACCGGCTGGTCGCCGCCAATTTGCAGGTACGCAACCAGGGGCCGACGCGCGAGACGCTGGGAGAGTTCGACTTCCTGGTGAGTTCGCCGGAGGCGGATGAGCAGGGCGGAGTCGTGCATTGGGAATTCGCGACCAAGTTCTATCTGCTGCAGGCACGCGATGCCTGTCAGGCCGATGCCTTCGTCGGTCCCAACCTGGCCGATTCCCTGGGGCGCAAGATGCGCAAGATCATGCAGCAGCAATTGAAGCTGTCGATCCACCCGGCGGCCCAGGCGGTGTTGCCGGCGCCGGTGGTGGCGGCCCGTGCATTGGTGAAGGGCTGGCTGTTCTATCGGCACGATGAAGCACTGGTGCTGCCGGCGGCGATGGGAATCGCACCGGATCACTGTCGGGGTTTCTGGGGGGACGTGCAGTTCCTGAGGGAGCGCGACGATGTGGCAGACCGCTATGTGCTGCTGCCGCGCCTGTCCTGGCTGGCGCCGGCAAGGCTGCCGCTGGGTGAAGGACTGACGCTGGCGCAGTTGCTGTTGCGCCTGGAAAACCTGTTCCAGGCTGACGACAGCCCGGTCATGGTGGCCCGTTGTCGCCCGTGCGAATCCATGGCGCTGGAGCTGCTGGAAACGGCGCGGGGTTTTATCGTACCGCCGCAGTGGGAGCAGCGTGCCGCCGCAATCCAGCAGCACGCCATCGTTCAGGTCTGATTCAGGTCTGAATCGGCTGCAGTGCAGCTTCAGACTCAGTGGTGGGGATGCTTGTCCTCGCCGATCAGGGCCAGGGAATCATGCTCGCGCTGGTTGGCCGCATGACGGCGCATGATCAGGTACATGATGCCGGCCACGAAGGTGCCGAAGATGATGATGACGGTATTCACATCCAGGTTCATGCGCACCATGAAGGCATACAGCACCAGCATGGTCAGCACCGAGAGGTTTTCGTTGAAGTTCTGGACGGCGATCGAATGGCCAGCGCTCATCAGCACGTGGCCCCGGTGCTGCAGCAG
Source organism: Herbaspirillum sp. BH-1 (assembly GCF_002870055.1). Classification (NCBI taxonomy): domain Bacteria; kingdom Pseudomonadati; phylum Pseudomonadota; class Betaproteobacteria; order Burkholderiales; family Oxalobacteraceae; genus Herbaspirillum; species Herbaspirillum sp. BH-1. Next base: position 121,855 of record NZ_PKOI01000007.1, on the reverse strand, counting down.
GGCATTCATCGGCACCACGAAGTAACCCGACAGTGCTCCCACGATCACCAGCAGCGGATAGGCGACCCAGACCGAGGTGGTGGTGGTCATCAGCATGACCACGATGCCCATGATGATGCCCAGCGGCATGACGGTCAGTGATTTCTTCAGCGGCACGAAGCGGGCGGCGCCCATTGCACCCAGTGCCACGCCCACGGCGACGATCCCTTGCAGGATGGCTGCCTTGTCCAGCGGCATGTGCAGCGACTTCTCGGCCCATTTCAGGACGATGAACTGCAGGGTCGCGCCGGCCCCCCAAAACAGCGTGGTCACGGCCAGCGAAATCTGGCCCAGCTTGTCCTTCCAGAGGGTGGTGAAGCAACCGGCGAAGTCGACGATAAGACGGATGGGATTGCGTTGCTGGTGTTCGTAGCGGGCGCCGGTGTCGGGAATGTAGAAATTGAACAGCGCGGCGATGACGTAGATGCCGGAGATGATGCACAGTGCCGCTTCGGTGGGGGTGTCGATGGGGAGGTCGACCATCGGGAAATCGAAGCTGAGGATCACCGCGGAAATCTTGGGGTTGACCAGCGCTCCACCCAGGACCGTGCCCATGATGATGGAGCCCACCGTCAACCCTTCGATCCAGCCGTTGGCGGCGACCAGTTTCTCAGGCGGTAGCAATTCGGTGAGGATGCCGTACTTGGCCGGCGAATAGGCCGCCGCGCCGAAGCCCACCACCGCGTAGGCCAGCAGCGGATGGACGGTGAAGAACATGAGTGAACAGCCGACGATCTTGATCATGTTGGTGATCAACATGACCTTGCCTTTCGGGAAGGCGTCGGCAAAGGCGCCCACGAAAGCTGCTAGCAGCACGTAGGAAAGCACGAAGAACAGCTTCAGCAGCGGGGTCATCCACGCTGGCGAATGCATTTCGGCAAGTAGGGCGATGGCGGCGATCAGCAGCGCGTTATCGGCGAGCGACGAAAAGAACTGCGCCGCCATGATGGTATAGAAACCGCGATTCATCCCTGTCCAAGATGTATAACAAATGATGTCCGGCTAGCTTTATACCATGAAACCATGAGCTCTCCGTCATAAGTCAAACCAGAAAGATGTTCGTCCGGTAAAATGCCCGCTTGTTCCGCGCCAGGCAAAAACTTCCGGGCCAAGCGCGAGAAGCAGGCCCCTGGCGGGCCTGTCACCTCGCCGCATGCGTTGCCTGTCATTTGCCCACCGTCATCAGCCTACCCCGACATCATGCCAAGACCGATCGTTGCCTCCATCAGCCTTTCCGCTCTTCAACACAATCTGGCCGTTGCCCGCGCCCATGCTCCCGCAGCCAAGGTCTGGGGTGTCGTGAAGGCCAATGGCTATGGTCACGGACTGGAGCGCGTCATGCGCGGATTTGCAGCCGCCGATGGCCTGGCACTGGTGGAACCCGACTACGCAGTGCGCCTGCGCGAACTCGGCTGGACCAAGCCCATCCTGCTGCTGGAAGGCTTTTTCGATGCCGATGACCTGCCGGTGCTGGCGCGTCACGACATCCAGTTCGCCGTCCACTGCGAAGAACAGATCACCTTGCTGGAGGCCTACGCGGGTGGAGCCGACTGGCATGTCCACCTGAAGATGAACAGCGGCATGAACCGTCTGGGTTTCCAGCCCGACGTCTTTCGCGCTGCCTATGCACGCCTGCAGAAGATCGCCGGGGTGCGCAGCATCACCATGATGACCCACTTCGCCAATGCCGACGACGCTGGTAACCCGGCGCTGCCGCTGAAGGAACAGGTGCGGCGCTTCCAGGCCGCCACGGAGGGCCTGGCTGGTGCCAGGAGCCTGTGCAATTCGGCGGCCGACCTGATGCATGGCGAACTCGCGCATGACTGGATCCGGCCGGGCGTCATGCTCTATGGCGGTAGCCCGGGTGGCGGCACGGCGGCCGATTTCGGACTGCGCGCAGCCATGACGCTGGAAAGCCGGATCATCGGCGTACAGGATGTCCAGCCGGGCGAGGCAGTCGGCTACGGCAGCCGCTTCGTGGCCGACAAGCCGATGAGGCTGGGGGTGGTGGCCTGCGGTTATGCCGACGGCTATCCGCGCCACGCACCCACGGGTACACCGATACTGGTCGATGGCGTGAAGACGACCACTGTGGGCCGGGTATCGATGGATATGCTGGAAGTCGACCTGACCGCTATCCCCGGTGCAGGCGTGGGCAGCCATGTCGAGCTGTGGGGGCAAGGCCTGCCCATCGACGAGGTGGCGTTTTCTGCGGGCACCATCGGTTACGAGTTGATGTGCGCGCTGGCCCCACGCGTGGCCGTGCGCGAAGTGGAGTAAGCCGGGAATAGACCGGAAAAAGACCGGAAAAAGCCGAGACGGATGCCCGGGACGCAATAAGGAACAGCAAGGCGACAATGGCGAAGCCCAAGACCAACTACACCTGCACGGAATGCGGCGGGATCAGCAACAAATGGGCCGGCCAGTGCCCGGCCTGCGGACAGTGGAACACCCTGGTCGAGACCCTGGTGGAGCCGGCCGGTGGCAACCGTTATTCCTCGACGCCGCAAAGCCTGGCACAGACCGCCCCGGTGCTCAGCCTGGCCGACATCGAGGCCATCGACGTGCCACGTTTCGGCACTGGTATCGAGGAATTCGACCGGGTGCTGGGCGGCGGCCTGGTGCCGGGTGGGGTGGCCCTGATCGGTGGCGATCCCGGCATCGGCAAGTCGACCCTGCTGCTGCAGGCACTGGCCAATATTTCCAAGCTGAAGAAGGTGCTCTACGTCAGCGGTGAAGAATCCGGCTCGCAGATTGCCCTGCGCGCCAAGCGGCTGGCGGTGGATGCGCGCGAACTGCAACTGCAGGCCGAGATCCAGCTCGAAAAGATCCTCGCCACCCTGGCCGAACACAAGCCGGAAGTGGCCGTGATCGACTCCATCCAGACCGTGTATTCGGACGCGCTGACGTCGGCGCCGGGCTCGGTGGCGCAGGTGCGCGAATGCGCGGCGCAGTTGACGCGGGTTGCCAAGACCTCCGGCATCACCATCATCATGGTTGGCCACGTGACCAAGGAAGGTGCACTGGCCGGCCCCCGCGTGCTGGAACACATCGTGGATACGGTGCTGTATTTCGAAGGCGATACCCATTCCAGTTTCCGCCTGGTGCGCGCCTTCAAGAATCGCTTCGGCGCGGTCAACGAACTGGGTGTGTTCGCGATGACGGAAAAGGGCTTGAAGGGCGTATCCAACCCGTCCGCCCTGTTCCTCTCCCAGCACGAGAACCAGGTCCCTGGCTCCTGCGTCATGGTGACCCAGGAAGGTACACGTCCACTATTGGTGGAGATCCAGGCCCTGGTCGACAGTTCGCATGTGCCCAACGCCCGCCGTCTCTCGGTGGGCCTGGAGCAGAACCGGCTGGCCATGTTGCTGGCCGTGCTGCATCGTCATGCGGGCGTTGCAGCGTTTGACCAGGATGTGTTCATCAATGCTGTGGGTGGCGTGAAGATTACTGAGCCCGCGGCCGATCTGGCAGTGCTGTTGGCGATCAATTCATCGATGCGCAACAAACCCCTGCCACGGGGCCTGGTGGTCTTTGGCGAGGTAGGGCTGGCCGGCGAAATCCGTCCGGCACCGCGCGGTCAGGAACGCTTGCGCGAGGCCGCCAAGCTGGGCTTTTCGATCGCCGTCATTCCCAAGGCCAACGCACCCAAGCAGCCTATCGAGGGCTTGAAGGTGATTGCGGTGGAACGCATCGACGATGCCCTGCAGAAGGCACGCGAGATCGACGATCTGGCGGCCTGAGTCGCTTGCCCAGGCCGATAAGGCAGCGTTCAACGCGAAATATCGAAGGTCACGATGACCTGGTTGACTTCGCCCTTGACCGGCGCTTCGCCGGTGCGCGTGCTGCCGCGTACGCCGTAGTAGAGCTGGAAAGGCAGGTTGGCATCGCGCCCGTTGAAGAAGTCGGTGCTGCCGCTGTCGGCATGGCTGACGTCCCAGCACAGGGCGGCATCCTTCCAGCAGAGACGGGCTTCAAAGCCGGCCGGCTTGCGCGCTACGGTGTAGCGCCAGCTGACCTTGCTGATGGTGGCGCCCGGCGGGATCTGACCCACCACCTTGAACTGCGTGAGGTAGTCGGCATTGCGGGCGCGGATGTCGGGACCCGCTTCGTCCGATGCGTAGGCGCCGCTGGGGCCATTCCTGGCGGTGGTCGGTGCTACGGGTGAGGGTGCTGCCGGCGTGACGGGCGATACGATGATGATGGGGCGGCGGTTTTCCGTGCCGCCCTGCGGCAGGCTCAGGTTGCGATCGGCATAGCTCTGGGCCGGTGCCAGGGCAGGGAGCAGGGCGCTACCGGCCAGCAGCATCATGCTGGCCAGCCCGGCGCGCTCACGCATGGCGACGATGCCCCTTCAGCGGCAGCGTGATCTGCACCAGCAGGCCGCCACGGGTTTCTTCATGACCCTTCAAGTTCAGCTTGCCATTGTGCTTGAGCACGATGCGGTTGACGATCGCCAGGCCCAGTCCGGAACCGTTGGCCTGTCCGCGCGCGGTATCGAGCCGCGTAAACGGGCGCAGCAGGCGCTCGCATTCATTCTCCGGCACGCCCGGGCCATGATCGAACACGTCCACCACCACGTGATGTCCTTCGATGCGACTGCGCAGATGGATCTCCGCGCAATCGGTGCCCGGCGTCTTGCCGTAGCGGCGGGCATTTTCCACCAGGTTGCTGAAGACCCGCGCCAGCTCGGTGCCATTGCCGGCGACTTCGGTGGCCGGGGTGATCTGGGTGGTGATCTTCACGTCGGACAGCCGGCCGGAGTTGCTGGCAACGTCCTCCAGCAGGCTGGCCAGGTCGATGGTTTCCAGATTGCTGGTGTCGAAAGGTTTGGCGTAGTCCAGGAACTGCCCGATGATGCTATCCATCTGCGCCAGATCCGAATGCATGCCGTCGCGCGATTCATCGGAGAGGTTGGCCATCTCCACTTCCAGCTGCATGCGCGCCAGCGGGGTGCGCAGGTCGTGCGAGATGCCGGCCAGGATCAGGGCGCGGTCGGATTCGATGCGATTGAGGTCGGCCACCATCTGGTTGAAGCTGCGGTTGGCTTCCTCGATCTCGGTCGGTCCGGACTCGGGCAGCGGCTCCGGTTGCCGCCCCTTGGCGATGGCGCGGGCCGCAGCCGTCAGGCGCGCCAGCGGCTGGTTGATCAGGGTCGAGATGAAGACCGCGCCGATCAGCGACAGGAACAGTGCAATCGAGCCCCAGCCCAGCCATTGCAGGCTGGAGGTGCGGTCCAGGCGGCCGCGGTCGAGCATCAGCCAGTACTGGTCGTCATCGATGTTGAAGCTGATCCAGAACCCTTCGACGTCGTTCACGCTGGAGGCGAAGGTGGTGTTCTCATCCAGCGACTGACGCACGTAGTACTCCAGTTCGGGGACGATGGGCGTGTCTTCCGGTGGGACGATGCGGTCGGTCTTTTCCAGCGGATAGATGCGGATACCTTCATTGCTGGCCAGGTCGAACAGGAGTTCGCGTCGCATCTCCGGCGCCGAGTGGGTCAGCGCAGCGCGGGTGATGGTCACGACCGAGACGATCTGGGCGGCCAGCTGCTCCGCACGCGGGCCGCGTTCGACCATACGGAAACTGGCCACCCAGGCCACCATGCTGGCGGTGATCAGGAAGGTCAGGAGGAAGAAGGTACGCCAGAACAGGCCGTTGCTGAACCATCCTGATTGGGGTCGGGCTTTCATCGGCAAACGGCCTGCAGGTCAGGGGTGAAGCGGGCGATCAGCGCGGTTTCCCTTCCGGGATGAAGACATAGCCCAAGCCCCAGACGGTCTGGATGTACAAGGGATTGGCCGGATCCGGCTCGATCAGCTTGCGCAGGCGCGAAATCTGCACGTCCAGGCTGCGATCGAAGACTTCATATTCACGGCCGCGTGCCATTTCCATCAGCTTTTCACGCGACAGCGGCTGGCGGGCGTTACGGGCAAAGACCTTCAGTACCGAGAATTCGCCGGTGGTGAGGGAAATCGTTTCGCCGTTCTTTTTCAGGGTACGGGTACCCAGGTCAAGGATGAAATCGCCAAATTCGAAGGTTTCCGGCGTCTCCGAAGGCGCGCCGGGCAGTTCGTCCGGGCCCTTGCGGCGCAGCACCGCGTTGATGCGGGCCACCAGCTCACGCGGATTGAACGGTTTGGGCAGGTAGTCATCCGCACCCATTTCCAGGCCGATGATGCGGTCCACGTCCTCGCCCTTGGCGGTGAGCATGATGATCGGGGTCTGGTCGCCGGCGCCGCGCAGGCGGCGGCAGATCGCCAGGCCATCTTCGCCGGGCAGCATCAGGTCCAGCACCAGCAGGTCATAGCGCTCACGGATCCAGAGCTTGTTCATGGCCTGGGCGTTTTCGGCCGTGACCACGTTGAAACCCTGTTCGGTCAGATAGCGACGCAGCAGGTCGCGCAGGCGGATATCGTCATCCACCACCAATACTTTGAATTGATTGGCGGATGTTGTCGTATTACTATTGTTGCCAGTAGTTGTATTCATGTTGCCTATGGTAGCGTCTTGGCGATTTTGAGCAAGTCAGGGCGGATGATCCATTACAAACTGTTACATACCTTACCTTAATCATCTTATACCATCGCGGCCTGCGGCCTACACTGGAATCAGGCAAGAAAGCCATGTCGTCAGGGCTTTCCCTTTTGATTCTCTGTCCTCGGAAAATACGCACATTATGAAGATTGCAGTCGTCAACAAGCTATGTCTGGCAGTGATGCTGGCGCTCGGTGTGGGAGCGGCCGCGTCGGCAGCCCCACCACAGGGTGGCCGGCCGATGCCGGGGCAGCCGGGCGACTTCCGTCAGCACGCGGGTGATTTCAACCCGCAGGATCACCGCAACCAGATCGCCAGCGATCAGGATCAGCGCCGCAACGGCAAGCTCAGCGCCGATGAACGGCGTGAACTGCGGCGCCAGATCAACGAAGTCGGTCAGGACATCTACCGCGTCAAACGCTAGCGCTGATTACTGTTTCATGGATGTCGTCGGCGCGGAAAGATTCCCGCCCCGATCCAGAAATGCGAAAAGCCCGGATGCACAACATTCGGGCTTTTTCACGTTCACTAACGGCAGTGATGGCTGCGTCTGCGCAAGGTCTTGCTCGACCTATATCTGGTGCGCCTTGCCCAATTTCTTTTCAAGGCGATGCTGCAAGGCCTCGAAACACAGGCTGAGCACCCAGTAGATCGCCGCTGCCGCCAGATAGAGCGGTAGCGGGCGGAAGGTCACGGCAATCACTTCCTTGGTGGCCAGCATCAGTTCCGTGACGGTAATGACGGAAACCAGCGAGGTATCCTTGATCAGGCTGATCAGGGTATTGCTCATCGAAGGCACGGCGATGCGCACCGCCTGCGGCACGATGATGTAGCGCAAGGTCTGGAAATAGGTCAGCCCCACGCTGTAGGAGGCGTTCCACTGGCCACGGGTGACACCCAGGATGGCACCGCGCAGGCTTTCCGACAGGTAAGCCCCGGCGTTCAGGCTCAGGGTCAGGACGCCGGCCGTCAGCGGCGAGAACTCGATACCGATCCCCGGCAGGCCGTAATACACCACGAAGATCTGCACCAGCAAGGGCGTGCCGCGCATCATGCTGACGTAGAGCGCAGCCGGCCAGTGGATCGGACGCCAGGGAACGATGCGCGCCACGGCCAGCACGAAACCCAGCACCAGTCCGCCCACCATCGACGCCAGTGCAAAAAGCAGGGTATAGCCCACGCCCTTGGCCAGGGTGGGGGCGGCTTGCTGTAGCAGTTCCAGGATTTCCATAGGCATTCGATATAAAAAATTATCCCCGCAATGCGGGGATAAGTCGGTCCGCCCGGTCAGTGCCGGGCGGCATGGAGCGCCGGTGAGCGCGCCTTATTGTGCTTTCGGCGCCTGGCTCACGTCAATGCCGAACCACTTCTCGGAAGCGGCCTTGAAGCTGCCGTCGGCCTTGATGTCGGCCAGGGCCTTGTTCAGCGCGGCCTTGAATTCCGGGTTGCCCTTGCGGAAGGGGATGCCGATCTTGTCGACCGTGCCAATGGGACTGCCGGCCTTCAAGGGCAGGTTGGTCGACTTCAGGATGTAGCCGACCAGCAGGCTGTCATTCAGGGCAGCATCGATGCGACCGGCGGCCAGGTCAGCCAGGTATTCCGGCGAGCCCGGATAGGTGCGCACGTCGATGCCCGGCACGGCCTTGGCCTTCTGTTCGAAGTTGGTGCCCTGGCCCAGGCCGAGCTTCTTGCCCTTCAGGTCTTCCAGATTCTTGAATTCGCGCTTTTCATCCTTGCGCACGATCAACTGTGCGCTGGAGAGGGTGTAGGGATCGGAAAAGTCGAAGGCCTTCTGGCGTTCGTCGGTAATACCCACCTGGTTGATGATGACGTCATACTTGCCGGCGCCCAAGCCCGCCAGAATGCCGCTCCATTCGGTGGTGGTGAAGACGGGTTTCACGCCCAGCTTGGCCGCCAGCAGCTTGGCCACGTCGACCTCGAAGCCGGTCAGCTCGCCGGTCTTGGCGTCCTTGAAGTTGAACGGCGGGTAATTGCCTTCCAGCGCCACTTTCAGGGTGCCGCTGCTCTTGACCGATTGCAGCAGGTCAGCTGCGGAAACGCTCAGGGAAGAGGCCAGCAGTGCAGCGCCAACGCCAGCCAGCAGCCATTGCTTGATGTTCTTGTTCATTTGTTGATTTCCTTTCGAAAACAATCGCCACGAAAACGCAGCCAGGTCGCCATGATGCCTTCGTTTTGCCGAACTGCAAGGGCAGGCTTAAGACTTTGATGTAGAAAGCTTATGCCGGCCCCCAGCCAGGCGGCATCAGGCCTGCAGTTGCTCCAGCGCTTCCTGCTGCTCCAGCCACTCGTTCTCCAGCTGTTCCAGCTCCTTGCTGCAATAGGCCTGGTCGGTGATGAGCGTCTTCAGTTCTTCCTTGTTGGCCGCATCGTAGATATCGGCACTTCCCAGCCGCGCATCGATGTCAGCCTTGCGCGCATTGAGCTTGGCGATCTGTTCATCCAGCCGCTTGATGCGCGTCTCAATGGGCTTCTTCAGCGCCGACATCTTCTGGCGCTGCTCGGCTTCCAGTCGCTTCTGCTCCTTGCGGTCCACGGTGCTGGCCGACGAAGCGGCGTCCGCCACCTGGCTGGCCGTGGGCAGGGGCGCTGCGGCAGCCGCATCATTGCGTGCGGCCAGCTTGGTCTTGAAGAGCCAGTCCTTGTAGTCGTCCAGGTCGCCGTCGAAGTCTTGCAGCTTGCCCTCGGCCACGATCAGGAACTGGTCGGTGGTGGCACGCAACAGGTGCCGATCGTGGGACACCAGGACCAGCGTGCCTTCGAACTGCGCCAGGGCCATGGTCAAGGCTTCACGGGTTTCCAGGTCAAGGTGGTTGGTCGGTTCGTCCAGCAGCAGGAGGTTGGGGCGCTGCCAGACGATCAGGGCCAGGGCCAGCCTGGCTTTTTCGCCACCCGAGAAGGGCGCGATGGAGGACGATGCCATGGTGCCGTTGAAGTTGAAGCTGCCCAGGAAGTTGCGCAACTCCTGCTCGCGCACATCCGGCGCCAGTCGCGTCAGGTGCCACAGCGGCGATTCGTCATGGCGCAGCATCTCCACCTGGTGCTGGGCGAAGTAACCGATCACCAGCCCCTTGCCCAGGCGGGCCGTGCCCGACAGCGGATCGATCTCGCCTGCCACCGTCTTGATCAGCGTGGACTTGCCGGCGCCGTTGACGCCCAACAGGCCGATGCGCTGGCCGTTCTGCAGCGAAAAGTCGATGCCATGCACGATGATCTTGTCTTCATCCGGCGCGCCGTTCTTGCCCTCGATGTGATAGCCGGCATTGACCTTTTCCATCACCAGCAGCGGGTTGGGTGCCGACAGCGGTTCGCGGAACTCGAAGGAGAATTCGGCCGCCGCCCGCAGCGGTGCCAGCTCTTCCATCTTGGAGAGCGCCTTCATGCGGCTCTGCGCCTGGCGCGCCTTGGTAGCCTTGGCCTTGAAGCGGTCGATGAAGGATTGCAGGTGGGCGCGCTGGCGCTGCTGCTTCTCGATCATGCCGGCCATCAGCTCCAGCTGCGCCGAGCGCTGGCGCTCGAAGGCGCTGTAGTTGCCGGAATAACGCTTGAGCTTGCGATCATCGATATGGACGATGACATTGACCACGCCATCCAGGAAATCGCGATCGTGGGAAATGATCAGCAGGGTGCCCGGGTAGCGCTTCAACCAGTCTTCCAGCCAGATGATGGCATCCAGGTCCAGGTGGTTGGTCGGTTCATCCAGCAGCAGCAGGTCGGACGGGCACATCAGCGCCTGTGCCAGGTTCAGGCGCATGCGCCAGCCGCCCGAGAAGCTGGCCACCGGCCGCGCCATCTGCTCCAGCGAAAAGCCCAGGCCCAGCAGCAACTGCTCGGCACGCGAGCGCACCGTATAGGCGTCGGCATCGGCCAGGGCGGTGTGCAGTTCGGCGATGTGGTTGCCGTCGTGCTTGTCATCGGGCTGCGCTTCGGCGCGGGCCAGATCGGCTTCCAGCTGGCGCAGGTGGGCGTCGCCATCGATGGCGTATTCGATGGCCGGACGGTCCAGCGCCGGCGTTTCCTGCGCCACGTAGGCCATACGCCAGCGTGCCGGGAAATCGATATTGCCCTGGTCCGCGTGCAGTTCGCCACGCAGCATGGCGAACAGGCTGGACTTGCCGGCGCCATTGGCGCCGATCAGGCCGATCTTGTCGCCCGGGTTGAGCGTCAGGTCGACATTCTCCAGCAGCGGCTTGACGCCGCGCTGGAGGGAGACTTGCTGGAAACGGATCATCGGTGATTCACAATCAGTGGAACGCGGTGGAGCAGGGCGGGCCTGGCAGTTCAGCCCAGTTGCAGTTGTTCGGCCGTGACCAGGAACACCATGTCGTCACCGGCGCTGGTGGTCAGCCAGGTCAGTTCCAGTTCCGGGAAGGCGGCTTCGGCAAAGGCGCGTTCGTTACCGATCTCGACCACCAGCACGCCTTCGGGCGTGAGACGTTCAGCGGCGCCAGCGACGATCTTGCGCACCAGGTCCATGCCATCTTCGCCGCCGGCCAGCGCCAGTTGCGGCTCGCGCAGGTATTCCTGCGGCAGCTTGGCCATGGAACCGGAATTCACATACGGCGGATTACTGATGATCAGGTCGTACTTGCGGGCCGGCAGTTGGGTGTAGAGGTCCGACTCGACCAGGTTGATGCGCTCCTGCAGCTGGTACTCGTCCACGTTCTTGCGCGCCACCGCCAGGGCATCAGCGGAGATGTCGACGGCATCGATCTGCGCATGGGGGAAGGCATCGGCCAGCAAGACCGGCAGGCAGCCCGAACCGGTACACAGGTCCAGCGCATTCACGATGGCTTCCGGGTCCTGGATCCACGGCGAGAAATGCTGCGGAATCAGTTCGGCGATGAAGGAACGCGGCACGATCACGCGCTCATCGACGTAGAAGCGATAGGCGCCCAGCCAGGCTTCATTGGTGATGTAGGCGGCCGGTACGCGGTCCTTGCTGCGGCGTTCGATCACGCGCATGACGGAGGCAATTTCCTCGGGCAGCAGACGCGCATCGAGGAAGGGATCGAGCTGGTCCAGCGGCAGCTTCAGCGTATGCAGGATCAGGTAGGCTGCCTCGTCCAGCGCATTGCTGCTGCCGTGACCGAAGAACAGTTGCTCGGTGTTGAAACGGGTCACGGCGTAGCGCAGCAGGTCGCGCACGGTGGAGAAATTGTTGGGGGTCATGATGTTCTCTTCAATGCTGCGGCACTCAGGCCAGCAGGTTTTCCAGCGTCTTGCGGTAGATGTTCTTCAGGGGATCGATGTAGCGCACTTCGATGTGCTCGTCGATCTTGTGGATGCTGTCGTTGGGCGGACCGAATTCGATCACCTGCGGGCAGATCTGGGCGATGAAGCGGCCATCCGAGGTGCCGCCGGTGGTCGACAGTTCGGTCTCCAGGCCGGTCTCGTCCTTGATCGCCTTGGCCAGCGCATCCGACAGGTCGCCGCGCGGTGTCAGGAAGGGCAGGCCGCCGACTGTCCACTTCAGGTCGTATTCCAGGCCATGCTTGTCCAGGATGGCGTGCACGCGCTGCTGCAGGCCCTCCACGGTGCTGGCGGTGGAGAAGCGGAAGTTGAAGTCGATCACCACTTCACCCGGGATCACATTGGAGGCACCGGTGCCGCCATGGATGTTGGAGACCTGCCAGGACGTCGGCAGGTAGTATTCATTGCCCGCATCCCACTGTTCGGCGACCAGCTCGGCCAGCGCCGGCGCGGCCTGGTGAATGGGGTTGCGCGCCAGTTGCGGATAGGCGATGTGGCCCTGGATGCCCTTGACGGTCAGCTTGCCCGACATGGTGCCGCGGCGGCCGTTCTTGATCATGTCGCCCAGGGTCTTGGCCGAGGTCGGCTCGCCCACGATGCAGTAGTCCAGTTGCTCGCCGCGTGCCTTCAGGGCATTGCAGACCACCACGGTGCCGTCGATGGCCGGGCCTTCTTCATCGCTGGTGATGAGAAAACCGATCGAACCCTTGTGATCCGGGTGCGCTGCGGTGAACTCTTCGCAGGCCACCACCATGGCGGCGATCGAGGTCTTCATGTCGGAGGCGCCACGGCCATACAGGCGGCCCTCGCGCAGGGTCGGCTGGAACGGATGCGACTGCCACTTCTCCAGCGGGCCGGTCGGTACCACGTCGGTGTGGCCGGCGAAGACCACCAGCGGCTGGGCTGTTCCCTTGCGCGCCCACAGGTTGGTGACGTCACCGGACTGGATGGTCTCGCAGACGAAGCCCAGGGGCGCGAGCAACTCCGCCAGCCGCGCCTGGCAGCCTTTGTCTTCAGGGGTGACGGAAGAAAGGGACATCAATTCCTGGGTCAGGGCCAGCGTCTTGCTCATGATCATTTCTCGAAAATGTGTTGATACTGATCGGCCTTGAAGCCGACGTGATACTGCTTGCCGTCGAAGAGCACCGGGCGCTTCACCACCGAGGGGTTTTCCACCATCAGGGCGACTGCGGCAGCGTCATCGGTGATGGCGGCCTTGCGTTCGTCGGGCAGGGCGCGCCAGGTGGTCCCCTTGCGGTTGACCAGCACGTCGCGCTCCACGTCCTTCAACCAGGCTTGCACCTGGGCGGGCTCCAGGCCGGCCTTCTTGAAATCGTGGAAGTGGAAGGCGATCCCTTGCTCGTCCAGCCACACGCGGGCCTTCTTGACGGTGTCGCAGTTGGGGATGCCGTAGAGGGTGATCTTGTCGCTCATGCTCGTTCTCGCGCTTTGCAATGGGGGCCACTAGAACACGACGCCGCGCCGGTGTACGAGACGACCGGCGCGGCGCGTGGTGTTGCAGGACTTCAAGGAAGCCGCAAGGCGGGATTACTCGCCGCGCAGCAGTTCGTTGATGGAAGTCTTGGAACGGGTCTGGGCATCGACCTTCTTGACGATGATCGCGGCGTACAGGCTGTACTTGCCATCCTTGGAGGGCAGATTGCCCGGCACCACCACGGAACCGGCCGGCACGCGGCCGTAATGCACTTCACCGGTTTCGCGGTCATAGATCTTGGTCGATTGGCCGATGTACACGCCCATGGACAGCACCGAGTTTTCTTCGATGATGACGCCTTCGACCACTTCCGAACGGGCACCGATGAAGCAATTGTCTTCGATGATGACCGGACCGGCCTGCACCGGCTCCAGCACGCCGCCGATGCCGACACCGCCGGACAGGTGAACGTTCTTGCCGATCTGCGCAGCCGAGCCGACGGTGGCCCAGGTGTCGACCATCGTGCCTTCATCGACATAGGCGCCGATGTTGACGTAGGACGGCATCAGCACCACGTTGCGGCCGATGAAGGAACCGTGACGGGCCACAGCAGGCGGCACCACGCGGAAGCCACCCTTGGCGAAATCTTCGGCGGTGTAGTTGGCGAACTTGGTGGGCACCTTGTCGTAGAACTGCGGGTAGCCGGTTCCGGCCGACATCGGCACGTTGTCTTCCAGGCGGAAGGACAGCAGGATGGCCTTCTTCACCCATTGGTTGACTTCCCACTGGCCGACGCCTTGACGGTTGGCGACGCGCAGGGTGCCATCGTTCAGGCCTGCGATCACTTCGGCGACTGCATTGCGGATGTCGGCCGGAGCGCTCTTGGGGGACAGGCTGGCGCGGTCTTCCCACGCCTGATCGATGATTTGCTGAATGGACTGTGTCATGTTGGTATCTATGAACGGTTGGGTGAAAGGGGTATTGGTCTCGCTTGTCGGCGGGCTTTTAGCCCTGGCCGGCGAGTTTCCTGGTAAAGGCGACGATGCGTTGCGCCGCCTCCAGGCATTCCTCGACTTCGGCCACCAGGGCCATGCGGATGCGGCCGGCGCCAGGGTTGACGCCATGCGCCTCGCGCGCCAGGTAGCTGCCGGGCAGCACCGTGACATTATATTCGGCGTACAGGCGACGGGCGAATTCGGTGTCGCTGATGGCGACCAGCTTGTCAACCTTCGCCCAGAGGTAGAAGGCGGCGTCGGGCAGGGCCACGTCCAGCACTTCCTGCAGGAGCGGGGTGACCTGCGAGAACTTGGTGACGTACTTGGCGATGTTGTCCTGGACATGGGTCTCGTCCTTCCAGGCCTCTACCGACGCTGCCTGGATCACCGGGCTCATGGCGCCGCCATGATAGGTGCGGTAGAGCAGGAATTTCTTCAGGATCGCCGCATCACCGGCCACGAAGCCCGAGCGCATGCCCGGCACGTTGGAGCGCTTTGACAGGCTGGAAAACGCGATCAGGTTGCGGTAGTCGCGGCCCAGCTTGCGGGCGGCTTCCAGGCCACCCAGCGGCGGCTCCTGCTTGAAGTAGATTTCGGAATAGCACTCGTCGGAGGCAATCACGAAGCCATAGCGATCCGACAGGGCGAACAGCTCCTTCCAGTCTTCCAGCGTCAGCACCGCGCCCGTGGGGTTGCCGGGCGAGCAGACGAAGAGCAGTTGCACGCGCTCCCACACCTCTTGCGGCACCTGACTGAAGTCCGGTGCAAAGTTGCGCGCCGGGTCGGAATTGACGAAGTACGGCTGGGCCCCGGCCAGGTAGGTCGAGCCTTCGTAGATCTGGTAGAACGGGTTGGGGCACATCACCAGCGCGCCAGGCCTGGTGGGGTCGATCACGGTCTGCGTCAGCGAGAACAGCGCCTCGCGCGAACCATTGACCGGCAGGATTTCGGTGGCCGGATCAGGGCGCAGGATGCCATAGCGATTCTGCAGCCAGTCGGCAATCGCACCGCGCAGGGCGTCGCTGCCCAGCGTGGCCGGGTAGGAAGCCAGGCCGGCCAGGTTGTCGGTCAGCGCGCGCTTGATGAATTCCGGCGTCGGATGCTTGGGCTCGCCGATACCCAGGCTGATCGGACGATAGGCCGGATCGGGCGTGATGCCGGCGAAGAGCTTCTTGAGCTTTTCGAAGGGATAGGGCTGCAGTTGGTCGAGTAGGGGATTCACGTCGCTGGGGCTGGAGTAAAGCTGCCCGGGCCGGCAACTGGCCGGATCATCAGCGAGAACGCGATCATCAGGCAGGAAGGACGGCCACGGCAAAGGGCTGGGAAAGCTTGCGATTATACCGTCATTGCCGCGCCGATGGTCGCCTGGCGAATTGATACGATGACATGCATGAGAGACAAGAGCTCGGGTTGCCGGCAAGCGGGCTGCGCAGGTGTTCAGTCCATGTCGCAGCCACGTTATGAAATGTGCAATCCCGAAAATCAGGCCTGCGTAGCGGGTGTATTCAGTGGATTGTCAGCAAGCTTTCGGGGGTATTGTGGGCGCTCGCCAAAACTGGCCAGCTCACAAGGCTGGCACTGAACCCCGGAGAACAAGAATGAAAAGCCTAAAGGCGCAGCTACTGTCTGCGCTGGTCGTGATGTGGGTAGGACTGTTGCTGCTGGCCGCCTGGTCGGCCTTCAGCGCCCGTGAAAACATGATGGACGAACGCAAGGATGGTCTGCGCCGCGTGGTGGAGGCCGCCAATGGGGTGGTCAACAGCTATGTGGCCGATGTCGCCGCCGGCAAGCTCTCCAAGGAAGAGGCGCAGAAAAGCGCGCTGGAGCGCATCGGCGCCATGCGTTACGACGGCGACAACTACCTGTTCATCTTCGATTCCCGCCCGGTGGTGTTGATGTTGCCCTCCAACAAGGCCATGATCGGCAAGAACGTGGCCGATCGCAAGGATTCCGAGGGCAAGGCCTACTACGTCGAGATGATGAAGGTCGGCCAGGAAAAGCAGCAGGGCTTCGTCCAGTACATGGGCCGCCTGCCCGGTACCGATGACAGCAACCGCACCCCCAAGATGAGCTATGTCGTGCATAACAAGACCTGGGACTGGTTCATCGTCACCGGCGTGTTCCTGAGCGACGTACAGGCACAGTTCCGCAGCGACCTGCTCAGGCTGATGGGCATCCTGCTGGTGGTGGGGGTGGTGGTGTCGGTGATGATGCTGGCCATCATCCGCCGCATCACCGGCAGCCTGGGCGGCGAGCCGGCCTATGCGGTGGCCATCGCCACCCGCATCGCCAACGGCGACCTGACCGTGAAGGTCGATACCCGGCCCGGTGACCAGCGCAGCCTGCTCTACGAGATGGCCACCATGCGCGAACGCCTGGCCGGGGTGATCAAGGGCATCCGCCAGGGCACCGATGCCATCGACGTCGGTGCGCACGAGATCGCGGCCGGCAACCTGGACTTGTCTTCGCGTACCGAAGAACAGGCTGGTTCACTGGCGACTACTGCTTCCAACATGGATTCGCTGACCGCCACCGTCAAGCAGAACGCCGACAACGCCCGCCAGGCCGGGCAACTGGCCAACAACGCTTCGGAAATCGCCCAGCGCGGGGGCGAGGTGGTGGGTCAGGTAGTGCAGACCATGGAAGGGATTACTGAAAGTTCGCGCAAGATTTCGGACATCATCGGCGTCATCGATGGCATTGCCTTCCAGACCAATATCCTGGCCCTGAATGCCGCGGTCGAGGCGGCCCGGGCCGGCGAGCAGGGCCGCGGCTTTGCGGTGGTGGCCTCCGAGGTGCGCTCGCTGGCCCAGCGTAGCGCCCAGGCCGCCAAGGAAATCAAGGCCCTGATCGAGGATTCGGTGCAGCGCGTGGGCAGTGGCTCCGACCAGGTGGCCCGCGCCGGTGAAACCATGGGCGAGGTGGTCTCGGCGGTGCATCGCCTGACCGATATCGTCAGTGAAATCTCGGCCGCTTCCGAAGAGCAGCGCCGCGGCATCGAACAGGTCAACCTGGCCATTGGCGAGATGGACCAGGTGACCCAGCAGAATGCGGCGCTGGTCGAGGAAGCCGCCGCCGCAGCCGGCTCGCTGGAAGAGCAGGCGCGACGCCTGAAGGCGGCCGTGGCCACCTTCCAGGTCGAAGGCGAGGCCTCCGCCGTGGAGGCGGCTGCGCGCCCGGCCCCGGCAATGGCGGCCAAGCCGGCGTCTGCGCCGTCCTTCAAGCCCGCCCCGAAGAAGCTGACGCCGAAGGCGGCCGCTTCGGCGAACCCGGCGGCCCCCGCCAAGGCAGCCGCACTAGCCATACCGGCGGCCAAGCCGGCCGCTGCCGCGAAGAAGCCGGCGCCCGCCGGCGATGACGGGGACTGGGAAACCTTCTGATCCTTGCTGCCGCCGTAGATAGCGCTTGACGCTGTGCCGATGCAAGTCGGCACAGCGTTTTTCATTGGGCGGGAGCAGGGCGGTGACAGCGCCGGCCAGGGCTCGGGCGAGGGCCGTTTTTGGCCGTGGCGGGGGCTGGCGATGTTATGATACCGGCCTTCCCGGAAGCAAAATTCCCGCTTTCCCTCAATTGTTCTAATTTGTCGATAACGTGCGTCTAACTTCCATCAAATTATCTGGATTCAAGTCCTTCGTCGAGCCTACGCATTTCCAGGTTCCGGGGCAGCTGGTAGGCGTGGTCGGACCCAACGGCTGCGGCAAATCCAATATCATCGACGCCGTGCGCTGGGTGCTGGGCGAGTCCAAGGCCTCCGAGCTGCGCGGCGAGTCGATGCAGGACGTCATCTTCAACGGCTCCACCCACCGCAAGCCGGCCGGACGCGCCTCGGTCGAACTGGTGTTCGACAATTCCGCCGGCAAGGCTGCCGGCCAGTGGGGGCAATACGCCGAGATCGCCGTCAAGCGCACCCTGACCCGCGACGGTACCTCGTCCTACTACATCAACAACCAGTCGGTGCGTCGCCGCGACATCCAGGACATCTTCCTCGGTACCGGCCTGGGCCCGCGTGCCTACGCCATCATCGGCCAGGGCATGATCTCGCGCATCATCGAAGCGCGCCCCGAAGAGCTGCGCATCTTCCTGGAAGAAGCCGCTGGCGTGTCCAAGTACAAGGAACGCCGCCGCGAGACCGAGAACCGCCTGCACGATACCACCGAAAACCTGACCCGCCTGGAAGACATCCTGCGCGAGCTCAACGCCAACCTGGAAAAGCTGGAAGCCCAGGCCGCCGTGGCCAAGAAATTCCATGAGCTGCAGAACGACCAGGAAGAAAAGCAGAAGCTGCTGTGGCTGCTGCGCAAGAACGAAGCCAAGGCCGAGCAGGAAAAGTTCTTCAAGGAAATCGAACGCGCCCAGATCGACCTGGAAGAGCAGACCGCCAAGCTGCGCCACGTCGAGACCGAACTGGAGCACATGCGCCAGGCCCACTACGGTGCCGGCGACCGCCTGCACCAGGCGCAGGGTCACCTGTACCAGACCAACTCCGAGATCGGCAGCCTGGAAGCGCAGATCAAGTTCGTCATCGAATCGCGCAACCGCCTGCAGGCCCAGTTGAACTCCCTGGGCGCGCAGCGTGACCAGTGGCAGCGCCAGGGCACGCAGCAGCAGGAAGAACTGGCCGAGGCCGAAATCCAGCTGGAAGAATTCGGCATGCGCGTGGAGCAGGCCCAGCACGCCGTGCAGGACAGCAGCGACCGCCTGCCCTCGCTGGAAGCCGCCTGGCGCGAGTCGCAGCTGAAGACCACCGAATCGCGCGGCAAGATCATGCAGGTGCAGCAGCAGATCGAGCTGCAATCGACGCACCAGCGCAATGCCTCCAACATCCTCTCCGGCCTGGCGGTGCGCCGCGAGCGGCTGATGCAGGAAAAGAACGGCATGGCCCTGCCCGACGAGACGCACCTGTCCAACCTGCGCATGCAGCTGGAAGAGAAGCAGGCCTCGCTGGAAGAGGCCAGCATGTATCTGGAAGAGGCGCAGGAGCAGTTGCCGCGCCTGGAAGAAGAGCGTCGCACCGCCCAGGAACTGGTGAGCAAGGAAACCTCGGCCAACGCCCAGCTGGAAGCACGCCTGAGCGCCCTGAAGCAGTTGCAGGAAAGCGTGCAGGCGCAGGGCAAGGTCCAGCCCTGGCTGGAAAAGCACGGCCTGGCCGAACTGCCGCGCCTGTGGCAGAAGCTGCACATCGAATCCGGCTGGGAAACCGCGCTGGAAGCGGTGCTGCGCGAGCGCATGTCGGCCCTGGAAATGTCCAACCTGGACTGGGCCAAGGCCTTCTTCAGCGATGCACCGCCGGCCAAGCTGGCGCTGTACGCCCCCAATGCCGGGCTGGCCCAGCCGGAAGCGCAGCCGGTCGCCGGCCTGAAGCCCTTCGTGGGCCTGCTGCAGCTGAACGATCCGGGCCTGCGCGCCCTGATGAACGACTGGCTCAACCACATCTACATCGCCGACGACACGGCTACCGCCTTTGCCGAACGTTCGAAGCTGCCGCTGGGTGGTCTCTTCGTGACTCGTCAGGGCCATGTGGTGAGCAATTCCAGCGTGCGCTTCTATGCCTCCGATTCGGAGCAGGACGGCATGCTGGCGCGCCAGCAGGAAATCGAGAACATCACCAAGCAGCAGCGTGCCCAGTCCATGCTGGCCGAGGAAGCCAAGGGCCGTGCCGTGCGCGCCGAGGCGGCCTTGTCGGGTGCTTCGCAGCGTCTGCAGGAGCTGCGCCAGCGCGTCAATTCGCTGACCCAGTCGGCGCATAGCCTGCAGATCGAGGTAATGAAGCTGGCCGAGGTGCAGGAGCGCTTCAACCAGCGCAGCACCCAGATCGCCACCGACCTGGAAGAAATCGGCATGCAGGAAGCCGAACAGCAGCAGGTCCAGGCCGAATCCGAAGCGCGCTTCGAGGAACTCGATATCGAACTGGCCGAGCTGCAGGAGCAGCACGAAAACGGCCAGACCGATTACCTGAACAAGGAGCAGCAGCTCAACGACGCGCGGACCCGCCTGCGCGAGCTGGAGCGTGCGGCCCAGGAGACCGAGTTCGCCGAAAAGTCCCATCGCAACAAGATCGAGGAATTGAAGCGCGGTATCGCCACCGCCCTGGAACAGGCGGCGCAATTGTTCGCCAGCATGCAGCAAGGCTCGCTGGAGCTGGAAAGCCTGGACGACCAGGCCGCCCAGGCCGGCCTGCAGGAATTGCTGGACCGTCGCAGCGAGCAGGAACGCGCACTGGCCGATGCCCGTCACGAACTGGACCAGCTGTCCCAGCAATTGCGCTCGCATGAAGAAAGCCGCATGCAGGCCGAACGCAGCCTGCAGCCGCAGCGCGACCGCATCACCGAACTGCAGCTGAAGGAACAGGCCGCGCGCCTGAACCAGGAGCAGTTCTCCGAAGCCCTGGCCCAGACCCAGGCCGACGAGGCCGCGCTGTCGGAGAAACTGACCAGCGACATGCGCCCGTCCTACCTGCAAGGCGAAGTGACCCGCCTGACCAATGCCATCGCGGCACTGGGCGCGGTCAACCTGGCCGCGCTGGATGAACTGGCCACGGCTTCCGAGCGCAAGCACTTCCTGGATGCGCAGCATGCCGATCTGAACGAAGCCATTACCACCCTGCAGGATGCGATCCACAAGATCGACATGGAAACCCGCGACCTGCTGCAGGACACCTTTGACAAGGTCAACCACCACTTCTCGGAGCTGTTCCCGGTGCTCTTCGGCGGCGGCCAGGCCAAGCTCATCATGACTGGCGACGAGATCCTGGATTCCGGCGTGCAGGTCATGGCGCAGCCGCCGGGCAAGAAGAACGCCACCATCCACCTGCTCTCGGGTGGCGAGAAGGCGCTGACGGCGACCGCCCTGGTGTTTTCCATGTTCCAGCTGAACCCGGCGCCGTTCTGCTTGCTCGACGAGGTCGACGCGCCGCTGGACGATGCCAATACCGAACGCTTCGCCAACATGGTCAAGCGCATGTCGGACCATACCCAGTTCCTGTTCATCTCCCACAACAAGATCGCCATGGAAATGGCGCAGCAGCTGATCGGGGTGACCATGCAGGAGCAGGGCGTGTCGCGCATCGTGGCGGTGGACATGGAGTCGGCCGCCAACTTCTCCAGCGCCGAGCAGGCGGCCTGATGTCGGGTGCGGGATGCCTTTTGCTGGCAGTGCCAAGGTCTTTGTCGGCTTGACAAGCAGGGGGCGCGACCGTACCCTGAAAAACTTGTCGACCGGCCCGGTCCGGGCGTCTGCCCAGCCGGTGTCGGGTCGGCGCTGCGTTTGCCGCAGCGTTCGCAGTAGCTTCGATTCTCGGCCCCCACGGGCCATGGAAAAATAACAATATCTTGACCGCGATCTTGCCGTACTCCTTCTGTCCGACGCGCCCGATGTCCGCCTGCCTGGCCGACGCCGATGGCGGCGCAGCAATGCCGAGCGTGGCAGCGACGGACGCGCATGTACCGGCGGCCGCGGTCGGCCTTCTTGGATTGATAGGATTCGGATTTCTTCGATGAGCAGCTTCTCCCAGCCGACCATGCCCTGCGGCGCCCATGATGGCGCCCCCCAGCCAGATAGCCTGAAAGGTCGTGCAGCATGATGATGGATCTCCAGACCAGCCTGATCATTCTCGGCGGCGTCTTCGTCGTCGGTGTCATCTCCTACAACAAATGGCAGGAACACAAGGCGCGCAAGACCGTCGAGCGCGCCTTCTCTTCGTCCCATGACGATGTGCTGATGTCGCCGGATGAGCCCTCGGCCATTGAACCGGTGTTCGCCGCGCCGCAGGGCGAGCGTGCCGCTGCCGGCCCCTCGGCCCTGGCCGAGGAAACGACCGAGCGCACCGAGCCCTCCCTCTACGATATTCCCGAGCGCAGGCCCGTGCCGGCGCCGGTGAAGGCTTACCAGGACCAGGCCGAGTTCGAGCCGCGTGAACCCTTCCTGGGCGAGCCGCCGGCCGGCGAGCTGCCCCGCGCCGCCGACGAGGCGGTGCTGGACGAGGCCCTGGCCCAAGCCCCGCAATCGACCGTGGCCCAGGTCATCGCCGGTGCCGAAGACCAGTTCGAAGCCGCGCCCGCCTTCACGCCGCCGCCCGAAATGCAGGCGCGCCTGGCGCCGCGCCGCGAACTGCCGGTCGATGAACTCATCGACTGCAACATCCCCATCGCCCTGGACAACCCCCTGCGCGGCGACAAGCTGCTGCCGCTGTTGCAGAACCTGCGCCATGTCGGCAACAAGCCGGTGCACTTCATCGGCCGCACCGCCGAAGGCGACTGGGAAGCCGTGGCCCATGGCGGCATCTACACCGCGTTGCTGGCCGGTGCGCAGCTGGCCAACCGCAGCAACGCCCTCAACGAAATCGAATACTCGGAACTGGTCATGCGCCTGCGTGACCTGACCGATTCGCTCTCGGGCGAACCGGAACTGCCGGACATGCCTGACGTGATCCGGACCGCCCAGGCGCTGCACCAGTTCATCGCCGACCATGATGTCCAGCTGTCGGTGAACGTGCGCTCGCAAGGTGCGCCGTGGAGCCTGGCGACGCTGCTGGCGGCGCTGACCCGTCAGGGCTTCGACCGTCGCACCGAAGGCTTCCTGGTGATGCAGGACGGTGAGGGCGAGGTACTCTTTGCACTCTCCACCAATGCCACGCCGACCGACGAGACCACCGACCGCCTGACGCTGCTGCTGGATGTGCCGCGGGTGTCGCCGGCACGTGACGGCTATGGCGCCCTGGTGGCCTGCGCCCGTTCGCTGGCCCAGCGCCTGGGTGGCGTGATCGTCGACGACAGCGACCAGCCCCTTTCCGATGAAGCCCTGGCCGATATCGCCGAACAGGTCGCCGCCTTCTACAGCGCCATGGAATCGGCCGAGATCGCAGCCGGCTCCACCCGTGCCTTGCGCCTGTTCAGCTAAGGCCCCGTTCCTACTCCTCCACGATGCAAGCAGATCTGTTTTCCGCCGGCCGGCCCCCGCAAGGGGCGCCGGACTGGCTGGTGCGCGCCTTCGCGCTGCGCGCCGACCTGAATCGCCACAATCACAGCTATTACGTGCTGGACCAGCCGAGCATTCCGGATGCCGAATATGACCGGCTGTTCCAGGAACTGCAGGCGCTGGAAACCGCCCACCCCGAACTGCTCACCCCTGACTCGCCCACCCAGCGCGTCGGGGCAGGCCCCTTGCCGCAATTCGAGCCGGTGCGCCATGAAGTGCCGATGCTGTCGCTGGGCAATGGCTTTTCCGATGAGGATATCGAAGCCTTCGATAAGCGGGTGCGCGACGGGCTGGAAAGCCTGCAGGAAGTGCGCTATGCCACCGAACTGAAGTTCGACGGCCTGGCCATCAGCCTGCGTTACGAAAACGGCGTGCTGGTCCAGGCTGCCACGCGGGGCGACGGCACGACCGGCGAAAACGTCACCGCCAACATCCGCACCGTGCGCGCCATTCCCCTGCGCTTGCATGGCGAACAGGTACCGCAGGTGATCGACGTGCGCGGCGAAGTGCTGATGTACAAGAGCGATTTCGCCCGCCTGAACCAGCGTCAGCGCGATGCCGGGCAGAAGGAGTTTGCCAACCCCCGCAATGCCGCTGCCGGCAGCCTGCGCCAGCTGGATTCGCGCATTACCGCCCAGCGCACGCTGCGCTTCTTCGCCTATGGCATCGGCGTGCTGGAAGGTGCCGAGATGCCGGCTTCGCATTCGGCACTGCTGGACTGGTACCAGGAACTGGGCCTGCCGGTGTGCAAGGAGCGCGCCGTGGTCACGGGTGCGGCCGGGCTGCTGGATTTCTTCCGCGGCATCGGCGCCAAGCGCGAGAGCCTGCCCTACGAGATCGACGGCGTGGTCTACAAGGTAGACCGGCTGGATCAGCAAAAATACCTGGGCTTTGTTTCGCGCGCGCCGCGCTTTGCGCTGGCCCATAAATTCCCGGCGCAGGAAGCGCTGACGGTGGTGCAGGACATCGAGGTGCAGGTCGGCCGCACCGGTGCCATCACGCCGGTGGCCCGACTCAATCCGGTCTTCGTGGGCGGCGTCACCGTCACCAATGCCACCCTGCATAACGAGGACGAGGTACGCCGTAAAGACATCCAGATCGGCGACACCGTCATCGTGCGGCGTGCCGGCGACGTGATCCCGGAAGTGGTCGCCTATGTGCCCGAGAAGCGTCCGGCCGACGCCCGTGCCTTCGTCATGCCCACGGCCTGCCCGGTGTGCGGCTCGCCCATCGTGCGTGCCGAGGACGAGGCGGTGGCGCGTTGCTCCGGGGGCTGGCTCAAGTGTGCTGCCCAGCGCAAGGGCGGCCTGCAGCACTTTGCCTCGCGTCGCGCCATGGATATCGAGGGACTGGGCGAGCAACTGGTCGAACAACTGGTTGATCGCAAGGTAGTCAACACCCCGGCTGACCTCTATCGGCTGGGCCTGTCGGCACTGTCCGAACTGGACCGCATGGCTGAGAAATCGGCACAGAACGTGCTGGACGCGCTGCAGAAGTCCAAGACCACCACGCTGGCGCGCTTCATCTATGCACTGGGCATCCGCCACGTGGGCGAGGCCACAGCCAAGGAGCTGGCACGCCATTTCGGCGGCATCGACAAGCTGCTGGTGGCCAGCGAAGAGCAATTGCTGGAAGTGGCCGACATCGGCCCGGTGGTGGCCAGTTCGCTGCGCGCCTTCTTCAGTGATCCGCTCAACGTGGAACTGGTCGAGCAATTGCGTGCAGTCGGCGTACACTGGCCCGAAAGTGCAGGTGTGGAGGCCGGCGCCAAGCACCTGGCCGGCAAGACCTTCGTGTTGACCGGCAGCCTGCCCAATCTCTCCCGCGACCAGGCTTCGCAGTTGATCGAGGCGGCCGGCGGCAAGGTGTCGGGCTCGGTGTCCAAGAAGACCAGCTACGTGGTGGCCGGCGCCGACGCCGGCAGCAAGCTGGCCAAGGCCGAGGAGCTGGGGTTGACCATCCTGGACGAGGACGCCCTGAAGGCATTGTGTGCAGGCGAGGGCGGTGCGGGCGATGCGGACAGTGAAGGTGGCGACGCTGACAACGCTGACAACCCGGCGTAATTACCTTGTCTTTTTATTCATATACAATGCGCCACCATGACATTCCCGTTCAGTCGGGGCTGCTCTGCCAAAGCAGACGATAACGCACTACCAAGACCTATTCCTACCTCGGAGTCATGATGATCAAGAAGATCAAGAAAGCCGTCTTTCCCGTCGCCGGTCTCGGCAGCCGCTTCCTGCCCGCCACCAAGGCGCAACCCAAGGAAATGCTGCCCATCGTCGACAAGCCGCTGATCCATTACGCTGTCGAAGAAGCGGTGGCCGCCGGCATCACCGAGATGGTGTTCATCACCGGCCGCAACAAGCGCGCCATCGAAGACCACTTCGACAAGGCCTATGAGCTGGAAAGCGAACTGGAAGCGGCCGGCAAGAAGAAGCTGCTGGAAATCGTCCAGAACGTGGTACCCAAGAACGTCAATTGCATCTTCATCCGCCAGTCCGAACCGCTGGGCCTGGGCCACGCCGTGCTGTGTGCGCGTCCGGTGGTGGGCGAGGAACCGTTCGCGGTGCTGCTGGCCGATGACTTCATGGACACCGACGACGGTGTCAAGCCGGTGCTGGCACAGATGACCGACATCTATGCCCGCGAAGGCATGAGCATGCTGGCGGTGCAGGAAGTGCCCAAGAGCGAAACGCGCCAATATGGCATCGTCAGCGCTACGCCTTACCAGCCCGACCTCGAGCGCGTCAATGCCATCGTCGAGAAGCCGGCACCGGAAGAGGCGCCGTCCACGCTGGCGGTGGTGGGTCGCTATGTGCTCAACAGCCGCATCTTCCACTACCTGGAAAACATCCCGCGCGGTGCCGGCGGCGAAATCCAGCTGACCGACGGCATCGCCAAGCTGATGCAGGCCGAGTCGGTACTGGCCTATCGCTATCAGGGGCAGCGCTATGATTGCGGTTCCAAGCTGGGTTACCTGAAGGCCATGGTGGCCATGGGCCTGAAGCATCCGGAAACCGGCCCGGCCTTTTCCGAGTACCTGCAGGAAGTGGCGAACAAGCAGCGCTGAAGATGAGCTCGCATGGTGCGACCATGATGATGCCCTGATGTGCTCACACCCTGATGCCCGGCCCGACCGGGCGTCTTTCATGGAGAAAATGAATGGCGATACGCGAGATTCTCAAGATGGGTGACCCGCGCCTGCTGCGCCAGGCGCAGCCGGTGACCAAGTTCGGCACGCCCGAGCTGGCGCGGCTGGTCGATGACATGTTCGAGACCATGCGCGCCGTCAACGGTGCGGGACTGGCGGCGCCCCAGATCGGTATCGATCTGCAGCTGGTGATCTTCGGCTTCGGCCACAACCAGCGCTATCCGGACGCCCCGGCCGTGCCCGAGACGGTACTGATCAACCCCGTCCTGACACCCCTGTCCGACCAGGAAGAGGAGGGCTGGGAGGGCTGCCTGTCGGTGCCCGGCATGCGCGGCGTGGTACCGCGCTGGAGCCGTCTGCGCTACAAGGGCGTGGACCAGAACGGCAACCTGATCGACCGCACCGTGGAGGGCTTCCACGCCCGCGTGGTACAGCACGAGTGCGACCATCTGCAGGGCATCCTGTACCCGATGCGCATTCGCGACTTCCGCCAGTTCGGCTTTACCGAAGTGCTGTTCCCCGAACTGGACCCCAATCAGGACGACTGAGTCCCGGTCTTGCGCTTGAGGCGGTCGTAAAAAAAGCATCCCGGCACGGCGCCGGGATGCTTTTTCGCTTTTTGCATCACCCGCCAGGCGGGTGTACGGTCGCGGTCAGTGGCTTTCTTTCACGCGGGCGTCGATGTGCGCCAGCGCCTCTTCCACCTGGTCGATCAGGATCAGGCACAGGTCACCCGGCTGCAGCGACGCCAGGGCGGTATCGATGGCGATGAATTCGCCGTCGATTTCCTTGATGTCGCTGGTGCGGCTGGCCTTTTCCAGACCCTGGCGCAGCAGGGCGATCACTTCTCCATCTTCACGGCCACGCTGGCACTGGTCCTGATACAGCACCACCTCGTCGAAGGCATCGCCCAGCAGTTCGGTCTGGCGGGTGATGTCGACATCGCGCCGGTCACCGGCACCGCTGATGACCACCGAACGGCGCTTGGCGGGCATGCTGTCGACAGCCTTGATCAGGGCCTGGATGGCGTCCGGATTGTGGCCGTAGTCGGCGATCAGGGTGGCGCCCTTGTAATCGAACAGGTTGAAGCGGCCCGGTGCGGTGCCGCTGTCGCTGATGAAGCTGGCCAGGGCGCCGGTGATCTGCTCCCAGTCCAGGTTCAGGGCCCATGCCGCGCCGACCGAAGCCATCACGTTCTCGACCTGGAAGCCGATGGCGCCGGCACGGGTCAGGGGGATGCCGGCGAGCTTCAGGCGTTTTTCGAAGCTGCCCTGGGCGGCCACGATGGCGTCGCCATCGCGATAGACGATGCGATGGCCCTGGGCGCGATGGGTGGCCATGATGGGGTGGCTGGGATCGAGCGCGAAGAAGGTCACCGAACCGGGACAGGAAGCGGCCATCTTGGCCACCATCGGATCGGCGGCGTTGAGCACGGCCGTGCCGGTCGGTGCGACGTTCTCGACGATGACGCGCTTGACCACGGCCAGGTCTTCCACGGTGCTGATGTAGGACAGGCCCAGGTGGTCGCCCATGCCGATGTTGGTGACTACGGCCACGGCGCAGCGATCAAAGCCCAGGCCTTCACGCAGCACGCCGCCACGTGCGGTTTCCAGCACGGCCGCATCGACTTCCGGGTGGAACAGCACGTTGCGGGCGCTGCGCGGGCCGCTGCAGTCGCCGGTATCGGTACGCAGGCCGTCAATGTAGACGCCATCGGTATTGGTCATGCCCACGCGCAGGCCGGTCTTGGCCAGCAGATGGGTGATCAGACGCACGGTGGTGGTCTTGCCGTTGGTGCCGGCTACGGCGACCACGGGGATGCGGCCGTCGTCGCCGTCGTCGTACATGGTCGAGACGATGGCTTCGCCGACATCGCGCGCCTTGCCGTAGGAGGGCGAGAGGTGCATGCGCAGGCCTGGCGCGGCATTGACTTCGACGATGCCGCCGCCTTGCTCTTCCAGCGACATGTGTACCGAGTTGCAGACCACGTCCACCCCGCAGATGTCCAGGCCCACCATCTGGGCCGCCGCAATGGCGCGTGCCGCCACGTCGGGATGGACGTCGTCGGTGACATCGGTGGCAGTGCCGCCGGTGGACAGGTTGGCGTTGTTGCGCAGGACCACGCGTACTCCCTGGGCGGGGATGGATTCGGGTTCCAGGTTCTGGCCCGACAGCACCAGCAGGGCGATGTCGTCCAGGCGGATCTTGGTCAGCGAGGTGGCGTGGCCATCGCCGCGCAGCGGGTCGGCGTTGACCTGGTCGATCAGCTGGCGGATGGTGTGCACGCCATCGCCGATAACTTGCGGCGGGTCGCGGCGGGCGGCCGCCACCAGGGTCTTGCCGATCACCAGCAGGCGGAAGTCGTGGCCGGGCAGGTAGCGCTCGACGATCACTTCATCGCTGATCAGGGCGGCGTTGTTGAAGGCACGGGTGATCTGTTCCGGGGTGCTGATGTTGACGGCCACACCCTTGCCCTGGTTGCCGTCCAGCGGTTTGATGACCACGGCCGAACCGATTTCCTCGGCCGCCTTGAGCGCGTCTTCGGCCGTGGTGACCACGCGGCCGTTGGGCACCGGCACACCAGCGGCGTGCAGCAGCATCTTGGTCAGGTCCTTGTCCTGGGCGATGGATTCGGCAATGGCGCTGGTGTTGCTGGTCTCGGCGGCCTGGATGCGCTTCTGACGGCTACCCCAGCCGAACTGCACCATGCTGCCCTGGGTCAGGCGGCGATAGGGAATGCCACGCTTGATGGCGGCATTGACGATGGAGCCGGTGGAAGGACCCAGGCGGACATCTTCGTCCAGCTCGCGGATGCGGGTGAGCGCGGCGGTCAGGTCGAAGGGCGCATCAGCCTGGGCCGCCTGCACCAGTTCCAGCGCCAGGTCGAAGGCCAGGCGGCCGACTTCCTCTTCGCTGTATTCCACCACCACCTGGTAGATGCCGGTCTCGACGGTGGACACCGTGCGGCTGAAGGTCACCGGACAGCCGGCCTGCGATTGCAGGGCCAGGGCCGCGGCGGCCAGCGCGTGGGCCATCGACACCACCTGCTTGCCGCCATCGGGTTCGAGGAAGCCGATCTGCGGGAAGCGGGCGCGCAGGCGCAGTTCGAAGCCGGGCATGTCGTCGATGACGCGCTCGTGTTCCGGGCAGGAAACGATGGCTTCGATGGCAGTGTGTCTGCTCCAGAGATTGGGGCCGCGCAGGGCGCGAATGCGGGATACGTCCATGGACAAGTTTTCCTAGGTGTCTCTTGATCTTGAATCTGTCTGTCTTGCAGTGCGGATGCAGTCCAAGCCGATGGCTCAGGCCACCTGGCTCTTGAACTTCAGGCCTTGCTCTTCGGCCCGTTCGGTACCGAAGAGCTCGATGCCGGCGCGGATCACCTCGGGGCTGATGCCCAGCGCCCAGGCTGCGCCCACGGCGGCCAGCACGTTCTCGACCTGGTAGGCGACGGCGCCGTTTTCGGTCAGCGGAATGGCATCCACCGAGCTGACCTTGCATTCGCGTTCACCGTCGGCCTGGATCAGGTCGCCATCGCGCAGGAACACGGCGCGGCCACCTTCCTTCAGATGGCCGGCCAGCAGTTCGGAGGCCGGATCGGTGCCGAAGAAGATCACCTCGCCATCGCACAGCTGGGCCATGTCCGCCACCAGCGGATCGTCGGCATTGAGCACGGCCGCGCCGTCCGGCAGGACCAGGTCCACCTGGGTGCGCTTGACCTTGGTGGCGATCTGTTCGGCATTCTCGATGTAGAACTCGGGCAGGCTGTCGTTGGGGTCGATGTTGGCGACCACGCCCACCAGGCAGCGGTCATAGGCCAGGCCTTCGGCCAGGATGGCGGCGCTGCCGTTCTCGAACACGGCGGCTTCCACCGCACGGTTCAACAACACGCGGTGCGCGGCATCCCAGTTGGCACGGTTGCCACGCTCGATCTGGCGTTCGGCGAAATACAGGCCATCGCCGCAGGCCAGGCCCACATGCTTGCCCGAGAGGTGAACGATGCGTGCGATCAGGCGCGAAATGGTGGTCTTGCCGTGGGTGCCGGTGACGCCGACGATGGGAATGCGGCCGTTTTCTTCCGGGCCGAAGAGGTTGTCGATGATGGCTTCGCCGACCGGACGCGGCTTGCCGTCGGAGGGCTTCAAGTGCATCAGCAGGCCGGGGCCGGCGTTGACTTCGACGATGGCACCGCCCTGGTCGGCCAGCGGGCGCGAGATGTCTTCAGCCACGATGTCCACGCCGGCGATGTCCAGGCCGACGATGCGTGCGGCCAGCGAGGCGGCGGCGGCCACGCTGGGGTGGACCAGGTCGGTGATGTCGGAAGAGACGTTGCCGTTGCGTAGCAGCAGGATGCGGCGGCCGGCGGCGGGGACCGACTCGGTGGTCAGGCCCTGGCGCTGCAGTTCCAGCGCGGCGGCCGGTTCGCGTTCCAGCAGCACCGGGTCCAGCAGGTGTTCTTCCAGCAGGCCGCGACGCGGGTCGCGGTTCAGTTCGTCCAGCAGGTCCTGGACGGTGGACTTGCCATCGCCGACGATGAAGATGGGTTCGCCACGGGCAGCGGCGGCCAGCTTGCCACCGACGATCAGCAGGCGGTGTTCCAGGCCCGGCACGAAGCGCTCGACCAGCACGCCGCTGCCTTCTTCCAGCGCGACCTTGTAGGCGGTCTCGATTTCCTCGCGGGTGTTCAGGTCGATGAAGACGCCACGGCCATGGTTGGCGTCGCAGGGCTTGACCACCACCGGCAGGCCGATGTCCTGGGCGGCCTCCCAGGCGTCTTCCGGGCTTTCCACCAGCCGACCTTCAGGGACCGGCACGCCGCAGGTCTCCAGCAGCGACTTGGTCAGGTCCTTGTCGCGCGAAATGCCTTCGGCAATGGCGCTGGTCTGGTCGGATTCGGCGGTCCAGATGCGACGCGACTTGCAGCCGTGGCCCAGTTGCACCAGGTTGCCTTCGGACAGGCGGATGGTGGGGATGCGGCGCTCGTCGGCGGCGTCCACGATGCAGGCGGTGCTGGGACCCAGGCACAGGCGGTCGACCATGCGGCGCAGCTTGGAGAGGGTGCCGTCGAGGTCGTAGGGACGGTCTTCGATGGCGGCCATCACCAGATCGCGGGCGGCGAAGAGGGCGGCGCGGGTGACGGTCTCATGGCGGGCGCGCACCACCACCTTGTAGACGCCGCGCACATTGGTTTCGCGGGCCTTGCCGAAGCCGCCGGGCAGGCCGGCCAGGTTCTGCAGTTCCAGGGTGACGTGTTCCAGGATGTGACCGGGCCAGGTGCCCTCGTGCAGGCGACGCACGAAGCCGCCGCGCTCTTCATAGCTGCAGCGGTGTTCGATCAGGGTCGGCAGCCAGGTGGTCAGGCGGTCCGGGAAGCCGGGAATGGTGTTGGAGGGGCAGTCTTCCAGTTCGCCGATATCGATCCACACTTCGAGAGCGGAACGGTAAGTCCAGATGTTCGGACCCTTGAGGTTCAGGAAACGGAGGAATTCGATATTTTTCATGTGTGGTTGGTGTGCCGCTGTGTTGGCCTAAGCCTGGATTGCCGAAGCTGCTGAAATTCTGAAATGCTGGAGCTTGTCCGTTTTGCCCGTGCTGCCTGTACTGCAGATGCATTTGTCGCCGCCCTCATGTGAAGCCCGGCGCAGACCGGTCAGCACTCTGTCAGAATAACGCATGGTTCACTAACGCGCAGGGCGGCGTTTGGTTTACTGGATACGACAGAACGACCCAGGATTTTCTTGTAGGGAAGAACGCTGGCGGCCTGGCCCCGATCCGGGAGACCGCTCAAATGGGCGCAGAAAGGGCATAAAAGTCATCTGTAGGCTGATGCAGGGGGATGGGAAGTGAACGATATTGTCGCAGACTGTTTCTCCCCGTGGCACGCCCGGCGCAAAAAACGCGGTGTTCAGGCGCTCCCGGCATTCGCATTCGACGGGAAAGTGGCACTGAATCTCTGCTCTGGTGCACCGTTTTACCGGTTCTCGCGTTATCGGGTGAAGCTTGTCGCCTATCCGGGGTGCGCGACGCAGGCAGGGGCTGCGGGACGCTGCGCTATAATCGCGCGCTGCTCGCCGCTGAGGCGTTGCAAGCGGTCCGGCGCGACCTGCTCATCCATAAAACAATAGCCAAACTGCTCACTTCGGGCCTCAACGTTGCCGTTACATGACTACTGACTCACATCCTTCCGCGACCGCCAGCCTGCCCGAGCGCTGGCAAACGGAAACTGCTGCCCGCCTGGCGCCCGGCGAAGCCGTGCTGGCCTGGCTGGAGCTGGACCTGGACGCCCAGCTGCAATTCTCCCGCTCATTGGTGCTGGCGACCGAACGCCGCCTGCTCTCCAGCTCTGCCGACGGTCGCGTCTGGCAGGAATGGACCTACGGGGCCGATCTGCAAATGAAGCACCACGACCACGCCGGCGTGGGCACGCTGGAACTGTGCGACGGCACCGGCCGCCTGGCGGCCTGGCGCTACACGCTGGCGCAGAACCCGCAGGCGCTGCGTCTGATCAAGTTGTTCGAGCAGCAACGCGACCTGCTGGCCTCGGGCGTGCAGGTCGAGGAAGAGGGCGACGTCTGCCCGACCTGCAAGGCAGTCCTGCCGGAAGGCCAGGAAACCTGTGCCATCTGCCCCGAGACCAAGGAGGCGCCGCCGTCCACCTGGGCGCTGTTCCGCCTCTCGCGTTTTGCCAAGCCCTACAAGGGGTCGCTGCTGCTGGGCTTCCTGCTGACGCTGGCCTCGACGGCGGCCACGCTGGTGCCGCCCTACATGACCATGCCGTTGATGGACAACGTGCTGATCCCGTTCCAGAACGGCACGCCCATCGATACCCATCTGGCCACGCTCTATCTGTCAGGCCTGCTGGGCGCGGCGCTGCTGGCCTGGGGCCTGGGCTGGGCGCGCACCTACATCCTGGCGCTGGTGTCCGAGCGCATCGGCGCCGACCTGCGCACCACCACCTATGCGCACCTGCTGCGGCTGTCGCAGGAATATTTCGGTGGCAAGCGGACCGGTGACCTGATGGCCCGCATCGGCTCCGAGACCGACCGCATCTGCGTC
The DNA here is from genome assembly GCF_002870055.1 of Herbaspirillum sp. BH-1. NCBI lineage: Bacteria > Pseudomonadati > Pseudomonadota > Betaproteobacteria > Burkholderiales > Oxalobacteraceae > Herbaspirillum > Herbaspirillum sp. BH-1. Next base: position 88,395 of record NZ_PKOI01000007.1, on the reverse strand, counting down.
TTCCTTTCGCTGCACCTGCTGGACTTCGCCATTGATGTGCTGATGATCATCATGACGGCGGCCATCCTGATCTCCATCAACCCCTGGCTGGCGCTGGTGACCCTGTTGCCGCTGCCCTTCATCGCCTGGATGATCCATGTGGTGCGCGACCGTCTGCGCCACGGCTTCGAGAAGATCGACCGCATCTGGTCGGAGGTGACCAACGTGCTGGCCGATACCATCCCCGGCATCCGCGTGGTCAAGGCCTTCGCCCAGGAAAAGCGGGAAGTGGCGCGCTTTCGCGAGGCCAACCGTCACAACCTGATGGTCAATGACCGGGTCAACAAGATCTGGTCGCTGTTTACGCCGACCGTCACCTTCCTGACCGAAGTGGGTCTGCTGGTGGTATGGGTGTTCGGTATCTGGCAGGTCTCCAGCAACCAGATCACGGTGGGTGTGCTGACGGCCTTCCTGGCCTACATCAGTCGCTTCTACACGCGCCTGGATTCGATGAGCCGCATCGTGTCGGTCACCCAGAAGGCGGCCGCCGGCGCCAAGCGCATCTTCGACATCCTGGATCACGTCTCCAGCGTGCCGGAACCGGCCAACCCGGTGCACCTGGAGAAGGTGCAGGGTGCCATCGAAGTACGCAATATCGGCTTCCGCTACGGCAACCGCGCGGTGATCCGCAACATGAGCCTGTCGATTGCTCCGGGCGAGATGATCGGCCTGGTCGGACACAGCGGTTCGGGCAAGTCGACCATGGTCAACCTGATCTGCCGCTTCTACGATGTCTCCGAAGGAGCGATCCGCATCGATGGCGTGGACATCCGTTCGCTGCCGATTTCCGAATACCGCCGCAACATCGGACTGGTGCTGCAGGAGCCTTTCCTGTTCTTCGGCACGATTGCGGAGAACATCGCCTACGGCAAGCCCGAGGCCACCCGCGAGGAAATCATCGCTGCCGCCCGTGCCGCCCATGCCCACGAATTCATCCTGCGCCTGCCGCAGGGTTACGACTCGCTGGTCGGCGAACGCGGGCAGGCGCTGTCGGGCGGCGAGCGCCAGCGCATCTCGATTGCGCGGGCGCTGCTGATCGATCCGCGCATCCTGATCCTGGATGAGGCCACTTCCTCGGTCGATACCACCACCGAAAAGGAAATCCAGAAAGCCCTGGACAACCTGGTGCAGGGGCGTACCACGATCGCCATTGCCCACCGCCTGTCCACGCTGCGCAAGGCCGACCGTCTGGTGGTGCTGGATCGCGGCCAGGTGGTCGAGGTCGGCAACCATGAAGAACTGATGGCCCGCGAAGGGCATTACTACAAGCTCTACCAGGCGCAGGCGCGCAACCCGGACGGGGATGCCGAGGTGTCGGTGAGCGACGATGAGAAGGGCGATTGAAGCCATGACGACCACCACTATTGCCCAGCCGTCCTGGCAACTGCAACGCAACAGCTTCGGCCGCCTGGTGCTCACCGATGTCGATGGTGTCGCCCATGAGAACGTGATTCCGGTGCGTGCATTTCCGGTGTCGGCGCCGGATCACGGTCTGTCGCTGGTCAGCAGCGATGGCCATGAACTGGCCTGGATCGATACGCTGGATGAGCTCGCCGGAAACGCGCGCAAGCTGATCGAGGAAGAGCTGGCCAGCCGCGAATTCATGCCCGAGATCGAGCGTATCGTCAGCGTCTCGACCTTCGCCACGCCCAGCGACTGGACCGTACAGACCACCCGTGGCACCACGACCTTCACTCTCAAGGGGGAGGAGGATATCCGTCGTCTCGCGGCACCGGCGCTCCTGATCGCCGACAGCCATGGCATCCAGTTCCTGATCCGCGACCAGAAGGCGCTGGACAAGCCCAGCCGCAAGATCCTGGATCGTTTCCTCTGATCCCTTTTCCTTGTTCTGCTGGAAAAAGCAACGGCCCTGATGTTGAGTCAGGGCCGTTCTCGTTTGCGGGTAGTGATCTGAACTTCTAGAACTTTTCGTCAGGTCGCAGGTAGCGCCATTGCCCCACCGGCAGGTCGCCCAGCTTGACGCCGCCAATGCGCACGCGTTTCAGGCCGATCACCTTCAATCCCACCATGTCGCACATGCGGCGGATCTGGCGCTTCTTGCCTTCGCGCAGGGTGAAGCGCAACTGGTCTTCGTTCTGCCAGGCCACCTTGGCCGGACGCAGCGGCTTGCCGTCCATGATCAGGCCGTGGTTCAGCCGCTTGAGATCGGATTCGGGCAGCTTGCCGGGGCGGGTGTATTGCACCCGCACCAGATATTCCTTGTCGACCGCCGAATCTTCGCCGATCAGTTGCTTGGCGATGCGGCCGTCCTGGGTCAGCACCAGCAGACCGACGGAGTCGATGTCCAGTCGCCCGGCCGGTACCAGGCTCTTCAGCTGGCGCGGATGGTAGCGCATGTCGGTCTGGTCTTCGACCCAGCGGGATTGCTCGTTGACCAGCACCACGGCGGGCTTGTAGCCGTCCTCGGCCTGGCCGCTGACATAGCCCATGGGCTTGTTGAGGAGGATCGTCACGCGCTGCGCCTGTTCGGCGCTGGCCTGGCGTTCCACGGTCACCTTCTGGTGCGGCAACACCTTGCTGCCCAGCACCGATACCACCACGCCATCGACCCGCACCCAGCCCTTTTCTATCCATTCGTCGGCCTCGCGGCGCGAGCACAGGCCGAGTTCGGACATGCGTTTGGAAAGTCGTACGGGTTCAGTCATGGGAATTGCCTTGCGAAAAACGGGGAGCCGGCCAGCGGCGAGGGTGAGATTGTAAGGCCGACAGGGCCGGCGCGCCAGACTGGCGGCGGCCCTGCCGGTACGGGCGAGGTCAGATGCGCAGGGTCTGCAGCAGTTCGGTTTCCAGCAGGATCTGGTTGCGCGGCTGGGACAGCCCGGGGCCGTCGATCAGGAACACGTCTTCCACCCGTTCGCCCAGGGTCATCACCTTGGCGGTGTGCAGGTTGATCCGGTACTTGGCCAGCACGTTGGAGATCGAATACAGCAGGCCGGCGCGGTCATTGGCCGAGACCGACAGCAGGTAGTACTGACCGCGTTCGTCCGGGCGCAGGTCCACCGAGGGATTGACCGGGAAGGTGCGCGACAGCCGCGACAGGCGGGCCTTGGAAGGGGGCGGCAGCGGCTGCTCCGACTGCAGCAGGGCGCCCAGTTCGTGTTCGATCAGGTTGATGATGTCGCGGTAGTTCTTGGCGAACACCGGGGCATTGATCAGGAAGGCATCCAGCGCGTAGTTGTTGCGGGTGGTGTGGATCTTGGCGTCGAAGATGCTGAAGCTTTTTTCATCAAAGTAGCTGCAGATGCGCGCGAACAGGTCGGGGCGGTCGGGCGTGTAGACCGCCACCTGCACGCCTTCGCCGATGGGCGCCAGGCGGCAGCGCACCAGCGGCACTCCGGTATCGACCTTGTCGTAGAAACAGCGCGTCTGCCAGGCGATGTCGGAGGCGTCGTGGCGCAGGAAGTAGGCCACATCCAGCTGCTTCCAGAGCTGTTCGTGGGCGTCGGCCGGCAGACCATAGAGGCGCAGCGTCTTGATGGCTTCCTGCTGGGTGTTCTTGAGCTCGCGGTCGGCCGAGGGTGCTTCGCCGCCCAGCACGCGCAGGGTCATGCGGTAGAGGTCTTCCAGCAGCTTGCCCTTCCAGGCGTTCCATACCTTCGGGCTGGTGCCGCGGATGTCGGCCACGGTCAGCAGGTAGAGCGCGGTCAGGTGGCGCTCGTCCTTGACCAGCTGGGCGAAGGCGGTGATGACGTCGGGGTCCGACATGTCCTGCTTCTGCGCCACATGCGACATGGCCAGGTGCTGTTCGACGAGGAACACGATGAGCTCGGTATTCTCTTCGGAGATGCCATGCTGCAGGCAGAAGGCCCGCGCATCAGCCATGCCCAGCTTGGAGTGGTCACCGCCGCGCCCCTTGGCGATGTCGTGGAACAGGGCGGCGACGTACAGCACCCAGGGCTGGCCGAAGTTGGCCATCAGCTGGCTGCAGAAGGGGTATTCGTGGGCATGCTCGCTCATGGTGAAGCGGCGTACGTTGCGCACCACCATCAGGATGTGCTGATCCACCGTGTAGACGTGGAACAGGTCGTGCTGCATCTGTCCGACGATCTGGCGGAAATTGGGCAGGTAGCGACCCAGCACGCTGGTGGCGTTCATCCCCCGCAGGGCATGGGTGATGCCGCGCCTGCTCTGGATGATCTGCATGAACAGGCGATGGTTGTGCGGATCGTTGCGGAAGGCATTGTCGATCTTGAAGCGCGCATGCCACAGCGCGCGCATGGTACGGGCCGACATGTCCTTGAGCTCGGGATGCTCGGAGAGCACCAGGAACACCTCCAGCATGGCCGAGGGGGTGTCTTCGAAGACCTTGTCGTGGGCGATGTCGAGGAAGCCATTGACCTCGTTGAAACGCTCGTTGATCTGGCGTGGCACCGCCTGCTGCGGGAACAGGTGGGCCTCGATGTTCTGCAGCAGGATGGTGTTCAACTGGGTCACCGCCTTGGCGGCCCAGTAGTAGCGCTGCATCAGGTATTCGCTGGCGCGGCGGGTATCGGTGGTCTTGAAGCCGAAGGTTTCGGCCAGTTGGGTCTGGATATCGAACACCAGCCGGTCTTCGCGGCGGTCGGTGAGGATGTGCAGACGGATGCGGATATCCTTGAAGGCGCGTTCCTTCTGGCGCAACTGGCGCGCCTCGGTGGAGGTCAGCATGCCGTGTTCGGCCAGTTCGCCCCAGGAATTGCCCAGGCCGGCTGCCTTGGCCACCCACAGGATCACCTGCAGGTCGCGCAGCCCGCCGGGGCTTTCCTTGCAGTTGGGTTCCAGGCTGTAGGGGGTATCTTCATATTTCACGTGGCGCTGGCGCATTTCCAGGGTCTTGGCCTGAAAGAAGGTCAGCGGGTCGAGCGCGGCGTGGTAGCGCTCCTGCAGGCGCTTGAAGAGGGCCCGGTTGCCGGTGACCAGGCGCGCTTCCAGCAGGCTGGTCTGGACCGTGATGTCGGCCGCCGATTCGTCCAGGCATTCGTCGATGGTGCGTATGCTGTGGCCGATTTCCAGGCCGATGTCCCAGAACAGTTGCACCAGCGATTCCAGCTTTTCCTTCTTGGCGGCGTCCGGTGCCTGGTCCAGCAGGATCAGTACATCCACGTCCGAATGCGGGAACAGTTCGCCACGGCCATAGCCGCCCACGGCCACCAGCGCGGCATTGCCGGACATGCCCAGTTCTTCCCAGGCCTTGGTCAGCGCTTCATCGACATTGCGGCGCAATTGCGCCAGCAGTTGCTCGGTCTTGTGATTGGACTGGAACACATCGATGGCTTGCTGGCGCGCGGCCTTGAGCTGTTTCTTGAGCGTGATGGCGAGAGTGGGCATCGGTGGATTCGATCAAAGGAGGCAGGGCGCCGGGGTAGCGCCAACAACGGACGGGGCCGCATCCCCATGCGGCCCCGAGCCCTTAGCAGGTTTCATGCCGGAAACTGCGGGCGGGGCAGGTGGCGTCACCGTTGCTTGCCCCGCCATCATTCGCTCAGGCCGCGGCAGCGACCTGGTTCTGAATGAAGGCCGGCGGCGCCGGCATGCCGGGCGAGACGGTCAGCACTTCGAAACCGGTCTCGGTGACCAGGACGGTGTGTTCCCACTGCGCCGACAGGCTGCGGTCCTTGGTCTTGATGGTCCAGCCGTCGCCCATCTCGCGGATTTCGCGGCGGCCGGCGTTGATCATGGGTTCGACGGTGAAGATCATGCCGGCTTCCAGCTTTTCCAGGGTGCCGGGGCGGCCATAGTGCAGCACCTGCGGCTCTTCGTGGAAGACCTTGCCGATGCCGTGGCCGCAGAACTCGCGCACCACACTATAGCCGGCCTTTTCGGCGTGCTGCTGGATGACGTGGCCGATGTCGCCCAGATGGGCGCCCGGCTTGATCTTGGCGATGCCCAGCCACATGCATTCGTAGGTGATCTCGGTGAGTCGGCGCGCCAGGATGGAAGGCTCGCCCAGGAAGAACATGCGGCTGGTGTCGCCGTGGTAGCCGTCCTTGATGATGGTGACGTCGATGTTGAGCACGTCGCCGTTCTTCATGACCTTGTCGCCGGGGATGCCGTGGCAGATCACGTCATTGAGCGAGGTGCAGATGGCCTTGGGGTAGGGGGTGTAGCCGGGAGGGCAGTAATTGAGCGGGGCCGGGATGCTGCCTTGTACATTGGTCATGTACTCGTGGCAGAGGCGGTCGATCTCGCCGGTGGTGACGCCGGGCTTCACGAAGGGGGTGATGTAGTCCAGCACCTCGGCGGCCAGGCGGCCGGCCACGCGCATGCCTTCGATGTCTTCGGCGGTCTTGATGGTGATATTGCCCATGATGAATCGCAATTCGCTAGAAAATCGTCAAGTCGGGATTATAGACGACGGGGGTATTTTCTGTTTTGCCGGCCATGGCAGCAGGTCAGATAGCAATTTGATGTGCTACTTGAACAAAAGGGCAGGGTCGAGTAGAATGCCGGGCTGATCTGAAACCACAGGTCGGTTGCTGGAATCGGTGTGCGGAATGAATCTTCATATCTTTTTGGCAATATGTGTTGTAAATCTTTTTGAAACGCGAATCCGTTCGCTAAAAGGGTGTCTGGCTGCATGAGCCGGATGACCGAGCGGATTCCAGACCTAACCCTGGAGAAATTCATGTCCGTTACCATGCGCGAAATGCTGGAAGCCGGTGTCCACTTCGGTCACCAAACCCGCTTCTGGAACCCCAAGATGGCCCCCTTCATCTTCGGCCACCGCAACAAGATTCACATCGTCAACCTGGAAAAGACCCTGGGCATGTACCAGGAGGCGCAGAAGTACGTGCGTCAACTGTCGTCCAACCGCGGCACCATCCTGTTCGTCGGCACCAAGCGCCAAGCGCGCGAAATCCTGTCGGCCGAAGCACAACGTGCTGGCGTGCCTTACGTCGATCAGCGCTGGCTGGGCGGCATGCTGACCAACTTCAAGACCATCAAGACCTCGATCAAGCGTCTGAAGGACATGGAAGCAGCAGTCGAAGACGGTTCCGTCGAGAAGCTGTCCAAGAAGGAAGCCCTGCTGTTCAGCCGTGAACAGGAAAAGCTGCAGAAGGCCATCGGCGGCATCAAGGACATGGGTGGCATTCCTGACGCCATCTTCGTCATCGACGTCGGCTACCACAAGGGCGCCATCACCGAAGCCGCCAAGCTGGGCATCCCGGTCATCGGCGTGGTCGATACCAACCACTCGCCCGAAGGCGTCACCTACGTGATCCCGGGTAACGACGACTCCGCCAAGGCAATCGCACTGTACGCCCGCGGCATGGCTGACGCCGTGCTGGAAGGCCGTGCCAACGCCGTCAACGACGTGGTCGAAGCAGTCAAGGGCGATGAATTCGTCGAGGTCGAGCAGGCTTGATTCTGCTCTTCCGGTAGTACGGTAGTACAAAAAGGGGTGACAGCGGGTAGTGACGCAGTGGCCCCTTTTTTTTGATTCAATTTTCGAGTTTCGGGCATGCCGCAGGATGCGGGATGCCTCCAAGTCAGGAGAATAGTATGGCGGCAATTACCGCAGCAATGGTGGGCGATCTGCGCGCGAAGACCGACGCGCCGATGATGGAATGCAAGAAGGCGCTGACCGAAGCCGGTGGCGACATGGCCAAGGCGGAAGAGATTCTGCGCGTCAAGCTGGGCAGCAAGGCTTCCAAGGCTTCTTCCCGTATCACCGCCGAAGGCGTGATCTCGACCTACATCGCCGGCAACGTCGGCGCGCTGGTCGAAGTGAACTGCGAAACCGACTTCGTGACCAAGAACGACGAGTTCATCGGTCTGGTCGAAGCCGCTGCCAAGCTGGTGGTCGAGCAGAACCCGGCTGACGTGGCTGCCCTGGGCGCCTGCAAGCTGGCCGACGGCAAGACCCTGGAAGAACTGCGTACCGAACTGATCGGCCGCATCGGCGAGAACATGTCGTTCCGTCGCTTCCAGCGTTTCGAAACCAGCGGCAAGCTGGCTTCCTACCTGCACGGTACCCGTATCGGCGTGATCGTCGAGTTCGACGGTGCCGACGAGCAAGTGGGCAAGGACGTGGCCATGCACATCGCCGCCATGAAGCCGGTCGCCCTGTCGGCCGAGCAAGTGCCGGCCGACCTGATCGAGAAGGAACGCTCGGTCGCCGCCCTGAAGGCTGCCGAATCCGGCAAGCCGGCCGAGATCGTCGCCAAGATGGTGGACGGTTCGGTGCAGAAGTACCTGAAGGAAGTCTCCCTGTTCAACCAGGCTTTCGTGAAGAACGACAAGCAAAGCGTCGAACAGATGCTCAAGGCCGCCAATGCGACCGTCAAGTCGTTCGCCATGTACGTGGTGGGTGAAGGCATCGAGAAGAAGCAGGACGACTTCGCCGCCGAAGTGGCTGCGCAAGTGGCTGCAGCGAAACAAGCTCAGTAAGCGTTGCAAGAAAAACGGGCCGAGAGGCCCGTTTTTTTAAGCCGGTCCCCGGGAACTTTCGGAGAAGGCTGCATCTATCCTCTGGGTCGGCTGCCGGGTGATCCGATGGCAGGTGCGGTGGACAGGGTGCAAGTAGCAATGGCAACAGCATGGAAGCAATGGCAGTCGTAGTGGCAATAGAGTAGGGCGCAGCAGTAACCCCCTCATGCGTTCGGGCTACATCCAGATGACGAAATCGCGCCGTTTCGTCGGGTGACAGCGAGTGCCGACGCGTCAACAAGCAATTCAACATCGGAAAGAACACGGAGCCCTGCAATGACAACACCTGCTTATAAGCGCGTACTCCTCAAACTCTCCGGCGAAGCACTGATGGGCGACGACGCCTACGGTATCAATCGCGCGACCATCGAACGCATGGTCGCGGATGTAGCAGAAATCAGCAAACTGGGCGTGGAACTGGCCATCGTGATCGGTGGCGGCAACATCTTCCGCGGCGTGGCGCCGGGCGCCCAGGGCATGGATCGTGCGACCGCCGACTACATGGGCATGCTGGCCACCGTCATGAACTCGCTGGCCCTGGCCGACGCGATGCGTCAGGCTGGCCTGACAGCCCGCGTGATGTCCGCCATCGGCATCGAACAGGTGGTCGAGCCCTATGTGCGCCCGAAGGCGCTGCAATACCTGGAAGAGGGCAAGATCGTGGTCTTCGCTGCCGGTACCGGCAACCCCTTCTTCACCACCGATACCGCCGCCGCCCTGCGTGGCTCGGAAATCGGCGCCCAGATCGTGCTCAAGGCCACCAAGGTCGATGGCGTCTATACCGCCGACCCGAAGAAGGACCCGGCCGCGACCCGCTACCAGTCGATTTCCTTCGACGAAGCCATCGCCAAGCATCTGCAGGTGATGGACGCGACCGCCTTCGCGCTTTGCCGTGACCAGAAGCTGCCGATCAAGGTGTTTTCCATCGTCAAGCCGGGCGCGCTCAAGAGCGTGGTCATGGGTGACGACGAGGGTACCCTGGTCCACGTCTGAGCCGTATTGCGGAACAGAAACCGGCCGCAGGCCGGTCATTCCCGTTTACAATGCCCCTCTTTCAGGCATTTGCCATCAAGAAAAGCCAAGTTATTGCACCAAGTTAGGAGAGCAGCATGAGTGTCGCTGACGTCAAGAAAAATACTGAACAGAAGATGGGTAAGTCCATCGAGACCCTGAAAGCCAACCTGGCCAAGGTCCGTACCGGCCGCGCCCATACCGGCCTGCTGGACCAGGTGATGGTCGATTACTACGGTTCGCCGACCGGCCTGTCGCAGGTCGCCAACCTGACCCTGATCGACGCCCGCACCATCGGTGTGCAGCCGTACGAGAAGAAGATGGTCGCTGCCGTCGAGAAGGCCATCCGGGAAGCCGACCTGGGCCTGAACCCGGCCACCCACGGCGAACTGATCCGCGTGCCGATGCCGCCGCTGACCGAAGAGCGCCGCAAGGAAATGGTCAAGCTGGTCAAGAGCGAAGCCGAAGATGCCAAGATCGCGGTGCGCAACATCCGTCGCGAAGGCAACGAAGGTCTGAAGAAGCTGGTCAAGGACAAGGTCGCCTCGGAAGATGACGAGCGTCGTGGCCAGGACGAAATCCAGAAGCTGACCGACAAGTTCGTCGCCGAAATCGACAAGCTGGTGGGCGACAAGGAAAAGGAAGTGATGACCGTGTAGGTCGTCCGGCAGGCCCATGCGCGACCGTGCAGACGGTCGCGCTGCACGAGAAGTCAAAGACAGCACATGTGCGGGCGCGCAGCGGGGAGCAATTCGGGTGGGGCAGGGCGTGGGCGGCTGGTTTGTCAAAGCGCCCGGCTGCCGTTACCATGAGGCGCTGCACCGCTCCCCATGCACCGAAATGCACTAAATTATTTTCATGAAGCATCAAAGCTCAACTCTTGCGGTTCCGGATTCTTCCGCGGTTCCGCGCCATGTTGCCATCATCATGGACGGCAACGGTCGTTGGGCGACCAAGCGTTTCCTGCCGCGCGTGGCGGGGCATGCCAAGGGGGTGGACGCAGTACGTTCCATCGTCGAGGCCAGTGCCGAACGCGGCATCGAATTCCTGACCCTGTTTGCCTTCAGTTCCGAGAACTGGCGTCGCCCGGCCGATGAAGTGTCGGTATTGATGCGGCTGTTCATGACCGTGCTGGAGCGTGAAGTGGGCAAGATGGCCAATAACGGCATCCGCCTCAAGATCGTCGGCGACATGAGCCGTTTCGATCCCAAGCTGCAGGAGATGGCCGCCAAGGCTGAGGCCCAGACGGCCGGCAATAGCCGTCTGACCCTGACCGTCTGCGCCAATTACGGTGGCCGCTGGGATGTCATGCAGGCGGTCTCGCGCATGGTCAAGGACAAGCCGGGTGTATCCGATTACACCGAAGAAGAACTGGCGCCCTACCTGGCCATGGCCTATGCCCCGGAGCCGGACCTGTTCATCCGCACCGGCGGTGAACAGCGCATTTCCAATTTCCTGCTGTGGCAACTGGCCTACAGCGAACTGTATTTCACCGAGACCTTCTGGCCCGACTTCGATGCCAAGGCGCTGGATGTGGCGATCGGGTCCTATCAACAACGCGAGCGCCGCTTCGGGCGCACCAGTGCCCAGGTGCTGGACCAGAAAAAGGCTTCCTGATGCTCAAGACGCGTGTCATCACGGCGTTGATTTTGCTGGCAATCCTGTTGCCGATCCTGTATTTCGGCTATTTCCCGGCCTTTGCCATGGCTGCGCTGGTGTTTTTCGCCGCCGGCGCCTGGGAATGTTTCCGCCTCTTCAAGAGCCCGCGTCCGACCTTGTGGGCCGTCGTGTGGACGCTGGTCTTCTGTGTGATCCTGTTCTTCAGCGGCCTGCCCAGCGTGCGTCCGCTCTACGTGCTGTGCGTGCTGTTGTGGGCATTGCGGTTCGTGCCAGCCCTGGGGCTGGGCCTGCCCAAGGTCGAGGCCTTCGGCAATCGCCTGCTCAATGCGACCTATATGCTGTCCATCCTCGGCTGCTTCGTGGCCATCGTGGATCTGTTCCAGCGTTCGCCGCTGTATCTGCTGTCGGTGATGGCGGTGGTGTGGGTGGCTGACATCGGCGCCTATTTCGCCGGCAAGGGTTTCGGTCGCCACAAGCTGGCGCCGACCATTTCTCCGGGCAAGTCCTGGGAAGGCGCCATCGGTGGCTGGCTGGCGGTGCTGGTGATTTCGGCCGCCGTGGCCATGTCCATGAGCGCGGGCGAGACCTTCCAGTTTCACCTCTTCAATCGTTGGGGCTGGGCCGGTTTTGTCGGGGCCTTGAGCCTGATGGTGGTGGCCAGCGTGGTGGGCGATCTCTTCGAGTCGCAGCTCAAGCGGCGCGCCGGCATGAAGGACAGCAGCAACCTGCTTCCTGGTCATGGCGGCGTCCTCGACCGCATTGATGCACTCATCCCGGTGCTGCCCCTGGCGGCGCTGGTCGACCTCTGGCTGGCGGCTGCCTGAGCCGCCGCTTTCCTTCTGGAAATTCCATGCAGTCCATCAGCATTCTCGGTTCCACCGGCTCCATCGGCGTGTCCACGCTGGATGTGGTCGCCCGTCATCCGGACCGTTACCGCGTCCATGCCCTGAGTGCGCATGCGCGCGTGGCCGAACTGGCCGAGCAATGCCAGCGTTTTCGTCCGCAAGTGGCCGTGGTCGGTTCGGCCGAGGCGGCCGCCGAGTTGCAGAAGCTCTTGCGTGCAGCCGATCTGCAGACCGAAGTGGCCTATGGACCGCAGGCCCTGTGCGATATCGCCGCCGCCGATGGTTGCGACATGGTCATGGCCGCCATCGTGGGCGCTGCCGGCCTGGCATCGACGCTGGCCGCCGCTCGTGCCGGCAAGAAGATATTGCTGGCCAACAAGGAAGCCCTGGTCATCTCCGGCCAGTTGCTGATGGACACGGTGGCTGCCCATGGTGCCAGCCTGCTGCCCATCGATAGCGAGCACAACGCCATTTTCCAGTGCCTGCCGGCGGACTATTCCCGCTCGATGTCGGCGCACGGCGTCGAGAAGATCCTGCTGACCGCCTCCGGCGGGCCCTTCCTGAATCGCGATGTCAGCACGCTGGACCAGGTGACCGTGGAAGAAGCGGTGGCGCATCCCAAGTGGGTGATGGGGCGCAAGATCTCGGTGGATTCGGCCACCATGATGAACAAGGGCCTGGAAGTGATCGAGGCGCACTGGCTCTTTGGTGCGCCGGCCGACAAGATCGAGGTGGTGATCCACCCTCAAAGCGTGATCCATTCCATGGTGTCCTATGCCGACGGCTCGGTGCTGGCACAGTTGGGCAACCCCGACATGCGCACCCCGATTGCCAATGCGCTGGCCTATCCGGAGCGGATCGCCTCCGGCGTGGCCCCGCTGGACCTGGCGCAGATCGCGCAGCTGTCCTTCTCGGCGCCTGATTATCGGCGCTTTCCCTGCCTGAAACTGGCGTATGATGCCCTGCGAGCCGGTGGCACACTGGCGGCCATCCTCAATGCCGCCAACGAAGTTGCCGTGCAGGCCTTCCTGGACCGCCGCATCGGCTTCGGGAAGATCGCTCTCCTGATCCAAGAGGTCATGTCCGCCATCCCCAACCGCCAAGCCGACGATATCGCCGCCTTGCTGGAGCAGGACCGGCAGGCACGCACCCACGCCGAGGCCCTGATTTCACGATGACACTGCTGCATACCCTGATCGCTTTCTTTGTCGCCCTGGGCAGCCTGGTGGTGGTGCACGAACTGGGCCATTACCTGGTCGCCCGCTGGTGTGGGGTCAAGGTACTGCGTTTCTCGGTGGGTATGGGGCGGGTGATCTGGTCGCGACGTTTCGGGCGTGATCAGACCGAGTGGGCGCTGTCGATCCTGCCGCTGGGCGGTTACGTCAAGATGCTCGATGCCCGGGAGCAACCACTGGAAGACATCCCCGAAGCCGATCTCAAACGCGAATTCACCCGGCAGTCGGTATGGCGCCGCATCGCCATCGTGGCGGCGGGGCCGATTGCCAATTTCCTGCTGGCCATCGTCCTGTTCGCCGGGCTCTACATGCATGGCGTACCCGAGCCGGTGCCGGTGCTGCGCGCCGCGGCCGAGCAAAGTGCGGCCTACCAGGCCGGCCTGCGCGCCGGTGACCGCATCACCGCCATCAATGGCGCACCGGTGCAGGTCTGGTCGGAGGTGCGCTGGAAGCTGATGCAGCTGGTGCTGGAGAAGGCCGATGCCCGTGTGGATGTGGAGCGTCCCAATCCGAATGGCAGTGGCAAGCTGCTCAACAGTGTGACACTGCGTCTGGCCGGGATCGACAGCAATGAGCTGGAAGGCGATTTCCTGGGCAAGCTGGGCCTGGCCCTGGCGCGTCCACCGGCCGTGCTGGGCAAGATCATGGAGGGGCCGGCCAAGGTGGCCGGGCTGCGGAGCGGTGACCGCATCACCGCCATCGACGCGGTCCCGGTCCAGGATGGCCTGGCCTTTGTCGAAAAGGTCCGTGAATCGGCCGGCAAGTCGCTGCTGCTGGAAGGCGTGCGCGGCGGCAACCGCTTCGAGGTACGCGTGACCCCGGAGGCGGTGGAAGAAGGCGACAGCGGCAAGCGCATCGGTCGCATCAAGGTGGAAGTGCCGCTGGCACCGGAGATGGCCACCGTCAGTGATGGCCCGCTGACCGCCTTGGCCAAGGGCGCACAGCGTACCTGGGATACCAGCGCGATGACCGTCAAGATGATCGGCAAGATGATCGTCGGCCAGGTTTCGCTGAAGAACATCACCGGCCCCATCACCATCGCCGACTACGCCGGGCAGACCGCGCGCGTGGGTCTGGTCAGCTATCTGAGCTTCCTGGCCTTCATCAGCATCAGCCTCGGCGTGATGAATCTCTTGCCAATCCCGGTTCTAGATGGCGGTCATTTGCTGTATTATGCGCTGGAGATTTTGACAGGACGGCCCGTTTCCGAACGGTTTGGGGAAATCGCGCAGCGTGCCGGCCTGGGTTTACTGATGGCGCTGATGCTCGTTGCCGCATTCAACGATATCGTGCGGCTGATGTTCCAAGGATGAATCCGGCCTGATGCCGGCCCCGGCGATACCAGCGGCGGGGCGGCGCGAAAGACCGGATTTTTTACATTTGCCGGCCAAGCCCGATGGCAGTTGTTAAGCAATTGGCAATGGATCTGGGATCCGTTTCCAATTCCTTACCAGCATCTTGTCAGGCAGTGTCACGGCGAAAAACTGTTGATGAACGATAGATGAAATTACACCCTGCGCAACATCCCATCCCGACCTTCTCCCGTCGCCTGATCGCCGCAGCCGCCTTTGCCCTGTGCTCCAGCCAGGCCATGGCGGTCACGCCCTTCGTGGTCAAGGATATCCGCGTCGAAGGCATCCAGCGTACCGAGGCCGGCACGGTCTTCAGCTACCTGCCGGTGCGCGTGGGCGACACGTTCAACGATGAAAAGGCCACTGCTGCCATCAAGGCGCTGTATGCCACCGGCTTCTTCCGCGATGTGCGCATCGAGGCCGAAGGCGACGTGCTGGTGGTGCAGGTGGTCGAACGTCCGGCCATCGCCAGCGTCGATTTCTCCGGCATCAAGGAGTTCGACAAGGAACAGCTGACCAAGGCCCTGAAGGAAATTGGCGTGGCCGAGTCGCGCATCTTCGACCGCTCCCAGGTCGATCGTGCCGAGCAGGAATTGAAGCGCCAGTACCTGTCGCGCGGCCTGTACGGCGCCAAGGTGTCCACCACCGTCACCCCGGTCGAGCGTAATCGCGTGGCGATTACCTTCTCGGTGGACGAAGGTGAAGTTTCCCGCATCAAGCAGATCAATTTCGTCGGCAACAAGGTGTTCTCCGACAGCACCCTGCGTGACCAGATCAAGCTGACCACCCCGGGCTGGTTCACCTGGTACACCAAGGCCGACCAGTATTCCAAGGAAAAGCTGCAGGGCGACATCGAGACCCTGCGCTCGTACTACCTGGATCGCGGCTACCTGGAAATGCAGGTCGAATCGACCCAGGTGTCGATCACGCCCGACAAGAAGGACATCTACATCACCGTCAACATCAAGGAAGGCGAGAAGTACACCGTCTCCGGCGTCAAGCTTGAAGGCGAGATGTTCGGCATGGAGCCGGAACTGTCCAAGCTGGTGCAACTGAAGCCGGGCGACGTCTATTCCGGCGCCAAGCTCACCGACAGCACCAAGAAGATCGGCGAGCGCCTGGGCAACTTCGGCTATGCCTTCGCCAACGTCAACGCCAACCCCAATGTCGATCGCGAAAAGAAGGAAGTCGCCTTCACCATCATGGTCGACCCGGGCAAGCGCGTCTACGTGCGTCACGTCAACATCGCCGGCAACACCAAGACCCGCGATGAGGTGATCCGCCGCGAATTCCGCCAGTTCGAGGATTCCTGGTACGACGGTGAAAAGATCAAGCTCTCGCGCGACCGCGTGGACCGTCTGGGCTACTTCAAGGAAGTCACCGTCGATACGCCGGAAGTGCCGGGTACCAGCGACCAGGTGGACCTCAACATGAAGGTCGAGGAAAAGCCGACCGGCAACATCATGGTCGGCGCCGGCTTCTCGCAGTCCGACAAGCTCAGCCTGACCGGCTCGATCTCGCAGGAAAACGCCTTCGGTAGCGGTAATACCGTGGGTATCGACATCAACACCAGCTCGCGCTATCGCACGATCTCGCTGTCGACCACCAATCCGTATTTCACCGATGACGGCATCAGCCGCACCTATGAAATCTACCTGCGCACGATCCGCCCCTCGGTCTATACGACCGGTGACTATCGCGTCAAGACGCTGGGTGGCAGCATCAAGTTCGGCGTGCCGTTCTCGGAACTGGATCGCGTCTTCTTCGGTATCGGCGTGGAAAACACCAACGTCAGCACCGACAGCACCAGCCCCTCGCTGTACCGGCAGTATGTGCGCGACTTCGGCGGCGCCGGCGCTGCGGGTTGCGATGTGACCGACGTCTCCTCGGGGGCAACGTGCGGTATCGGCAGCGCCCGTACCACCAGCATCCCGCTGACGGTGGCGTGGCAGCGTGACGGCCGCGACTCGGCCCTGGTCCCGACGTCCGGCCGCTATCAGCGCGCCAACCTGGAAGTCTCGTACCTTGGTACCCTGAAGTACTACCGTGCCAGCTATCAGCACCAGTACTTCCAGCCCTTCTTCAGCAAGGCCGTGACCCTGGCCCTGAATGGCGAAGTCGACTACGGCCGCGGCATTGGCAGCAAGCCTTATCCGGTGTTCAAGAACTACTATGCCGGCGGTATCGGCACCGTGCGCGGCTACGAAGCGTCTTCGCTGGGTTCGCTGAAGGACCAGTACGGCGACTCCATGGGTGGCGCCTCGCGTCTGTACGGCAACGCCGAGTTGCAGTTCCCGTTCCCGGGTTCGGGCCAGGACCGTACGCTGCGCTGGTTCACCTTCTTTGACGGCGGCAACGTCTTCGCTGACGGTCAGAACATCAAGCTGAACGACCTGCGTTATTCGGCCGGTGTGGGTATCAGCTGGGTGTCACCAATCGGCCCTCTGAAGCTCAGCTTCGGTAAGCCATTGAACCTGAAGACGGGTGACAAGTCTCAAACCTTCCAGTTCCAACTGGGTACCGGCTTCTAAAGCGGTCATCATTGATTCGTAATACGGAGAGTAATCTTGAAGTTCATGACCAAATCGTTCCTGTCCCTGCAGACCATCGTGATGGCTGCCTGCCTGTTGAGCTTTGCCCCTGCCCATGCGCAGGAGAGCTCGAAAATCGCCTTCGTCAGCACCGAGCGCATCTTCCGCGAAGCCGCTCCGGCCAAGGCTGCCCAAGCCAAGCTGGAAGCCGAATTCGCCAAGCGCGACCGTGAGCTGCAAGACATGGCCGCCCGTCTGAAGGCCCAGTCCGACAAGCTGGACAAGGACGCTGCCGTGCTGTCCGATTCCGACCGCGCCAAGCGCCAGCGTGACCTGTCCGATCTGGACAAGGAATTCCAGCGCAAGCAGCGCGAGTTCCGTGAAGACCTGAACCAGCGCCGCAACGAAGAACTGGCGGTTGTGCTGGAGCGTACCAACAAGGTGATCCGCCAGATCGCCGATGCCGAGAAGTACGACATCGTGTTCCAGGAAGCCGTCTACGCCAGCAAGCGTATCGACATCACCGACAAGGTGCTCAAGGAACTGGCCAAGTAATTGCATTACCGCCGTGCGGGCGCGGGGCAGCATCGCCCCGGCGCCCGCATGTCGCTTCAGGGGCCGCCATGCAGGCGGCTTTCGTTTTATCGTCATTCCAGGCAACGCCTGTCATTCGGAAAGCCAAGATGAGTATTCGACTGGAGCAATTGGTCGAGCGCTTGGGCGGGCAGTTGA
Source organism: Herbaspirillum sp. BH-1 (assembly GCF_002870055.1). Lineage (NCBI taxonomy): Bacteria > Pseudomonadati > Pseudomonadota > Betaproteobacteria > Burkholderiales > Oxalobacteraceae > Herbaspirillum > Herbaspirillum sp. BH-1. The sequence continues at coordinate 70,600 of NZ_PKOI01000007.1, read as the reverse complement.
AGGGTGAAGCGAACATCGCAGTCCAGGGCATCGCGCCATTGGACGCCGCAGGTTCCAGCCACATCACCTTCCTCTCCAATCCCAAATTCCGCGCACAAGCCGACCAGACCCAGGCTGCGGCGCTGATCCTGTCCGAGGCCGACGACGCCCAGGTACAGGCTTATGCCGGTGCCCGCATCGTCACCCGTAATCCCTACGCCTATTTCGCCCGTGCTGCGCAGATGTTCCAGGCCCTGGCCGAGGTGCTGCCTCCGGCCGGCATCCACCCCAGCGCCGTGGTCGATCCTGCTGCCAGCGTGGCGCCGGATGCCGTGATTGGCCCGCTGGTGGTGATCGAAGCCGGCGCCGTCATCGGCCCGCGTGCCCGCATCGATGCCGGCAGTTTCATCGGGCAGCACGCCAGCGTTGGCGAGGATACCCATTTCCACGCCCGTGCCACCTTGCACTACGGCTGCGAAATCGGCGCCCGTGGCATCGTCCATTCCGGCGCCGTGATTGGCGCGGATGGGTTCGGTTTCGCCAATGAGGCCGGCCAGTGGATCAAGATTCCCCAGGTGGGCCGCGTGATGATCGGCGACGACGTCGAAATCGGCGCCAATACCACCATCGACCGTGGTGCGCTGGCCGACACTGTGATCGAGGAGGGCGTCAAGCTCGACAACCAGATCCAGATCGCCCACAACTGCCACATCGGCGCGCATACCGCCATTGCGGCCTGCGCCGGCATCGCCGGCAGCGCCCGCATCGGCAAGTATTGCTCCATCGGTGGCGCAGCCATGATCCATGGTCACATCACCATCGTGGACAAGGTCCACGTCTCGGCCGGCACCCTGGCCCTGCGTTCCATCCTGGAGCCAGGCCAGTACACCGGCTTCTATCCCATCACCGAACACCGCGACTGGGAAAAATCGGCGGCATTAGTGCGCAATCTGGGCACGATGCGTGAGAAAATCCGGGCGTTGGAAAAATCGCTCAAAACGTTGACACAAGAACAAGCGGGCCAAGCCCCGCTTTCAGAGAATCAAGAAGAGAATGAATAGCCTCGACATCAATCAAATCAAACAGTACCTGCCGCACCGTTACCCGCTGCTGCTGGTCGATCGCGTGCTGAACTGGGAGAGCGGCAAGACCATCACCGCGATCAAGAACGTGACCGTGAATGAAGAATTCTTCAATGGTCACTTCCCGCACAAGCCGGTGATGCCGGGCGTGCTGATGATCGAGGCGCTGGCCCAGACGGCTGCACTGCTGTCCTTCCTGACCGAAGGCCGCAAGCCGGACGAAAACACCGTGGTCTATTTCGTGGGCATCGACAATGCACGCTTCAAGCGTCCGGTGGAGCCGGGCGACCAGTTGAAGATGGAAGTCGAGATCACCCGTCGCGCGCGCGGCATCTGGAAGTACCGCGCCGTGGCCACCGTCGATGGTCAGGTGGCAGTCGAAGGCGACCTCATGTGCACCATGCGCAGCGCCGCCGACGCCAGCCAGAGCGCCTGACCCGGCCGGCCTGACGGCAGGCTGCAAGGCAGGCCCGGCGGCGATCGGCAAGGTCGCGCCGGGCCTGATTCATTGTGCATGTTGCGCATCTGCAATGTGCACATCCAGCGAACCCAAGCGAAGCACAGGATATGTCCAAGATCCATCCAAGCGCAGTGATTGCCCCCGGAGCACAGATCGACGAGTCGGTCGAGATCGGCGCCTATGCCGTCATCGGCCCTGATGTGCGCATCGGTGCCGGCACCCGCATCGGTCCGCACGTGGTCATCGAAGGCCACACCAGCATCGGTCGGGACAACGAGATTTTCCAGTTCGCCTCCATCGGCGCGGCGCCGCAGGACAAGAAGTATGCCGGCGAGCCCACCACGGTGGAGATCGGTGACCGCAACACCATCCGCGAATTCGTCACCTTCAACCGTGGCACCGTCCAGGATGCCGGCGCCACCCGCATCGGCAACGACAACTGGATCATGGCCTACGTCCACCTGGCCCACGATTGCCAGCTGGGCAACAACATCATCCTGGCCAACAATGCCACGCTGGCAGGTCACGTTCACCTGGGCGATTATGTCTTCCTCGGTGGGTTTACCACCGTGCACCAGTTCTGCCACATCGGCGCGCATGCCATGACTGCCTTCACTGCCGCAGTCAGCCAGGACGTGCCGCCCTTCGTGACGGCTGCCGGCAACCGCGCCGTCCCCGCCGGCATCAATAGCGAAGGCCTCAAGCGCCGTGGCTTCAGCAGCGAGCAGATCATGGAGATCAAGCGCGCCTACAAGTTGATCTATCGTGCCAACCTGCCGCTGGAGCAGGCCAAGCAGGAACTGGCGCAGATGGAGGCCAAGTCCGCCGATGCTGCCCAGTACATTCGCATGTTGCGCGAGTTCATCGAGGCTTCGGCCCGTGGCATCATCCGCTGACATCACGCGGCGCCAGTCGATTGCGCTGGTCGCCGGGGAGAGTTCAGGCGACCTGCTCGGCAGCCGCCTGCTGGCCGGCGTGCGCGAACGCCTGCCGCAGGCGCGTCTGCATGGTATCGGCGGCGAGCACATGGCCGCGCAAGGCTTCACCAGCCACTGGCCGATGGACAAGCTGACCGTGCGTGGCCTGTTCGAGGTGATTCCGCGCTATCGCGAGATCAAGGGCATCCAGGAAGCGCTGCGCGACAAGTTGCTGGCCGACCGGCCGGACGCCTTCGTCGGCGTCGATTACCCGGGATTCAACCTGGGCCTGGAAGAACAGCTCAAGAAGGCCGGTATCCCGACCATCCATTTCATCGGGCCGCAGATCTGGGCCTGGCGGGGCTGGCGCATCAAGAAGATCCAGCGTGCGGTATCGCACATGCTGGTCATCTTCCCCTTCGAGGAAAGCATCTACCGCAAGGCCGGCGTGCCGGTGACCTATGTCGGCCATCCGCTGGCCGAGGTGATTCCGCTGCAACCGGATACCGCCGGCGCCCGCCAGCGCCTGGGTCTGACCGGTCCCGGGCGGGTGGTAGCCATCCTGCCGGGCAGCCGCATGAGCGAGCTCAAGCAGAATAGTGAAGGCTTCCTGGCGGCGGCGCGCCTGCTCAGGCAGCGTGACCCACAATTGCAGTTCGTCACGCCCATGGCCGGCGATCACCAGATGGCATTCTTCCAGGAACAGATTCGCCAGGGTGGCTATGAAGACCTGGACATCCAGGTCATCCGTGGCCAGTCGCACAGCGCCATGGAAGCCTCGGATGCGGTGCTGGTGGCCTCCGGTACGGCCTCGCTGGAAGTGGCGCTGTACAAGAAGCCGATGGTGATCTCCTACAAGGTCAACTGGGCCTCTTACCAGATCATGCGTCACATGGCCTACCAGCCCTGGGTCGGTCTGCCCAATATCCTGGCCCGGGACTTCCTGGTGCCGGAACTGCTGCAGCATCAGGCGACCCCGACCGCGCTGGCCGACGCCATGTGGCATCAGCTGGAAGACCACGCGCACCAGCAGCGCCTGCTGCGGCGCTTTGCCGACATGCACCATGCGCTGCTGCGCGATACCAGCCGCGAGAGTGCCAATGCCGTGTGCGAGGTCATCGGCGCCCGTCGCCGCTGACCTCGGCAGCGACGGTCCGTTATCAAGTTTGAAGAAGGAAAATCCCATGCCCAAGCTGGCGCCGCAGACAATGGCATTGTTCGACGACCACACCGGAGAGATCATCTGCGGCGTTGACGAGGCGGGCCGCGGGCCGCTGGCCGGTCCGGTGTTCGCGGCCGCCGTGATCCTCGACCCGGCGCGCCCGGTCAAGGGCCTGCGCGACTCCAAGAAACTCAGCGAAGCCGCCCGCGATGGGTTGGCGCTGGAGATCAAGGAATGCGCGCTGGCCTGGTCCATCGCCTCCTGCACCGAGCAGGAAATCGACGAACTCAACATCCTGCAGGCCAGCATGCTGGCCATGCGGCGTGCGGTGGAAGCACTCTCCACCTTGCCCACGCTGGCGCTGATCGACGGCAATCGCTGCCCGGTGATGAGCATCCGCTCCGAAGCCATCATCAAGGGGGATGACAAGGTGCCCTCGATCTCGGCTGCCTCCATCCTGGCCAAGACCGCGCGCGATGCGGCACTGATGGTCTTGCACGACGCCTATCCGCATTACGGCTTTGACCGTCACAAGGGTTATCCGACCTCCTTGCATCTGGAGATGCTGCGCCTGCACGGCGTGTCGCCGGTGCACCGCCGCTCCTACGCTCCGGTCAAGGCCCTGCTGGCGGGCCAGGTCGTGTCAGGCCCGGCCGTCATGCTGGCGTAGGGAGGGCGCATGAAACTGATTACTTCGAAAGACAATCCGCTCTTCAAGGATCTGAAACAGCTGGCCTCCAGCAGCCAGGCGCGCCGCCGCGCCGGCCAGAGCCTGCTGGACGGCGTGCACCTGGCCCAGGCCTGGCTGCAGTATCGCGATGCGCCACAGCTCTGCGTGGTGGCAGAGGGCGCCCAGTACCATCCCGAGGTCGCACCCATCCTGGCCCGGAGTGAAGCGCTGGGAGCCCAGTGCCTGGTGCTGGCCGACAAGCTGTATGACGCCATCAGCACCGTCGAAAACGGCGTCGGGCTGTTCCTGCTGGTGATGACCCCACAGGCGGTCGCGCCCCAATCGCTGCGGGATTCGGCAGTATTGCTGGATGGTCTGCAAGACCCCGGCAACCTGGGTTCCATCTTGCGCAGCGCCGCCGCGGCCGGGGTGACGCAGGTGTTCTGTTCCCCCGGCACGGCGGCAGCCTGGTCGCCCAAGGTCTTGCGCGCCGGCATGGGCGCGCATTTCGTGCTGGATATCTTCGAGAATGTGGACCTGGTCGCCTTGTGCGCAGCCAGCCGCATTCCGTTGCTGGCCACCAGCTCGCACGCCGCGCAGACCATCTACGACTGCGACCTCTCAGGCCCTGTGGCCTGGTTGCTGGGGCATGAAGGGCAGGGGGTCTCGCCGGCCTTGCAGGAGGCCGCAACGCAAGAAGTGGTGATCCCGCATCTGGGGCAGATGGAGTCGCTCAACGTGGCCGCTGCGGCGGCCGTTTGCCTGTTCGAACAACTGCGCCAGCGCACGCTGGGGCGCTGAGAGGGCATCATGGCGACGACGGCGGTCACGACGGCGTTTCCTCCCCCGGACCTGGCCGCCCTGGCGGCCTACTTCCTTGGGCAATGGCAGTTCGATCGCACCATCTGGGAAGGCAGCGAGACGCCGCAGGCTACGGCCGTCGGCACCTTCGATTTCATTTCGGGCGAAGTGCCGGGCCAGTTGCTCTACCGCGAACGTGGCCAACTGCGCATGCTGGCAGGGGCACTGGGGCGCCCCATCCTGTTTTCCCGTCTCTTCGATTACCGTTTCGGCGCCGACCGGGTCGCGGTGCTGTTCGCCGACGGCGAGCGCGTCGGCCAGTCTTATCAGTCTTATTTGCTGCGTGGAAATATGTTGGTTCCGGCCGCCGACCACCTCTGCGGCCCGGATTGCTACAACGCCGCCTACACCCTCGATACTGAAGATTCCTTCACCATGGAAACCTTCATCAGCGGCCCCAAAAAGCGCACCCGCGTGCTGACCGTGGCCCGTCGCTGCGGGCCTGAGGTCGGGCCCGAGGTCAGCGCGTCTCCAGCTTGATTTCCTGCAGGATGGTGGCAGCGATTTCCTCGATGGACTTGGTGGTGGAGGACATCCAGCGGATGCCCTCGCGCCGCATCATCTTCTCGGCCTCATTGATTTCATAGCGGCAATTTTCCAGCGCGGCGTACTTGCTGCCCGGACGGCGCTCATTGCGCACTTCCGACAGGCGTTCAGGCGCGATGGTCAGGCCAAAGATCTTTTTCTTGTGCATCACCAGGCCGCTGGGCAGCTTTTCGCGCTCGAAGTCTTCTGGAATCAAGGGGTAGTTGGCGCACTTGATGCCGAACTGCATGGCCAGATACAGGCTGGTCGGGGTCTTGCCTGAGCGCGAGACGCCCACCAGGATCACGTCGGCTTCAGAGAGGTTCTTGTTGGACTGGCCGTCATCATGCGCCAGCGAGAAATTGATGGCCTCGATGCGATTGCGGTATTCCTCGGAATCAGTGGTGTTGTGGCTGCGGCCGATGGTGTGGGTGGACTTCATCTCCAGCTCCTGCTCCAGCGGCTCCACGAACGTCTGGAACAGGTCCATGTGCATGGCTTTGGCGCGGCGGATCACCGAGGACAGCTCCGACTTGACCAGGGTGGAAAAGACGATCGGCAGCTTGCCGTCGACCTGATAGGCCTCGTTGATCTTGCGGGTGGCGTCGTGGGCCTTGTCCAGGGTATCGATGAAGGGCAGGCGGATCTGCTTGAAGCGCAACTCGAACTGGCTCAGCACCGAATGCCCGAAGGTTTCTGCGGTGATCCCGGTGCCGTCGGAAACAAAGAAAACGGTGCGGTTGGCGGCCAGGACGGGCGAAGGATGCGGGATCGGCATGGGGTCGAGCATGGTCTGATTATCTTGTCTTTTGGAAAATTGAAAAAAAGTTTGGTGCTACGAACAAAAATGATTTCACGCGGTACAATGCCTAGCAATATTTCGAGAAGCCCATCCTGATGACCGTCATTCGCCTGCGCAATTCGACCGAGTTCCTGATGATGTTTGCATTGGCAAACGTCCTCGGTGCCTGCGCGCGTCTGTTCATGTCCCTGGGCTCTTCCTCGACACCGCACCTGCTGCCGCAACCGTCGCAGAATAACAAAAATAAACCGACCCATGCCGCGCCCGCGAAGATTTCTTATCATCAAGCTAGGGGTAGTCATGTCCAACGCAGTAAACACCCAGGGGGCGGTATACGTAGCCTCCTTTGAAACTCTTCGCATGACGGACGTCGAGTCCGTCGGTGGCAAAAACGCATCGCTGGGAGAAATGATTTCCCAGCTGGCCGGCGCTGGTGTGCGCGTGCCGGGCGGTTTCGCCACAACTGCGCAAGCTTTCCGCGATTTCCTGGAACACAGTGCCGATGGTGGCCCGACGCTGGCCGCCCGTATCGCCAAGCGCCTCGAAGGTCTGGATATCGATGACGTGCGTTCGCTGGCGCAAGCCGGCGCCGAGATCCGTCAATGGATCATCGACACGCCATTCCAGCCGCGCCTGGACCAGGAGATCCGTGCCTTCTACGACAAGCTGGTGGCCGATTCGACCGCCGAGATGTCGTTTGCCGTGCGCTCCTCCGCGACCGCCGAAGACCTGCCCGACGCCTCCTTTGCCGGTCAGCAGGAGACCTTCCTGAACGTGGTCGGCATCGACAACGTTCTGGAAGCGATGAAGCACGTCTTCGCCTCGCTCTACAATGACCGCGCCATCTCGTATCGCGTCCACAAGGGCTTCACCCACGCTGAAGTGGCGCTGTCGGCCGGCGTGCAACGCATGATCCGCTCCGACGTGGGCGCGGCCGGCGTGATGTTCACCATCGACACCGAATCGGGCTTCAAGGATGTGGTCTTCATCACCTCCAGCTATGGCCTGGGTGAGACCGTGGTGCAGGGCGCCGTCAACCCGGACGAGTACTACGTCCACAAGCCCATGCTGGAACTGGGCAAGCAGCCCGTGATCCGCCGCAACCTGGGTTCCAAGCTGATCAAGATGGAGTTCACCGGTGAAGCCAAGGCCGGCCGCTCGGTCAAGACCGTGGACGTGCCGGTGGAGCTGCGCAACCGCTATTCCCTGACCGACGCCGAAGTGGTGGAACTGGCCAAGTACGCCACCATCATCGAAAAGCACTACCAGCGTCCGATGGACATCGAGTGGGGCAAGGACGGTCGTGACGGCAAGCTCTACATCCTGCAGGCTCGCCCGGAAACCGTGAAGTCGCAGCAAAAGGCCACCGACGCCCAGCAGCGCTTCAAGCTGAAGAGCTCCGGTACCGTGCTGGCCACCGGCCGTGCCATCGGCCAGAAGATCGGCGCCGGTCCGGTGCGCGTGATCACCGATCCGGCGGAAATGGAACGCGTGCAGCCCGGCGACGTGCTGGTGGCCGACATGACCGATCCCAACTGGGAACCGGTGATGAAGCGTGCCTCGGCCATCGTCACCAACCGTGGCGGTCGTACCTGCCACGCCGCCATCATCGCCCGTGAACTGGGCGTGCCGGCGGTGGTCGGTTGCGGTGACGCGACCGACGTGCTCAAGGATGGCACCCTGGTGACCGTGTCCTGCGCCGAAGGCGACGAAGGCAAGATCTACGACGGCCTGCTGGAAACCGAAGTGACCGAAGTGGCCCGTGGCGAACTGCCGCCGATCCCGCTGAAGGTGATGATGAACGTGGGTAACCCGCAACTGGCCTTCGACTTCCAGTCGATCCCCAACGGCGGTGTCGGCCTGGCGCGTCTGGAATTCATCATCAACAACAACATCGGCGTGCACCCCAAGGCCATCCTGGAATACCCGAACATCGACGCCGACCTGAAGAAGGCCGTGGAGTCCGTGGCCCGTGGTCATGCCTCGCCCAAGGCCTTCTACGTGGACAAGCTGGCCGAAGGCATCGCCACCATCGCCGCGGCCTTCTGGCCCAAGCCGGTGATCGTGCGCCTGTCGGACTTCAAGTCCAACGAGTACAAGAAGCTGATCGGCGGTTCGCGCTACGAGCCGGACGAAGAAAACCCGATGCTGGGCTTCCGCGGTGCAGCCCGTTATCTGGCGCATGACTTCGCCGAAGCCTTCCAGATGGAGTGCCAGGCCATGAAGCGCGTACGCGAAGACATGGGCCTGACCAACGTCGAGGTGATGGTGCCCTTCGTGCGTACACTGGGCCAGGCGGAAAAGGTCATCGGCCTGCTGGGCAAGTATGGTTTGAAGCGCGGCGAAAACGGCCTGCGCGTCATCATGATGTGCGAAGTGCCGTCCAACGCCATCCTGGCCGAGCAGTTCCTGGAACACTTCGACGGCTTCTCCATCGGTTCCAACGACCTGACCCAGCTGACCCTGGGCCTGGACCGCGATTCCGGCATGGAGCTGCTGGCAGCTGACTTCGACGAGCGCGACCCGGCGGTGCAGGCCCTGCTGACCAAGGTCATCGCCACCTGCCGCGAGAAGGGCAAGTACGTCGGTATCTGCGGTCAGGGCCCTTCGGACCATCCGGACTTCGCCGAATGGCTGATGGACCAGGGCATCGAGTCGATCTCGCTGAACCCGGATACCGTCATCGATACCTGGCAGCAGCTGGCCAAGAAGTGATGATGAGGTAAGCCTCACTGACCACTACTGACCAACAACTGACGTTGATCGTTGAAAGAAGTGAAAGGCGCGGACAGAAATGTCCGCGCCTTTGTTTTTGTGTTCTCAAGCTGCGGTAGACTTGGCGCGTTTGCTATTAACTGACGAGGTGGGGTGATGAGCGACTGGGCGATCTGGTGGGCGCTGGCAGGTGGGCTGCTGGCCGCAGAACTATTCACCGGGACCTTCTATCTGCTGATGATTGCACTGGGCCTGGCCGCCGGCGGCATCGTTGCATGGGGTGGCGTGCCACTGGAGTGGCAACTGCTGGTGGCGGCCATCGTGGGCGTGGCGGCGGTGCTCGCGCTGCGCCGCAGCCGCTACGGCCGCCTGCGCCAGGGCAATGCCAACGACGATCCCAACCTGCTGCTCGATATCGGCCAGAGCGTCGAGGTACCCACCTGGCAGGCACAGGGCAGCCAATACATCGCCCGCGTCCCCTACCGCGGTGCGCAGTGGGATGTCGAACTGCTGCCCGGGCACCATGCCTTGCCCGGCCCCTACGTCATCCGCGAAATACGCGGCAGCCGCCTGCTGGTGGCGCCGCGCTGATCCATCCCCCCTCAAGTTCCAAGGAGAGTTCCATGCTGGGCAGCGTCACTCTGGTCATTTTCTTCCTCGCCATCGTCTTCGTCGTGCAGACGGTCAAGGTGGTCCCGCAACAGCACGCCTGGGTGGTGGAGCGCCTGGGCAAGTACCACGCCACGCTGGCGCCGGGCCTCAACATCGTGGTGCCTTTCATCGATCGCGTGGCCTACAAGCACATCCTCAAGGAAATCCCGCTGGACGTGCCGCCGCAGGTCTGCATCACCCGCGACAATACGCAGCTGCAGGTCGACGGCATCCTGTACTTCCAGATCACCGATCCGATGCGGGCCTCCTATGGTTCGTCCAACTACATTGCCGCCATCACCCAGCTGGCGCAGACCACGTTGCGCTCGGTGATCGGCAAGATGGAACTGGACAAGACCTTCGAGGAACGCGATCACATCAACACCGCCATCGTCAGCGCCATCGACGAATCGGCCGAGAACTGGGGCGTGAAGGTGCTGCGCTATGAAATCAAGGACCTGACCCCGCCCAAGGAAATCTTGCACGCCATGCAGGCCCAGATCACTGCCGAACGCGAAAAGCGCGCGCTGATCGCTGCCTCCGAAGGGCGCAAGCAGGAGCAGATCAATATCGCCACCGGTGAGCGTGAAGCTGCCATCGCCCGTTCCGAAGGCGAGAAGCAGGCCTCGATCAATCGCGCCGAAGGTCAGGCTGCGGCCATCCTTGCCATCGCCGAAGCCAGTGCCGAGGCGATCCGCAAGACGGCTGCGGCAATCCAGCAACCGGGTGGTTCGGACGCTGTCAACCTGAAGGTGGCGGAGCAGTATGTCGACGCCTTCGGCAAGCTGGCCAAGACCAACAATTCCATCATCGTGCCGGCCAATCTGTCCGATATGAGCGGCCTGATCGCATCGGCACTGCAAGTGGTGAAGCAACAGAAATAGAAATCGCCCATGAACTTCGCGTCTTTTCGTATCGCCTTGCCACGGCCAGCCCGGTTCGTGCTGACGGCCGTCTTGTTGTCGGCCGCCTCCGCCACCCACGCGCAGCAACAGGATGATGCGCTGGCCGCCCGCGTGGATGCCCGCATGGAGCAGATACTCGCCCGTTATCCGGTTCCCGGGGCCAGCATCGCCATCGCTTATCAGGGCCGGCTGGTGTACCAACGCGGCTATGGCATGGCGCTCACCGAAAGCAATACCCCGGTCACGCCCCAGACGCGTCTTCGCATCGGCAGCATTTCCAAGGCGGTGACGGCGGTGGCGGTGCTGAGGCTGTTCCAGAACGAGTTGCCGCAGGTGCTGGATCACCCGGTCTTCGGCCCGCAAGGTCTGTTGCCCGATGCGGCCTATCCGGATTTCGCCCAGCCGCTGGACCAGCGCGTGCTCCGGATCACCTTGCGCCAGCTGCTGCAACACACCAGCGGCTGGGGTGGCAGCGACTACGACCCGCAATACGACCTGGTCAATATCGCCCGCGCACGCCAGGTCCCGGCGCCGGCCTCGGCACGCGACGTGATCGCCTACGTGCTCAAGCAGCTTCTACTGGATGCTGCACCGGGCACTGAATTCTTCTACAGTAATTTCGCCTATAACGTGCTGGGTCGCATCATCGAGCACAAGACCGGGCAGCCCTATGAGCAGGCGGTGCAGGCATTGGTGTTCGGCCCGGCCGGGATCGATGATGCGGTGATCGCCGGGGATCGTCGCAACGAGCGCGCTGCAGGGGAGGCGGGCTATTACGACGACCCGCGCTGGCCCGCCGTGACCGACCGCGATGGCAGCGCGGCGACGTGTCCGGAATCCTATTGCGCCTATCATTTCAGGAGCATGGACGCCACCGCCGGCTGGGTGACCACGGCAGCCGACCTGGTGCGCCTGGTCGATGCGGTTCAGGGGCGCGGCAGCCCCGCATTGCTCAAGCCCGAAACGCTGGCCCTGATGAAGCAGCGCGATCCCAGGCTGGCAGAAAACAACTATGGCCTGGGCTGGGTGGTGACCCGTACCAACGGCATGGAAATCCTCTCCCACAGCGGCGCCCTGACCACCGGCAGCTACGCCTATCTGCAGTCGCGAGCCGATGGCTGGTCGTGGGCGGTGCTGATGAACCGCTTGCCAATTCCCTATCCGGCCGAACAGGGCGTGCAGGAACTGCAGGCCTTCCAGGTCGCGGTGCAACGCGGATTGATGACGACCATCGTCGATCCCGAACTGCAGGCCCTAGCACACTGACAGCTGCGGGCGGATCGCTGCCAGCCGGTAGCCAGCCATCAGGCCTCCACAGTCTCTCCCCGTGCCGGTTCGTCGGCCATGAAGGGCAGGGTGATGTCCACCCGCAAGCCGCCATCCGGCCGATTCGCAGCGCGGATGCTGCCTTGATGGGCTTCCACGATACGTCGCGCAATCGACAGCCCCAGGCCGTGCCCGGCGCTGTTGCTCTTGGTGCGGCTGCTGCGGAAGAACAGCTCGAAGATGCTGTTCATCTCTTCCTCCGGCACACCCGGCCCACGGTCGAGAATGGACAGGTGCAGCAGCTTGCCAACCTCGTCGATCTCGGCCACGACCTGCACCGTGGTGGCTGGTGCGGTGTGCTTGATGGCATTGCGCAGCACGTTTTCGATGGCGCGATAGAGCAGCTCCGGATTGCCCTGCACCTGCACCCGGCAGGCGATCTGGCTTTCCACCTGCTTGCCCAGGGTCTCGGCCTCGAAGTTGGCGTCGCTGATCATGTCCCCCAGCATGGGCTGGATGGCGATGGCTTCTTCCATCGAACCTGGGACGTTGGCTTCCAGTCTCGACAGCGTCAACAGTTCCCCCACCAGCTTGTCCATGCGCACGCTCTCGCGTTCGATGCGTTCCAGGGTCAGTTCCAGCTTGTCACGGTCCTGTACCCGCGCCAGGCCGATGGCCATCTGCAGGCGCGCAATCGGCGAGCGCAATTCGTGCGAGACGTCATGCAGCAGGCGACGCTGGCTTTCCATCAGGGTGCGCAGCTTGGCGGTCATGGCGTCGAAATCGCGACCGAGGTCGGCCAATTCGTCGTTGCGCGCGCTCATCACCGGCTCCAGTTCCAGATCCAGGTTGCCATTGGCGGCCTGGTTGAAGGCGTTCTTGAGGTGGCGAATCGGATGCGAGAAATACCAGGCCAGCAACAGGGCAAAGACCAGGCTGGCCACCAGCGCCACGGCCAGCGGCATGGTCGGGAAGAACAGCGGCTTGGGTCCGCGTTCCTTCATGTAGCGGGGTTCGCGACCGGGCATGCCGCCGGGGCCAGGGCCGGGAGGTGGCGCAAACTCATCGTTGGGCGCCGGAATGAACATCAGGTAGCTATGGCCGTTGGTGGCCTTGACCAGTTCCACCGAGCGTCGCTCGCGCTCGGTCGTCAACAGGTGCCGCGCCTCTTCCACCAGCTTGGGTGGCACTTCGCGACCCATCAGGTCCTTGTTCTCTTCATCCACCGCATACAACTGCAGGCGATGCGGGCGTCCTTCGTTGATCAGGCTGCGCAGCGCTTCCGGCCCGCCGAACTGCAGCGTGGCCGCTGCCGAGCGGATCATGAACGAGGCCGGCGGACTGAGGTCGATTTCCGAATTGCGGTTGCTGCGTTCCAGGTTTTCTATCCAGAACAGCACGCCCACGCCGAAGGTGGCGGTAATCTGGGCGATCGCGATGAAGAAGAAGAACTTCCAGAAAAGCCGGCCCACTTTATTCCTTGATGAACTGGTAGCCGAGGCGATAGACGGTCTGGATGCAGCTCTTGTCGCTGCCCAGGGCGGCGATCTTCTGGCGGATGCTGGAAAGGTGGACGTCGATGTTGCGATCGAAGCGCGCCAGCGGGCGGCCCAGGCCCTGCTCCGACAGGGTCTGCTTGCTGACCGGCTTGCCGGCATTGCGGGCCAGCACTTCCAGCAGGTTGAATTCGCTGCTGGTCAATTCCAGCGGCCGGCTGTTCCAGGTGGCGCGACGCTGTTCCGGCCACATCGACAGCGCGCCCACGGCCAGCGGCGAATAGGGCGTCTGTTCGCTGCTCTCGGCAGAAGCGCGGCGCAGGATGGCGCGGATGCGGGCGGCAATTTCGCGTGGTGTGCAAGGCTTGGGCACGTAGTCGTCGGCGCCCAGTTCCAGGCCGATGATGCGGTCGGTGTCATCGCCCTTGGCGGTCAGCATCACCACCGGCATGCTGCTCTTGGCGCGGATGCGGCGCAGGGTATCGACGCCGTTCAGGCGCGGCATCATCACATCCAGCACCGCGATGGCGTACTGGCCGGTGAGCGCCTCGGCGGCCCCGGCTTCGCCATCGTAGGCGACGTTGACTTCGAATTTTTCCTGCTCCAGGTATTCCTTGAGCATATCGACGAGCTCCACGTCATCGTCGATCAAAAGTACTTTAGACATCGCTGCATTCCATTCTCGAATTGCCCTGCCTCCAGGCCGCAGGGCGTCGGCAGCCCGTAATATGCCGTAAAAGGTTTTGCAGGAGTGTTTCCAGCCGTCTTTACAATTGCATCTTTACATTCATTTACCGCGTGCCGGTGAACCTTCGCGACAGGGTATGGCGCCCATCCTTCCTTGACCGATTTTTTCACCACCCGCTGGCAGGCCGCGCCAGGCTTGACTTGCGGCAATGGCCCGCGCTGCGCCTGTTGACAGAACTTTACTCCGCTTTACGCCTTCCGGTTCAACTTAACAGGTCTTGATGACCGATACTGTTGACACTGACAAGGGAGCGGCGCAAGGGGCGTCGCGCACAATAAAAGGGGAGTGTCATGGCCATCAGCAGCGTTGGTTCCAGCAATTTCAGCCTGTCCGATCTGTCCGCGCTCAGCGGCACCAGCGGTTTTTCCACCAGCGCCACGCAGCGCATGGATGTGCCACCGCCACCACCGCCGCGTGGCGACAAGGGGGGAGGGCTGATCGGCGCGCTCAAGGATATTCTCGCCTCGCTAGGCGTGGCGCTTGATGCGACCGCCAGCAGCGCCACGACGACCAGCGCTTCCACCTCGGCCAGCACGACCTCTTCAAGCAGCAGCCTTTCGGCTTCGAATGTCGATTCCAAGCTCGATGCCTTCCTGCAGGAACTCATGGCGGCCCTCAAAGGCCAGGACAATCCCCCACCGGGACCGCCGCCGGCACTTTCGTCGTCTTCTGACGCCAGTTCCTCCAGCAGCGTGTCGGCCTCCAGCGAGGTCGACGGCACCACCAGCTCCAGCAGCACCAGCAGTGCCAGCAGCACGGCCACCGACACCACGGCGCGCTCCTACTCGCCAGCGGGCAGGCCTCCGCCGCCCGGCGGTGGGCTGGAGGCCGACCTCAACAGCCTGATCTCCAGTCTTTCCTCCGGCAGCAGCGATAGCGGTGATGGCACGAGCTCTTCACTGGAAAGTGCCTTCAGCAACCTGCTCAGTTCCCTGGGCGCATCGTCGACCACCACGTCGCTTTCCAGCTTCCTGCAAAACCTGCAGAGCAAGCTGGCAGCAGGCAAGACCACGGGCAACCTGATCGATACCACGGCGTGATCCGGCGGCGGCGTCACGAGCCGGCGGCGTGATAAGCTGCCGGCCATGATTTCTCCCGACCCCGCCAAACTGGCAAGCATCATGGGCCTGATGTGCGAGGCCATCGCCCTGCGTGGCGCCCAGCAGCCTGCTGCAGCCGTGGCCGTGCTGGACCAGGCGCTGGCGCTGGACCCCGGCTTCCTGCCATTGCACATGCAGCGTGCCGATCTGCTGGTGGAAATGGGTGACCTGGCCGGCGCGATCGCCGCCTACGAAGCCTGCCTGGATCTGGTGCCGGACTACCACGACGCGCGCGTCGCCCATCGCGCAGTGATGGTGCAATGGGCTGACACGCTGGCAGCCGCCCAAGGGCCGGAAGAGAGGCCCGACACTGAGCGCGCCGCCACGTTGGCGCGCCTTTACTACAAGCTGGCGCAGCCACAACGGGCATTGGCCGCCCTTGCTCCTGCTCTGCCGCTGGCCACCCTGGACCACCAGGCCTTGCACGCCGATATCCTGCTTCTGTTGAACCGCCACGAAGAGGCGCTGCATTGCTATTCGGAAGCCCCCGACAGTGACGACGCCACCCGCGCCCTGATTGCCTTCAATCGCGCCGACATCTTGCGCCGCATGGGCCGCATCGATGAAGCGCAAGCCGCCTATGAAGAGGCTCTACGCTGGCATGCCGATTTCCCGCAGGCCCAGGTGGGTCGCGCCCACATGCTGCTGACGCGGCATGACTATGCACGGGGATGGCCAGCCCATGAAGCCCGTTTCGCGATAGCCGAACTGGCCCGGCAGGGCATTAGCAGCCCGAGCCCGCGCTGGCAGCCAGGCCAGGATGTACAGGGAAAGCGAGTGCTCTTGTGGGCCGAACAGGGGCAGGGCGATTGCCTGCAATTTTCCCGCTATATCCCGCTGGTCGCACAGCGTGCAGCGCAGGTGACGCTCTGCGCCCCCGCAGCGTTGTTGGCGGTGCTCGCCCCCTCCTTGCCCGGGGTGGACTGCGTGTCCCACGCACATGAAGCGCCGCCCCATGATTGCCATGCCTCGCTGCTGAGCCTGCCGTTGTTGCTTGCGGTGCCTGATCCTCGCCAGGGACCGCAGCCGCCTTATCTTTTTGCCGATCCTGGGCGCGTAGCGCAGTGGCAGCAGCAACTGTCGTTGCTGGATGGCGCTGGGCCGCGCCGTCCGCGTATTGGCCTGGCCTGGGCCGGACGGCAGTACGCCACCACGCATCCCAGCCGCGACGTGCCACTGGCCGCCTTGCTGCCGTTCTTGGACCTGCCGGCCGACTTCATCAGCCTGCAGGTGGAAATTCCCCTGGCCGACCAGGCCCTGCATCAGGAAATGGCGGGCCGGCTGCACAGCTTGCCCTTGGCGGACTGGGCCGATACCGCAGCGCTGGCCTGCGCGCTGGACCTGGTGATCAGTGTCGATACTGCCGTCATACACCTGGCCGGTGCCCTGGGCCTGCCCTGTTTTTTGCCGCAACGACTGGAAGGCGAGTGGCGCTGGGGCGTGGAGGGGGACTCCAGTCCCTGGTATCCCTCGGTCCGACTGTTCCGCCAGCAGGAGCGCGGGCAATGGGCGCCGGTGGTGGCCGGGATGGTGGCGGCTTGCCGCGAGAAGTTCGCCGGCTGGTCGTAACGGCGGACATGAAAAACGGCTGCCCTGGGCAGCCGTGGTCGCAGTGGAAGAGGGTAGAGCGGGATCAGCGACGATTCTGCTTCATGGCCGCCTGGATTTCACGCTGGCTGTCACGCTGCTTTTCGGTCTCGCGCTTGTCGTGCTGCTTCTTGCCCTTGGCCAGGCCGATGTCGCATTTGACCCGGCCCTTGCTGTAATGCAGGTTCAGTGGCACCAGCGTATAGCCGGAGCGCTCTACCTTGCCGATCAGTTTGCTGATCTCCGCCGCATTGAGCAGCAGCTTGCGGGTACGGGTCGTTTCCGGATGCACGTGGGTGGAGGTGCTGGTCAGCGCACTGATGTGGCAGCCGAACAGGTAGACCTCGCCATTGCGCACGATCACGTAGGCTTCCTTCAATTGCACGCGGCCGGCGCGGATCGATTTGACTTCCCAACCTTGCAAGACGAGACCTGCTTCGAATCGCTCTTCGATGAAGTAATCGAAAAAGGCCTTTTTGTTATCAATAATGCTCATCTAAATAAAAATTCGTCTCGTCGGTTAAAATTGTGCCTTTGCGATTTTATCAAACGGATCACCCTCGATGGCAGTCGTTCACAAAACCGTCCTGATCAACTATAGCGCGGAGCAGATGTTCAACCTGGTCGACAAGGTTGAGGATTACCCTGAATTCCTGCCCTGGTGTGGCGGTGTCGAGGTGTCTGAACGCAGTGACGATAGTCTCACGGCCAAGCTCAAGATCAACTACCACGGCCTGAAACAGTCCTTCAGCACCCACAATACCAATGTGCGCCCCACCAGCATGACCATGCGCCTGGTGGAAGGCCCGTTCAAGCATTTCGAAGGTCGCTGGAGCTTCAAGCCGCTGCGCGAGGATGCCTGCAAGATCGAGTTCGACATGGAATATGAATTTTCCAGCCGCATCCTGGAGGGCGTGATCGGCCCGGTCTTCAGCATGATCGCCAACAGCTTCGTCGATTCCTTCTGCAAGCGGGCCGAACAGATATATGGCTGAAGCAGCCCCTTTGCAAGTCCAGCTCTGCTACGCCGCGCCCGGACTGCAGATTCTCAGGGATCTTGAGGTGGCCCCGGGTTGCACTATCCAGCAAGCCATCCTCGACAGCGGCCTGCTGCGCGAACAGCCGGCCATCGACCTGTCGACCTGCAAGGTCGGCATCTTCGGCAAGGCCAGGCCGCTGGATACCCCGCTGCGCGAACATGACCGCATCGAAATCTACCGTCCCCTGATCGCCGACCCCAAGCAATCCCGCCGACGCCGGGCAGCGCACCAGGAACGCGGGCAGGGCGCGTAAACCAGCCGGGCTTGCTGGCTTGTCGGCTTGCCAGCAAGCCCGGAATATCCGGCATTTTTACGACGCCCGGAGGCAGAAACGCAAGCAGAGCAAGACGCGCGATCGAGTTTTCTGTATAATTCGCTTTTGCGCCTATAGGAAACACTATGCGTCTTCTCCAAAAAGCACTCACGTTCGATGATGTGCTGCTCGTTCCGGCCTTCTCGGACATCCTCCCCAAAGATACTTCCCTGACCACGCGCCTGACGCGCAACATCTCGCTGAACATCCCGCTGGTGTCGGCTGCGATGGATACCGTCACCGAAGCACGCCTGGCCATTGCCATGGCGCAAGAAGGCGGGATCGGCATCATCCACAAGAACCTGACGCCCAAGGAACAGGCGCGCGAGGTTTCCAAGGTCAAGCGTTTCGAGTCCGGCGTGGTCCGCGACCCGATCACCATCCCTCCCACCATGAAGATCCGCGACGTGATCGCGCTGTCCAAGCAGCACGGCATTTCCGGTTTCCCGGTGGTTGAAGGCAAGGCACTGGTGGGCATCATCACCAACCGCGACCTGCGTTTCGAGCGAGAGCTGGACGCCGAAGTCCGCGCCAAGATGACCCCGCGCGACAAGCTGGTCTACGTCAAGGAAAACGGTTCCAGTGCAGATCCCGAAGAAGCCAAGCGCCTGATGAACAAGCACCGCCTGGAGCGCGTGATGGTCGTCAACGATGCCTTCGAGCTGCGCGGCCTGATCACCGTCAAGGACATCGAAAAATCCACCGAACACCCCTTCGCCTGCAAGGACGAACACGGCAAGCTGCGCGTGGGCGCCGCCGTCGGCGTGGGTCCGGACAATGACGAGCGCATCGAGCTGCTGGTCGCTGCCGGCGTGGACGTGATCGTGGTCGACACCGCCCACGGCCACTCCGCTGGCGTGTTGAACCGCGTCAAGTGGGTCAAGACCCGCTACCCGCACGTGGAAGTCATCGGCGGCAACATCGCCACCGCCGCCGCTGCCAAGGCACTGGTCGAACATGGCGCCGACGCCGTCAAGGTCGGCATCGGCCCTGGCTCCATCTGCACCACCCGTATCGTCGCTGGTGTGGGCGTGCCTCAGATCTCCGCCATCGCCAACGTCGCCGACGCCCTGAAGGGGACCGGCGTACCGGTGATCGCCGACGGTGGCATCCGCTTCTCCGGCGACGTCGCCAAGGCGCTGGCCGCCGGGGCGTCCGCCGTGATGATGGGCAGCATGTTCGCCGGCACCGAAGAAGCCCCCGGTGAAGTGATCCTGTACCAGGGCCGCAGCTACAAGTCCTACCGTGGCATGGGTTCGCTGGGTGCCATGGCCGACGGCTCGGCCGACCGTTACTTCCAGGACGGCGACAACACCGCCGACAAGTTCGTACCGGAAGGCATCGAAGGCCGCGTCGCCTACAAGGGCTCGGTGGTCGCCATCCTGTATCAGCTGGTGGGCGGCGTGCGCTCCTCCATGGGTTACTGCGGTTGCGGTTCCATCGACGACTTCCGCGAACGCGCCGAATTCGTCGAGATCACCTCGGCCGGCATGCGCGAATCGCACGTCCACGACGTGCAGATCACCAAGGAAGCCCCGAACTACCGCGCCGAGTAATTTTCGATGCGGCCACAGCCCGACAGTCCACCGGCATTGCGCCAGGCTGTCGGGCTGTTGAATTTTTCAGCAGTCCATTTTCAACGTAGCTAACGTAGCCAGACCTCATTGCCCATGTCCACGCATTCGCATTCGAAAATCCTGATCCTCGACTTCGGTTCCCAGGTGACCCAGCTCATCGCTCGCCGCGTGCGCGAAGCCGGTGTGTTTTCCGAGGTATTCCCGCATGATGTGACCGACGAATTCGTGCGCAACTACGGCGCGGCCGGCGTCATCCTCTCCGGTGGCCCCAACAGCGTCACCGAAGGCGACACCCCGCGCGTACCGCAATCGGTATTCGAACTGGGCGTGCCGGTCCTGGGCATCTGCTACGGCATGCAGGCCATGGCCGAGCAGCTGGGCGGCAAGGTCGAGAACGGTCACCTGCGTGAATTCGGCTACGCCGAAGTGCGCGCCCACGGCCACACCAAGCTGCTGGAAAACATCAGCGACTTCACCAATGCCCAGGGCCACGGCATGTTGAAGGTCTGGATGAGCCACGGCGACAAGGTCAACGACATGCCGGCCGGCTTCAAGCTCATGGCCTCCACCGGCAACTGCCCCATCGCCGGCATGGCCGACGAAGAACGTCGCTTCTACGGCGTGCAGTTCCACCCCGAAGTCACCCACACCGTGCAGGGCAAGGCCATGCTGGCGCGCTTCGTGCACGAGATCTGCGGCTGCCAGTCGGACTGGAACATGCCGGACTACATCTCCGAAGCCGTCGAGATGATCCGCCAGCAGGTCGGCAGCGATGAAGTCATCCTGGGCCTCTCCGGTGGCGTGGACAGCAGCGTGGCTGCGGCCCTGATCCACCGCGCCATCGGCGACCAACTGACCTGTGTCTTCGTCGACCACGGCCTGCTGCGCCTGGACGAAGGCAAGATGGTCATGGAGATGTTCGGCAAGAACCTGGGCGTGAAGGTGATCCACGTGGACGCCACCGCCCAGTTCATGGGCCACCTGGCTGGCGTCACCGATCCCGAAGCCAAGCGCAAGATCATCGGCCGCGAGTTCGTCGAAGTGTTCCAGGCCGAATCGGCCAAGCTGACCAGCGCCAAGTGGCTGGCCCAGGGCACCATCTACCCGGACGTGATCGAAAGCGCCGGCAAGGGCAAGAAGACCGCCCACACCATCAAGAGCCACCACAACGTCGGCGGCCTGCCGGAAACCCTGAACCTGAAGCTGCTGGAACCCCTGCGCGAACTGTTCAAGGACGAAGTCCGCGAACTGGGCGTGGCCCTGGGCCTGCCGCCGGAAATGGTCTACCGCCACCCGTTCCCCGGCCCGGGCCTGGGCGTGCGTATCCTGGGTGAAGTCAAGAAGGAATACGCCGACCTGCTGCGCCGCGCTGACGCAATCTTCATCGAGGAACTGCGCAATACGAAGGATGACGACGGCCAGAGCTGGTACGACAAGACCAGCCAGGCCTTCGCCGTGTTCCTGCCGGTGAAGTCGGTGGGCGTGATGGGCGACGGCCGTACCTATGAATACGTCGTGGCCCTGCGCGCCGTGCAGACCCAGGACTTCATGACCGCCCACTGGGCGCACCTGCCGCATGAACTGCTGGGACGCGTGTCCAACCGCATCATCAATGAAGTGCGCGGCCTGAACCGGGTGGTGTACGACATTTCGGGGAAGCCGCCAGCGACCATCGAGTGGGAGTGATTTTGTAAGGGTACTTGAGGAAAAAAAGGGAGCGTGCAGCTCCCTTTTTCAATTCGGAAGATGTTCCTGATCCAATCGTGAGGGGCGGCGCGCAACCACGGGTACGTGATCACGCTCAGAAGCCGCTCACCTGCGCCGTCGATCCGGCCCACGCTAGCGCAGCAGCGCCACGTTACGGTCAATCTGCTGCTGGATGGTGCGCAGCGTGTCAGGTCTGACCGCACCGGGATGAAGTTCTTCACCCAAGCTTGCAAACCGGCGCGCCACGTCGCAAATCCTGTCGATGAGATCGCTGGCCACATCCTCCGCGACCTCGGCTTCGGCGGCCAGTCGCAGCATCTCCGCGCGCGAAATCGTCAATGCTTCCCCCATCACGTCCATCTGGTGGTATCCCTGCGGCCCCTCGCAAAAGGTGATGTCGTAGGCCGGCGCCAGTTTCCACCGGCCATCCGCAGACATGAGATAGGCAAAGTTCTTGGGGTGATCGTCTCTGTTGTGGAACGCAACATTGAACACGGCGCGCGTATAGGCCAGCGCCATTTCTCGGACATCGTTGGTACACAAGCGCGTGGCACGCATGAAATTGACGTAGTCGAGCGCACCGGGCGTGCGGTAATCCGCACCCGTGAAGGCGGCCAGGCTTTGCATGGGGACCCGCATCCCGTCCACGCGATCAAAGCGCTTGCTGGCGAAAGCGGCCATGGCATCCGGTAAAGTGAAATAGTGTGTGTCGGGCGTGTCGATGCCACATAAGCGCAGGCAATGTGCATAGACCATCTCGATGGCGCAGACTTCGGGATGCTCGTCGCGCGCCGGGAATTTCACCAGCCAGGCTTCGAAACCCGGTGTGGCAACCGTCGTCATGGCACCGCTACGGGGATCGCGATAGACCAGGGCCTTCGGTCTCGCGCCCTGCGGTGAGCCGCCCACCGACAGCAAGGCCTGCAGGAATTGCCCCCCGTCGCCGTGCAGCACATCCTGAACCTCGATGGCCAACTGTTCCAGCGGAATATGCGAAACCGGCGCTTTCCCCTCGGGTGCCACCGGTTCGAAACTCATCGCACCCATGGCGTTGCGACCGATATAGGCCAGTCGCTCCAGTGGGCCGATGCGTGCCGTGGTGAGACCATGCCGGCGGAACAGGCGGTCCATCAGCAGCATGCCCCAGCCGTCGGGGAGGGCGTCATAGACCGGTCCGGGCAGGCCTAGCTGATGGGTGGGAAAGTCGCGACGTAGCGCCGGCCCCTTCAGGGGCAAGGTGTGGGAAGACAGTTCCAGGCCACGTTGCCTGGCTTCGTTGCTGTATTCGAAGGCGATCTGTGGCCGCCCCGTCAGGAGGGTGGTTGAGATCAGCCGGCCCCAGCGCCAGCGCTCGCCCCAGCCTTCGTAGTAGACGTCGACTTGCTCAGGCATGATCGGACTTTCTCCGGGTACGTTGACGGCGGGCGCTTTGCTCGTACCGGAGAATATCCTCGATGCTGTCCAGCCTGGGCAGGAAGAGGGCTTCCAGCTCCTTGATCCTGCCAAGGGCCATGGCCACCCGGACGATGTTCTCGAATCCGACGTTGCGGCCTGCTTCCAGGTTGGACACCGTATTGACGCCGATGCCGGCGCGCCCGGCCAGGTCTGATTGCGTCATTGCCTGCGCCAGCCGCTCCGTGCGCAAGCGTTCGCAGAGCCGCTTGACCACTTCATCAGGTTTGCTGAGATTTAAATCCAACATGATGGGGCTTATCAGAATTAATGCCGGTTAATACCCAAAATTATAGATTTATCCCTGTTGAGCGGCAAGCTTATTAATTATCCTTGATTGTGTTTTAAGTGGTGGTTTGAGCGTTAAAACACGTTTTATCGGATTTAAGGTGGTAATGGAGAGCGGCTTGCATCGTCTCAAGCGCCGCCGCGCTCGACGATCACATAGTGCTTGCGCATCGGCTCCACCACCTCGAACACGCCCTTGAAACCCGCCGGGATCACCATGGCATCGCCAGGGCCGGCTTCGGCAGCCTTTCCTTGCTCATCAATGACGCGGCAGCGACCTTCCAGCACGTAGAAATATTCATCTTTGGTCGGTGCAAAGGCAATGCGCCAGCTGCCTTTTTCGCAGGCCCAGATGCCGGCGTTCATGTCGCCGCTGGCGCTGGTGAAGTGGTTCCAGGTGGTGCGCAGGGGATTGCCTTCCAGGCGGCGCTCTTCGACGGGGTGGTCATGTTCGGGAGCGGGGGAGCCGAGGCGGAATTGGGTGATGGCGGTCATGGAATGGGCCTGCAATTTTAAGGAAAAGGACGCAAAAGGAGGAAAAAGGGGATAAGGCGGGCGGTCGATCAAAGGGCAGCAGTGTACCAGCAGCGTGCTACTGCCGCGCTGGCCGGCACCAAGTCCGCCCACCCCGGTCACACCGTGCATGAACAGGATCGAGGAGGCAGGCATGGGCAAGATCTGGATCGGTATCTCCGGCTGGCGTTACGCGCCCTGGCGCGGCAGTTTCTACCCCAAGGGGTTGCGCCAGGATGACGAGCTGGGCTATGCCTCGCGCATGCTGCCGAGCATCGAGCTCAACGGTTCCTTCTATGCCCTGCAGCGGCCGGAAAGCTATCAGCGCTGGTATGAGTCCACACCACCCGGCTTCGTCTTCAGCCACAAGGGCAATCGCTTCATCACCCATACCCGTCGGCTGAAGGATATCGATGGCGCCCTGGCCAATGTCTTCGCCTCCGGCGTATTCAACCTGAAGGAAAAACTAGGCCCTTTCCTGTGGCAGTTCCCGCCCAGTTTCAGTTATGAGCCGGAGGCCCTGGAGCACTTCCTGAGCCTGCTGCCGCACGATACCGAAGCCGCACAGAAGCTGGCCCGTGGACATGAGCCGCGCATGGAGGGCAGGGTGCAGCTGGAAATCGACAGGAAACGCAAGCTGCGCCATGGCATGGAAATCCGCCATGACAGCTTCGTTGACGAGTCCTTCATCAAGCTGCTGCGCAAGTACAAGGTCGCGCTGGTGGTGGCCGATGCGCCCAAGAAATGGCCCTACCAGGAAGATGTGACGGCTGATTTCATGTATCTGCGCCTGCACGGTGACAAGCGCCTCTACCAGAGCGGTTACAGCGATGAGGCCATCGACGCCTGGGCCGAACGCATCCGGGCCTGGGCCGGGGGCGGTCAGCCGGCGCAGGGGCCGCGCATTGCGTCTGGTGCGCCACGGCAGCGCGCCAGTCGTGATATCTATTGCTATTTCGATAACGATATAAAGGTCAAGGCGCCGTTCGACGCCCGGCGCCTGATTGAACGCCTGGGTCTGAAACTGGACCTGCCCGAGCCCGGCGAACCCCTGGAATGGCGCAAGTGATCAGTTTCGTGGACTGAAAACTGACAAATCCGAACTGCTTCCATATAATAATGATTCTCATTATTAAAAATCATGCTCATGGAAGCCCGGTTACTCGACAGGCAGGAAAGCGATGCATTGCAAAGGATGTACAGCGGCCATCACGGCTGGCTGCTGCAATGGCTGCAACGCAAGCTGGGTAACCGTGGCGACGCGGCCGATCTGGTGCAGGACACCTATATCCGGGTGGCGACAGGGCGCAGCATGCCGAACCCGGAGCAGGCGCGCCCCTATCTGGTCCAGATCGCCAAGCACCTGATGATCGACCTGCATCGCCGTCGCAAGCTGGAGGCAGCCTATCTGGAGGCCCTGGCAGCCTTGCCCGAAGCCCATGCGCCATCCCATGAAGACACCCTCATCGTGCAGCAGACCCTGGCCGCCATCGATGCCGCGCTGGAAGGTCTGCCGCCGAAGGTGCGGGAAACCTTCTTCATGTCGCAATTCGACGGCATGACATATAGCGCTATCGCCGCGTCCTTGGGCATCGCCGTTGCCACTGTTCGCAAGCATATGCTCACGGCCACCCGGGCCTGCTTCCTCGCCATGCAGCAGTGCGGCGAACCCGTCTGCGCATGCTGAGCGCCGCGACTCCGCACCCGGACGCCGCGGATGATGTCACCGGAGACGCCCTGGACCAGGCCTTGCAATGGTTCGTGATCCTGGCCTCCGGTGAAGTCACCCCCGCGCAGCGACAGGCCTTCGCCACCTGGCTGGTGGCCAACCCGGCCCATGCCCGGCAGTGGGAAGCGGTGAGCCGCTTCCAGGGCATGCTGCAGGGCATGCCGTCGCAGGCGGCGGGCCAGGCCTTGCGCGGCCGTGGCGCCCGAGGCCCCCGCGGCCCTGTCCGGACGAGCCGACGTCAGGTGCTGGCCTTGCTGCTGGTCGCCGGCACCGGGGCGCTGTGCTACGACCGCCGCCACGCCTACCTGGCGCTGACCGCCGATCAGCGCAGTGCCATCGGTGAACGGCGCGAGATGTTGCTGCCCGATGGCAGCAGACTGGTGCTTGATAGCGATAGCGCTGTCGATATCCGCTTCGCCGATGGGCTGCGGCGGCTGGTGCTGCGACGCGGTGCCATCATGGTCGAGACCGCCCACCTGGCAGCCTGGGCGGAGCAGCCCTTTTATGTGGATACGGCCCAGGGGCGGGTACAGGCTTTGGGGACACGCTTCGTAGTGCGCCAGGAAGCGTCGCCCGGATGGCGCCAGGCCGGCCGCAGTCGGGTCGAGGTGATGGCAGGTGCGGTCCGCATCACCCCGGCACGCAACGCCGTGGGGAGCGCGCTGGTCGGGCAGGGGCAGCAGGCGGTTTTCGACGATGTCACAGTGGGCGCGGTCGCTGCGCTCGATCCGAATGCGCAGGCCTGGACCCAGGGCATGCTGATCGCCCGCGAGCGGCCCCTGGGCGATCTGCTGGCCGAGCTGGGGCGTTATCGGCCGGGCCTGTTGCAGG
Organism: Herbaspirillum sp. BH-1; assembly: GCF_002870055.1. Taxonomy (NCBI): domain Bacteria; kingdom Pseudomonadati; phylum Pseudomonadota; class Betaproteobacteria; order Burkholderiales; family Oxalobacteraceae; genus Herbaspirillum; species Herbaspirillum sp. BH-1. The sequence goes on along the minus strand of NZ_PKOI01000007.1, from coordinate 44,224 downwards.
TTGATGATGCGGTGGCGCAGATCCCGGTCAATGGCGTCTTCCCGCTGGAAGATACCGATCGCGTGCTGGCGGCGCTGGAGCATGCCTTCCCGATTCGCATCCAGCGTCACACGCGCTACTGGACCCGGGTGGTCGCTGCCGTGCAGAAAAAATCCGGCCAGCCATAGCACTTTTGGATTCTCGTTCGTAAAGCAGATGAAGACCTTCACTTTTCATCGCTAACGAGGATAACAATAATGCGCCATCAGTCGCTTCGTTCTACCGCCACCACCCATCGCGCCCACGGCACCACCGGTGCAACCCGTCCGCTCAGGGCGCTGTCCACCACCGCCCATGTCCTGATGGCAGGCAGCCTGCTGCTGGCCGGTGCCGCGCTGGTCATGCCGGCCAGTGCGGCCACACCGGTGGCGGCCGAGCAGAGTCTGCCGTTGTCCATTCCTGCCGGTCCGCTGGACCAGTCCTTGAACCGCCTGGCCGCCAGTGCGCATCGCCTGCTGGTGGTCGATCCGGCATTGCTGCGCGGCAGGCAGGCGCCGGCCGTGGAAGGCAATCTGCCGGTGAGTCGCGCGCTGGAACAGTTGTTGTCCGGAAGCGGCCTGGTGGCGGATCAACGCGAGGATGGCAGCATTCACGTACGCAAGTTGCCGGCGCAGTCCTCCAGCCTGCCGGCCCTGACCGTGGTGGCCACCAGCGCTGCCGATCCGGGTGCCGGCCTGCAGCGTCCGGCCAGCAGTGGCGCGCTGGGATCGCGCTCGCTGCTGGAGACGCCGTTTTCCATCACCGTGGTGGACAAGGACGATATCCAGGAGCGCCAGGTCACTACCGTGGAGCAGGCCTTTCGCTATGACCCGTCGGTGACCTCGGCCAGCGGCGAATACGGGCGCGGGTCCTCGCTGCTGGTGCGCGGCCTGGGCATCGATGATACCAACGGTTTCAAGATGGATGGCCTGGCCCTGCCGGGCTGGGGCAACGACCTGTTGCCCATGGAAGTGTTCGAGCGGGTGGAGCTGCTCAAGGGGCTGTCGGGCTTCATGTATGGCTTCGGCTCGCCGGGCGGGATCATGAACTATGTGCTCAAGCGGCCCACCGACGAGAATCTGTTTGCCGTCGATGTCGGTTACAAGACCGGCTCGCTGTTCTCCAAGCACATCGACATTGGCGGTCGCGCCGGCGACGACCAGCGCCTGGGCTACCGGATCAACCTGGTGCAGGAGCAGGGCGGCACCTACTTCAAGGGCGGCTCGCTGGATCGTACCGTGGCCTCGCTGGCCACCGACCTCAGGCTGACCCAGGACCTCAAGCTCAGTTTCGATACCGTCTATGCCCGTCGCAAGTCCAATGGCAATGCCTTCTGGGGCATGAGCCTGTCCAGCGGCCTGGACCTGCCGACGGCCATCGATCCGCGCACCCGCCAGCAACCTGAAGGGGCCTATTTCAGCAATGAAAACATCGTCGTGAGCACCGGCCTGGAATGGCAGCTCAATCCGGACTGGAAATCCAGCTTCAACTATCGCTACGCCCGTGAAGACGTGGATTACGTCTATGGCGACATCAGCATCAACGATGCGCTGGGTAATAGCAGCACGCAGGTCTATGGCGGACTCTACAGCTTCCAGTATCAGCAGCTGCAGGCCATGCTGGAGGGCAAGCTCAAGACTGGCGCGATCGGTCATCAACTGGTCTTCGGCGCCAGCCGTCAGCAATACGAGGTGCTCTCCGACCGCGCCTCGACCAGTACGGCCGTGGGTAGCGGCAACATCTACCGCGATTCGCTGCTCAGCGTGGGCAGCATCAGCAACGCCGGCCATTCCCAATACCGGGGTTCGGAGATCGTGCAGAACGCACTCTTCGCCAGCGATACCCTGAGCCTGGGCGAGCAGTGGTCGCTCATCGGCGGGCTGCGCTACACCCGCTTCGACCAGCGTGGTTACAACCGGATTGGTGTGCAGACGACGACCTACCAGCGTTCCCCGGTCACGCCCACGGTGGCGCTGATGTTCAAGCCCCTGGCCGGCCTGACCACCTATGTCAGCTATGTCGAAGCGCTGGAGCGCGGTGGCACGGCGGGCGATACCACGGCCAATGCCGGCGAGGTCATGCCGCCCTTGAAGAGCAAGCAGATCGAGGCCGGCGTGAAGGTCGAGCAGGCCAACTGGAGCGCAACGGCGGCGGTGTTCCGCATGCAGCGGGCGGCGGAGTATGTCAACGCGGCCAATACGCTGGTGCAGGATGGCGAGACCCGCTACCAGGGCCTGGACCTGTCCGGTCGCTATGCGCTCACCCCGGCACTGAACCTGGAGGGCGGCCTCATGTGGCTGGACGCCAAGTACCAGAGCGATTCCGCCGACCTGGCTGGCAAGCAGGTGGTGGGCGCACCGCGCATGCAGGCCACCGCCGGTGTGCGGTACCGCGTCGCGGGTGTGGCCGGCCTCAGCATGAACGGCGGCCTGCGCCATGTCGGCCGCTCCAAGCTCGACACCGGCGCCCCCCAGCGTGAGTTGAGCGCCTACACCGTCATGGACGTCGGCGCCGTCTATCGCACCCGCTTGAGCGGCAAGGACGTCACCTTCAATGCCCAGGTACAGAACCTGGCCGACCGCCGCTACTGGGTCTACAACGGCGACAGCTACATCTTCGCCGGTGCACCGCGCACCCTGAGCCTGAACGCGCGCGTGGAGTTCTGAGAGCAAGGCTTGCCGGATCGCGCCATTGGCCGGTCCGGCTTTTTTGTGGCAAGCAAGGAGATCGGGTGAGCAGGGGCAAGTCAAGACGTGGATGGGGCGCGGGCATGACGCTGGCCGCACTGGCATCACTGGCAGCGGTGCTGGGCGTATTGGCCTGGTCGTGGGCGCAGGCGGGGCCGGAATACGATACGGTCGCGGTGACACGGGGTGATGTGGAAGCCAGCGTGGTGGCGGTCGGCAAGCTGCAGCCACGGCGTTTCGTCGATGTCGGCGCGCAGGTGTCCGGGCAGATCCAGCACCTGCATGTGCAGCCCGGCGATACGGTCAAGAAGGGCCAGTTGCTGGTCGAGATCGATCCGAGCGTGCAAAAGGCGACGGTCGACGCCGGGCGTGCCGCCCTTAGCGGGCTGCGTGCGCAACTGGCCGAGCAGCAGGCCCAGCATGCCTTGACACTGCGCCAGGCCCAGCGCCAGCGGGCGCTGGACGCCGGTGGCGCCACCCGTACCGAGGACGTCGATATCGCCGAAGCCGCATTGGCCCAGGCCGCTGCCCGCGTGGCCCACATCCAGGCCCAGATCACGCAGAACGTCGCCACGGTACAGGCCGACGAAGTGCGGCTGGGCTATACCCGCATCTATGCGCCCATGGATGGCACAGTGGTCAACGTCGAGGCCCGCGAAGGCCAGACCCTCAATGCCACCTACCAGACGCCCGCCATCCTGCGCATAGCGGACTTGTCCGTGATGACGGTGTGGACCGAGGTGTCCGAAGCCGAAGTGCGCAAGGTGCGGGCCGGCATGCCGGTCTATTTCTCGACCCTCGGCGGCGACCAGCGACGCTGGCAGGCGCAGGTACGGCAGGTGCTGCCGGCGCCCAGCGGCGAGGGCAAGAGCCTGGACAGCGCATTGGCGCCCTCCAGCAACAAGGTGGTGGTCTACATGGCCCTGTTCGACGTCGATAACCGCGATGGCGCCCTGATGCCGCAGATGACGGCGCAGGTCCATTTCGTCGTGGCGGCGGCACGTGACGTGCTGGTGGTGCCGTTGGCCGCCGTGCGCAAGGACAAGGAGCGCCTGCTGGCACGGATACGGCTGCCCGATGGGCGTATCGAGGAGCGTGAACTGCGGGCGGGCGTGCGCAACCGGATCAGCGTGGAAGTGCAGCAGGGTGTGCAGGCAGGTGAACAGATCGTCATTGCAGAGAAACCGGGCCGGCGCGGTCTGCCGAGGTTCCAGCTGTGATGGCGGCCGCGACCGCCGCTGCCCTGATTGAACTGCGCGACCTGCGCAAGGACTATGGCGGCCAGGATGGCAGCCCTGCGGTACAGGTGCTGCGCGGGGTGGACCTGCAGATACGGCAGGGTGAATTTGTCGCCATCGTGGGTGCTTCCGGCTCGGGCAAGTCCACCTTGATGAACATCCTCGGTTGCCTGGACCGTCCCAGCGCTGGCCAGTATCTGTTCAACGGCAGCGACGTCGCCGCCTTCGATGCCGACCGCCTGGCCTGGCTGCGGCGCGAGGCCTTCGGCTTCGTCTTCCAGGGCTATCACCTCATTCCCACCGAATCCGCCTGCGAAAACGTGGAACTGCCGGCCATCTACGCCGGCCTGCCCGAACCGCAGCGACGGCAACGGGCGGCGGCGCTATTGGCGCGGCTGGGGCTGGCGCAGCGCCTGGACAACCGGCCGCACCAGCTCTCCGGCGGCCAGCAGCAGCGGGTGTCGATCGCCCGCGCCCTGATGAACGGCGGCCGCATCATCCTGGCCGATGAGCCCACCGGGGCGCTGGACAGCCAGAGCGGCGCCGAGGTGATGCAGTTGTTCCATGAACTGGCCGATGCCGGCCACACCATCATCCTCATCACCCATGATCGTGAGGTGGCCGCTCAGGCCAGGCGTGTCATCGAGGTGCGAGATGGCAGCATCATCGGCGACAGCGGCGCGGCCCCGGATGCACCTGCACAGGCCATGCCCGATCTCCGCGAGGCCGCCGCCAGCCAGCCACCGGCGCGCCGCTGGCGCGACGAATTGCGCGAGGCGGCGCGGGCTGCCTGGCGGGTGATGTGGGTCAACCGCTTTCGCACCGCGCTGACCTTGCTGGGCATCGTCATCGGCGTGGCCTCGGTGATCGTGATGATGGCCATCGGCCTGGGCACGCGCCAGCAGGTGGTGGCGCAACTGGGACGCTTCGGCTCCAACCTGATGTACATGGCCGCCATCGGCGAGAGTTCGCGCATCCCGGGGCGCAGCATCACCCTGCAAGACCTGGAGGCGGTGGCCGACCTGCCCAACATTACCCATGTCCTGCCCAACGTGACGGGCAACAAGGTGGTGCGCCATGGCAATCAGGATATCCAGACCTATGTGCGCGGCACCGGCGCCGGTCTGCCCGAGGTCCAGACCTGGCCGCTGGCGCGGGGCGCCTTCTTCACGGCCGAGGACGAACGCGAACTGGCCTCGGTGGCGGTGCTGGGCTACCGGCTGGCGCGCGAGCTGATGCCGGAGGTACCGGACCCGGTGGGGCAGATGGTGTTGATCGGCAATTCGCCGTTCCAGGTGATCGGCGTGATGAGCGAGAAGGGCGCCCTCAGTGGGGACCGGGACGAAGACAACCTGTTGCTCATGCCTTTTTCCACGGCCGGGGCCAAGGTCTTCGGCCAGCGCGAGCCGACCTATACGGTCATGGCGGTGGCCGACGTCGGTCGCATCCAGGACACCCAGCAGCAACTGGAAGCCCTGCTGCTGGAGCGGCATGGTATCCGCGACTTCAGCATCGGCAATGCCGCCGCCTCCATCGCCGCCGAAGCCAGCACGCGCGACACCATGACCATGATGCTGTCGCTGGTGGCGGCGGTCTCGCTGCTGGTGGGCGGCATCGGCGTGATGAACGTGATGCTGATGACGGTGCGCGAGCGCACCCGTGAGATCGGCATCCGCCTGGCCACCGGTGCTAGGCAGCGTGACATCCTGCGCCAGTTTCTCACCGAGGCGGTATTGGTGACGCTTGTGGGCGGTGCCGCCGGCGTGGGTCTGGGCGTGGCGGTGGGGCTGGCGCTGATGGCGGCCGGGGTGCCGCTGATCTTTTCGCTGACCGCCATGCTGGCGGCCTTCGGCTGCGCCGTGCTGACCGGGCTGCTGTTCGGCTACATGCCGGCGCGGCGGGCGGCGAGGCTGGATCCGGTGGTGGCGCTGAGCACGGCCTGAGCTGCTTGCGGGGCGGCAAACGCATGCGGGCCGGTGGGGAGCGGCTATAATGAGGGCCTCCGTTAAAAATGTCGCTCCAACCAGGCGTCAGCATGGCAGCCGGCCCCGGCCAGCCTGCCCAGTTTCTGCGGTCCGCCCGCTCCGATATCGTGACCTACAGCATCAAAGAAATCTTCTATACCTTGCAAGGCGAGGGCGCGCACGCCGGTCGTCCGGCCGTCTTTTGCCGTTTTTCCGGCTGCAACCTGTGGACCGGGCGCGAGGAAGACCGCAGCCGCGCCATCTGCCAGTTCTGCGACACCGACTTCGTCGGCACCGATGGCGAGAACGGCGGCAAGTTCAAGAGCGCTGGCGAACTGGCGGCGATGATCGACAGCCTCTGGCCGGCTAGCTATGCGGCCAGCAAGTACGTGGTCTTTACCGGTGGTGAACCGCTGCTGCAGCTGGATGCCGCCCTGATCGAGGCGATGCATGCGGTGGGCTTCGAAATCGCCATCGAGACCAACGGCACCATTGCCGTGCCGGACGGGGTGGACTGGATCTGCGTCAGCCCCAAGATGGGGGCCGAGCTGAAGGTGCTGCGCGGCAGCGAGCTGAAGGTGGTGGTGCCGCAGGCCGGCCAGCCGCTGGCGGAGTATGAAAAGCTGGATTTCCAGCACTTCCTGCTGCAGCCCATGGATGGGCCGCAGGCGGCCGCCAATACCCGCATGGCCATCGACATGGTCAAGCACAATCCCAAGTGGAAGCTGAGCATCCAGACCCACAAGCTGCTCAATATTCCCTGAGCGATTTTGCTTTTTTCTTCATGCGGCGCTGCGCCGCGTGATTACAATGACCTCATCCCGGCCCGCTGCGCGCAAGCTGCGGCGGGCTTCCTTGAAGAAACATTCATGCTGACCATTACCCGCAAACTCGAATTCGACGCCGGCCACCGTATCCCGGACCACAAGAGCCAGTGCCGCAACCTGCACGGCCACCGCTATACGCTGGAAATCACCCTGACGGGCGCCGTCATCGATATCGAGGGCAATTCCGACAACGGCATGATCATGGACTTCTCCGACATCAAATCCCTGGCCAAGGAACACCTGGTCGATGTCTGGGACCATGCCTTCCTGGTCTATGACAAGGACGCGCCGGTGCGCGACTTCCTGGCCAGCCTGCCGGGCCACAAGACGGTGGTCATCGGCAGCATTCCCACCGTTGAAAACCTGGCCCGCGAAGCCTTCGCCATCCTCAAGGCGGCCTACAAGGACCGTTATGGCACCGGCCTGCATCTGCAAAAGCTGGTGCTGCATGAAACGCCCAATTGCTGGGCCGAGATCACGGCCGACTGATGGACGCTTCGCTTCCGCTCGAGGCGACTACGCCGTCGACAGCACCGACGCCATTGGCGGCAACCGAAGCCGACCTGCGCCACATGCGCGCCGCGCTCGACCAGGCCAACAACGCCTGGGCGCTGGGCGAGGTGCCGGTAGGCGCGGTGGTGGTCAAGGATGGGGTGGTCATCGCGACCGGCTTCAACCAGCCCATCGGCAAGCATGATCCGACGGCGCATGCCGAGATCATGGCCCTGCGCCGCGCCGCCGAAAAGCTGGGCAACTACCGGCTGCCCGGCTGCGAGCTGTACGTGACGCTGGAGCCCTGTGTCATGTGCTCTGGCGCCATGATGCATGCGCGCCTGGCGCGGGTGGTGTATGGCGCGGCTGATCCCAAGACCGGGGCCTGCGGTTCGGTGGTGAACCTGTTCGAGCAGGAAAAACTGAACCATCACACCGAACTGCTGGGTGGCGTGATGGCTGAGGAATGCGGGCAGTTATTGAAAGAATTCTTCGCCATGCGGCGCGAACAGGTGAAGCAACAACGCCTGCAGTCGACGTCCGCTGAAGGTGAACAACAAGGTGGAGCAGCATGACAGCAGGGCGCGAACTTCTCGACGGACTGGTGCCGGCTGGCACCGGCGTGGCCATCGTGGCCCCCTGCGGCCATGCCGGGCTGGACCCGGAGGGCGTGCAGCGTGGCGTGGCCCTGCTGGAGTCGCTGGGCTGCCGGGTGCGCAACTTCTATGACCACGCCCACCGCTATCAGCGCTTTGGCGCCACCGACGAACAGCGCGCCGCGCAGTTGATGGAAGCGGCCGCCGATCCCGACATTGACGTGATCCTGGGGCTGCGCGGTTCCTACGGCATGAGCCGCATCCTGCCGGTGCTGGATATTCCGGCCCTGGCCGCCAGCGGCAAGCTGCTGGTGGGTTACAGCGATTTCACGGCGCTGCAGTGCGTCCTGCTGGACCAGTGCGGTCACGCCGGCTTCCAGGGCCCGATGCTCTGCGGCGACTTCGGCGCCCTGGCCCCCAACTGGCCGGCGCTGGCGACCTTCTGGCGCACCCTGAGCTCGCCGCAGGTGGTGGTGCGCAACTACCAGGGGGAGAGCGATCCCGGGCGTCCCGCCATTGGCGACCGCCATACCGATCCGCTCAGCCCGGATGTGCGCTGCGAGGGCAGGCTATGGGGGGGCAACCTGGCCATGGTGGCGCACATGGTGGGCCATCCGCGCTTCCCCAGGATGGACGGCGGCATTCTGTTTCTGGAAGATGTGAATGAACATCCCTTCCGCGTCGAACGCATGATCCTGCAACTGGAGCAGGCCGGTGTGCTGGCGCGACAGCAGGCCATCGTGCTGGGTGATTTTTCCGGTTACCGGCTGGCCGAGATCGACAACGGCTACGATTTCACGGCGATGCTGGCCTTCCTGCGCCAGCGCATTGCCACTCCCATCGTCACCGGGCTGCCCTTCGGGCATGTGCGCGACCTGGTCACGCTGCCGCTGGGTGCCCATGCGGTGCTGGACGCGCAGGGCGCGCAAGGCTTCACGCTGACCCTGTCGGATTACCCGTTCTTGCCTCTGCGCCGGGCCTGACGCCGAGGGGGAGCAGGTGCGGGCAGGGTGCTTATTGCTCCTTGACCTCGACCTTCACCGCATCCTTTTCGACGGTGATCTTGCCGGGTTCGAAGCGTTTGCCATTCATCTGCATCTGTTCTGGCGTGAAGGTATAGAGCGCGTAGTCGCGCAGGAACTGGTCGGCAGCGGCGTTACCCAGCGCGGTCAGCTGCTGCGCATACTGCGGCGGCAGGTCGGTGCTGTCGACCTTGTCCACCTTGGGGGCGTCCAGGCGCAGCGAGCGGGTGGCCGGGTCGTACTTGAAGGCGCTGCTCAGTGTTAGTACCGCATTGACCGGGCGCTGCAGCAGCAGCGGGTTGGCAATCTGCGCATCGACCACAGTGTTCATGCGGTTTTCGCCCGGCAACATGCCCAGGCGCGGATTGCTCAAGGTGACGTCGAAGATGTCCATGTAGCGCAGCTTGCGCGGAAATTGTGGCGCGATGGCGCTTTGCAGTTGCTGGCGGGACACGGTGTATTCGTTGGTCCAGATGTTGTAGCCGGTCTCGGCGGCCAGGGCGTGGCCCATGGCCAGGGTGGAGAGCATCAGGGTGGCCGCAAGGGCCGGGGTGGCTTGCTTCATGCTTGCAGTTTCCAGAGTGACAAAGTGGGTAGAGCCTCATCCTGGGGCTAAAAATCCCGCGCAATTGTAAGTCGCAGACAGTCAAAGCGGGTTTGGGAATGGCTGTTTGACAAGTTTCGCGCACTCGCCAGCGGCCGCAGGCAAGCCGTGGCGGGCGCGCAGTGGTAAAATCCGCCGTTTCGCGTGCCGCGGCTGTGGCCTGGACTGGCGCACGCAAGTTACATTTTTGAAAAGGTTTTCGCAGTGCTATCCACCGCAAACATCACCATGCAGTTCGGCGCCAAGCCGTTGTTCGAGAATATTTCCGTCAAGTTCGGCGATGGCAATCGCTATGGCCTGATCGGCGCCAATGGCTGCGGCAAGTCCACCTTCATGAAGATCCTGGGTGGCGATCTGGAACCATCGGGCGGCAACGTCAGCCTGGACGTCAACGAACGCCTGGGTAAATTGCGCCAGGACCAGTTCGCCTACGAAGAGATGCGCGTGCTGGACGTGGTCATGATGGGCCACGTCGAGATGTGGGATGCCATGTCCGAGCGCGACGCCATCTATGCCAACCCGGATGCCACCGACGACGACTACATGAAGGCGGCCGACCTGGAAGCCCGCTTTGCCGAATTCGACGGCTATACCGCCGAAGCGCGTGCCGGCGAACTGCTGCTGGGCGTGGGCGTGCCTATCGAACAGCACAACGGTCCCATGAGCAACGTCGCCCCCGGCTGGAAGCTGCGCGTGCTGCTGGCGCAGGCGCTGTTCTCCAACCCCGATATCCTGCTGCTGGACGAACCGACCAACAACCTGGACATCAACACCATCCGCTGGCTGGAAGACGTGCTCAACGAGCGCAATTCCACCATGATCATCATTTCCCACGATCGCCACTTCCTGAACCAGGTCTGCACCCACATGGCCGACATGGACTATGGCACCCTGAAGATCTACCCCGGCAACTACGACGAGTACATGCTGGCCTCCTCCCAGGCACGCGCCCAGCAACTGGCTGTGAACGCCAAGGCCAAGGAAAAGGTCGCCGAACTGCAGGACTTCGTGCGCCGCTTCTCGGCCAACAAGTCCAAGGCCCGCCAGGCGACTTCGCGTGCCAAGCAGATCGACAAGATCAAGGTCGAGGACATCAAGCCGTCTTCCCGCGTGAATCCCTTCGTGCGCTTCGAAGGCGAGAAGAAGCTGCACCGCCTGGCCGTGGAAACCCAGGGCATCACCAAGACCTACGACCGCGACATCTTCAAGAACTTCAGCATCATGGTCGAAGCCGGCGAGAAGATCGCCATCATCGGCGCCAACGGTGCCGGTAAGACCACGCTGTTGCGCAGCATCGGCGGCGACGTCACCGGCCTGCATCCCGATTCCGGCCAGGTGAAGTGGGCCGAGAACGCCAACGTGGGCTACATGCCGCAGGATCCGACCGAGGAATTCGCTGCCGGCGAGACCCTGACCGACTGGATGGGCAAGTGGACCCAGGAAGGCGACGACGACCAGGCCGTGCGCGGCATCCTGGGTCGTCTGCTGTTCTCCGGCGACGACGTCAAGAAGTCCGTGAAGGTGCTCTCCGGTGGCGAAAAGGGCCGCATGATGTACGGCAAGCTGATGCTGGGCCGCCATAACGTGCTGCTGATGGACGAACCGACCAACCACATGGACATGGAGTCCATCGAGTCGCTTAACATCGCGCTGGAAAAGTATGCCGGCACGCTGATCTTCGTCTCGCATGACCGCGAATTCGTGTCGTCGCTGGCCACCCGCATCCTCGAAGTGAAGGACGGCCAGGTGATCGACTTCCGTGGCAATTACGAAGACTACCTGGCCAGCCAGGGCATCGAATAACCCCTCATCGCAAAGCATTGTTGACCGCCATGCAAGCAACAGCAACCAAGGTCGTCGAGTTCGAGCGACCGCAAATGGAGACCGGCGGCAGTTGTACCGCCAATGCGTGGGCCAAGGTACCGGCCACGCCCAGCCCCGAGGAACGCGCGCAGCTGAAAGCGCGCATCCGCCAACTGCTCAAGGAAAAGCAGGCGGTGCTGGTGGCGCACTACTACGTCGATGGAGACCTGCAGGACCTGGCCGAGGAAACCGGCGGCTGCGTCTCCGATTCGCTGGAAATGGCGCGTTTCGGCCGTGATCACGCCGCCCAGACCCTGGTGGTGGCCGGCGTGCGCTTCATGGGCGAGACCGCCAAGATCCTGAGCCCGGAAAAGCGCATCCTCATGCCCGACCTGGAGGCGACCTGTTCGCTGGACCTGGGTTGCCCGGCCGACGAATTTGCTGCCTTCTGCGACCAGCACCCGGACCGCACCGTGGTGGTCTATGCCAATACCAGTGCGGCTGTGAAGGCCAGGGCCGACTGGATGGTGACCTCCGGCATCGGCCTGGAGATCGTCCAGCACCTGCACGCGCAGGGCAAGAAGATCCTGTGGGCACCCGACAAGCACCTGGGCAGCTACATCCAGAAGCAGACCGGCGCCGACATGCTGCTGTGGCAGGGTTCCTGCCTGGTGCACGACGAATTCAAGGGCGTGGAACTGGAGCTGATGCGCGCCGAACACCCCGATGCGCTGGTGCTGGTGCACCCCGAGTCGCCCGAGGCCGTGGTAGCCCAGGCCGACGTGATCGGTTCAACCTCGCAACTGATCGCCGCCGTGCAAGCGTCTGACGCCCCGGCCTTCATCGTCGCCACCGACAACGGCATCCTGCACAAGATGCGCGCCGCCGCCCCCGGCAAGCGTTTCATCGACGCCCCCACGGCCGGCAACAGCGCTACCTGCAAGAGTTGCGCGCATTGCCCGTGGATGGCCATGAACGGCTTGCAGAATCTGCTGCACGTGCTGGAAACCGGCGCCAACGAAATCCATGTCGATCCCGCCGTGGGCCAGCAGGCCGTGGTCTGCATCGATCGCATGCTGGACTTCGCCGCCCAGCGCAAGGCCAAGGTCCGCCCGTCGGCGCGCCTTGAAGATGAACAGCAACTGTTTGCAGGAATCGGCCCCGCATGACTCTCCACGCCCTCAAATCCGCGTCCTCGGCCTCCACCGTCGCCGCCAGCAATCTGCGCAATCCCTTCGCGCCCTTCGATCCGGCACTGCATGCGGCCTTCGACGCCAACGTCAACCAGGCCATCGCCGAAGACGTCGGTGACTGCGACTACACCGGCCTGCTGGTGCCGGAGAGCGAGTTCGTCAAGGCCCGCGTGATCGTGCGCGAAGCCGCCGTGCTGTGCGGTGCGCCCTGGTTCGAAGCCGTCATGACCCGCCTTGATCCGCGTCTGCAGGTCAGCTGGCGCTACGCCGAAGGGGAGATGATGACGGCCGACAGCGAGGTCTGCACCATCGAAGGCCCGGCCCGTGCCTTGCTGACCGCCGAGCGCGGTGCGCTGAACTTCCTGCAGCTGCTTTCGGGCGTTGCCAGCGCCACCCGCCGTTACGTGGAGGTGGTGCAGGGTACAGCTGCGTCCATCCTGGATACCCGCAAGACCCTGCCGGGCCTGCGCCTGGCGCAGAAGTACGCGGTGCGCGTCGGTGGCGGCGCCAACCAGCGCCTGGCGCTGTACGATGGCATCCTGATCAAGGAAAACCACATCGCCGCCGCCGGTGGCATCACGGCCGCCGTGGCCGCTGCCATCAAGCTCAATGCCGGTGTCACCATCCAGGTCGAGGTGGAGAACCTGCAGGAGCTGGAGGAAGCGCTGCAGGCCGGCGCGCAATCCATCCTGCTGGACAATTTCTCGCTGGAGCTGATGCGAGAGGCCGTGGCCATCACTGCCGGACGCGCCTTGCTGGAGGCTTCCGGCGGCATCAACATGCAGACCGTGCGTGCCATTGCCGAGACGGGCGTGGACCGCATTTCCATCGGCAGCCTGACCAAGGATATCCAGGCCACCGACTTTTCCCTGCGCGTGGTCGGCTGACGCTGTCCGTACGCTGGAACGACAAGGCCCGCCGGGGAAACCCGGCGGGCCTTGTCGCTTGATGTCCCTACCTCTTTGTCACGCCGGCAAGCCGGTGCGAGGCAGGACGCTGGCGCATCATTGCCGCCCGGGCAGGATGGTCGGCGTGGCCCGGGGCAGCGTGCGCGGATAGTCCTGGCTGAAGTGCAGTCCCCGGCTTTCCTTGCGCATCAGTGCGCTGGAGACGATCAACTGCGCCACGTCCACCAGGTTGCGCAGTTCCAGCAGATCGCGCGAGACGCGGAAGTTGGCGTAATACTCGTCGATCTCTTCCTTGAGCAGGCGGATGCGATGCTGGGCGCGCTCCAGGCGCTTGTCGGTGCGCACGATGCTCACATAGTTCCACATGAAGCGACGCAGTTCGTCCCAGTTGTGGGCGATGACGACTTCCTCGTCGGCATCGGTGACACGGCTTTCATCCCAGCCCGGCAGGTCGGCCACGCGCCAGGTGCCAGCGGCCAGTTCGCGCTCGATGTCCGCAGCCGCGGCGCGTCCCAGCACCACGCACTCCAGCAGCGAATTGCTGGCCAGCCGGTTGGCGCCGTGCAAGCCCGTATAGGCGGTCTCGCCCACGGCGTACAGCCCGGGCAGGTCGGTGCGACCGGCCATGTCGGTCACCACGCCGCCGCAGGTGTAGTGGGCGGCCGGCACCACCGGGATCGGCTGGCGCGTGATGTCGATGCCGAACTCCAGGCAGCGCGCCTGGATGGTCGGGAAGTGCTCGGCGATGAAGGCCGGGCTCTGGTGGCTGATGTCCAGGTCCACATGGTCCAGGCCGCGCTTCTTCATCTCGAAGTCAATGGCGCGGGCCACGATGTCGCGCGGCGCCAGCTCGGCCCGGGCATCGTGCTCGGGCATGAAGCGCTGGCCGGCGGCCGCACCGGCCGAGGCCGGCAGCTTGAGCAGGGCGCCTTCGCCGCGCAGCGCCTCGCTGATGAGGAAGGACTTGGCATAGGGGTGATACAGGCAGGTCGGATGGAACTGGATGAATTCCATGTTGGCCACCCGGCAGCCAGCGCGCCAGGCCATGGCAATGCCGTCACCGGTGGCCGAATCCGGATTGGAGGTGTACAGATAGACCTTGCCCGCACCCCCGGTGGCCAGCACGGTGCGTCCGGCGGCGATGGCCAGCACCCGGCCGCTCTGGCTGTCCTGCACATGCACGCCCAGGCAACGTGGCTCGGCCTCGCGATCGCGCTTGCCGGCGTGGATCAGGTCGATGGCGCAGTGGTGTTCCAGCAGGGTGATGTTGGGGTGGGCGCGCACGCGCTGTTCCAGCGTCACCTGCACCGCATGCCCGGTGGCATCGGCGGCGTGGATGATGCGGCGCTGGCTGTGGCCGCCCTCGCGGGTCAGGTGGTAGCCCAGCTCGGCGCTGTCGTCGCGGGTGAAGGGTACGCCCTGGGCGATCAGCCATTCGATGGCCTGGCGACCTTGTTCGACGATGGCGCGGGTGGCGCCTTCGTCACACAGGCCGGCGCCGGCCACCAGCGTGTCCTCGATGTGCTGGGCGTGGCTGTCGCCGGAATCCAGCACGGCGGCGATGCCGCCTTGCGCCCAGTTGCTGGCGCCGTCCAGCAGTTCGCCCTTGGAGACGACCACGACCTGATACTTTTCGGCAAGATGGAGAGCTACGGAGAGACCGGCCAGACCGCTGCCGATGATGGCGACATCGCACTTCATGATCGTGAGCAAAGCTGCTGTTGTGGAGGGAGGCGACGATTATAACCAGAGCCGACGGGCATATTGTTTATATCGTTTCCCCGCCGCGTTGCCGGCCCCAAAACAAAACGGGCTCCGATGCAACTCGGAGCCCGTCGGCCAGATCGTTTGCGATCCTTATTCCGGGATCACCGGCTTGACCTTGGCTGCGGCCTGCTTGGCGCGGATGCGGGCGGTTTCCACATTGTCGGCGGCGGCCAGGGCCACGCCCATGCGGCGACGGGCGAAGGACTCGGGCTTGCCGAACAGACGGATATCGGCGCCGGGGATGCGCAGTGCCTCGGCTACGCCGTCGAAGGCGATGCCACGGGCTTCATGCTGGCCGTAGATGACGGCCGATGCACCCGGAGTGCGCAGGGCGGTATTGACCGGCAGGCCAAGGATGGCCTTGGCATGCAGTTCGAACTCGCTCTGCACCTGGCTGACCATGGTGACCATGCCGGTGTCGTGCGGACGCGGGCTGACTTCGGAGAACCAGACCATGTCGCCCTTGACGAACAGTTCCACCCCGAACAGACCCAGGCCGCCCAGGTTCTCGGTGACCTTGCGGGCGATGTCGCGGGCCTTCTCCAGCGCGGCGCCCGGCATCGGGTGCGGCTGCCAGGATTCGACATAGTCGCCCTTGACCTGCACGTGACCGATGGGGTCGCAGAAGCTGGTGATGGTCTCGCCGTTTTCGTTGAGCGAGCGCACCGTCAGAAGCGTGATTTCGTAGTCGAAGTCGATGAAGCCTTCCACGATCACGCGACCGGAGTCCACGCGGCCGCCGGCGGCGGCGTAGTTCCAGGCGCCTTCGATCTCGTCGGCGCTGTCGATCTTGGACTGGCCCTTGCCGGAGGAGGACATGACCGGCTTGATCACGCACGGATAGCCGATCTGGTCGATGGCGGCCTTGAGCTCGTCGAGGCTGTCGGCGAAGCGATAGGGCGAGGTCGCCAGGCTCAGTGTTTCACCGGCCAGACGGCGGATGCCCTCGCGGTTCATGGTCAGCCAGGCGGCGCGGGCGGTCGGGATGACACGGGCGCGGCCGGCTTCTTCCAGCTTGACCAGGGTTTCGGTGGCGATGGCCTCGATCTCGGGCACGATCAGGTCCGGCTGCTCCTGCTCGATCAGGGCGGCCAGGGCTGCGCCGTCGGTCATGTTAATCACGTGGGCGCGATGCGCGACCTGATGGCCGGGCGCGTTTTCATAACGGTCAACGGCGATCACTTCCACGCCCAGGCGTTGCAGGGCAATGATGACTTCCTTGCCCAGTTCGCCGGAGCCCAGCAGCATGACCTTGGTGGCGGAAGGAGAAAGCGGCGTGCCGAGTCGAGTTGGTTTTTTCATAATGGGGGGAGAGTATCAGCAGGGAGCTGATGCAGTGCGAGAATGAATCACGGGCGGACGATACCAAATCTTGCCGGCTTTGGACAGTCGCAATGTACGCTGTTTCGGGCGAAGTAATCGGTGAAAACTTGCCTATTTTTCCCTGGGGTAATTTATGACCAACAAAGGTTCTCCGCATCGCTCCAACGTCGCTCTAATGTCACCTAACTGCAGCCAAAACAGCGCTCTTTCTTTCTTCTCGTGTTACGAGAATTTCCAGATGATTCTCAATGCTACAGTTCCATCCCCAGCATCACCCCCGACAACGCCTTCCCATGCGCATCCAGCGCCAATGAGCGCGTCACGCCGCCGCCCAGTGCGCGCTGCATCACGAAATTGAGCGCCCCCAGCTGCGGCAAGGCGTAGCGCACCACTTCTCCCCGCACGACCCCTGCAAAATGCGCCCGTACCCGCTCGACGGTCAGTTCGCGTTCCAGCAGGGCATAGTCTTCGATGCGGTAGGCAATCACCGAGATATTGGAAATGTCGCCCTTGTCCCCGGCGCGCGAATGGGCGATGTCTCTGAGTTGCATGTCAGACCTCCTCGATATGAACGGATGGGTGCACCAGGCTGCGCGGCAGCAGCAGCGATAGCACGGCAATGACCTCGCGGGCGGCCTTGGTCGCGCCACCGCCACCGGCCGGGCCATTGGTGTAGAGGGTTTCGACCTCGTTGCCGATGCGTACCGCTTCCTTCATGCTGGCCGTGCGTCCGGCCACGCGCAGGCGCACTTCCTGTGGCTCTGGCGCATGGGCCGCCGACGCCATCTGCGCGCTGCTGATGGCGTTCACGCCGATCAGGTCCAGGCGCAGCTCGTCGGTCTGCACGCCGGTCAGCGCCAGGCGCTCGCGTACGATATCGGCGGCCAGCTGGGCGCGGGCTTGCGCTCCCGGTCCGGCATAGGAAATCTGGCCCTCGCCGATGAAGCTGTCGCGGTAGCCCAGCGTGGTCTTCAGTGTTTCCGGGCGCGCGCGGCCACGGCCGCCGGTGACGGCGACGCGGTCAGGGCCGATTTCGGTGATCTGCACCTGCGAGAAATCGGCGATCACGTCCGGCGTGTAGTAGGCACTCGGATCATGGATTTCATAGAGCAGTTGTTCCTTGCAGGTCTGCGCCGTCACCTGGCCACCGGAGCCGGCGACCTTGGTGATGACGGCACTGCCGTCGGCGCTGATCTCGCCGATGGGAAATCCCAATCGCGCCAGTCCGGCCACATCCTTCCTGCCAGGATCGGCAAAGTAGCCACCCGTGATCTGGCCTGCGCATTCCAGCAGATGGCCGACCAAGGTGCCCTGGCCCAGCTTGTCCCAGTCATCGGCGGCCCAGCCGAATTCGTACACCAATGGCGCCAGCACCAGTGCCGGATCGGCCACCCGGCCGGTGACGATCACGTCGGCGCCGGCTTGCAGGGCTTCCAGGATGGGGGCCACGCCCAGGTAGGCATTGGCCGAGATGAGGCGATCTCCCAGGGATGCCACCGGCTGGCCATTGTCCTCGATGCGGAAGTCGCCGGCCTGCACCGCCTCCAGCACGTCGTCGCCGATGACGGCGGCGACCTTCAGCTGCGTCAGACCCAGCTCGCGGGCGATCTCGCGGATGCGTCGGGCTGCGGCCTGCGGATTGGCCGCACCCATGTTGGTGATGATGCGTACGCCCTGGTCGGCGCAGGTCTTGAGCACGGCATACATGCGCTCGGCCAGCAGTGGATCGTAGCCCTTGGTCGGGTCGGCCAGCCGCGCCTGCTGGCCGATGGCGATGGTGCGCTCGGCCAGGCATTCGAAGATCAGGTAGTCCAGCTGTCCCTGTTCGGCCAGCTCGGCCGCCGGTTCGATACGGTCGCCCGAGTAGCCGGCACCGGCGCCGATGCGCACGACGCGTTGCGGATCATGGGTCATGCAATTCTCCAAAAAACGTTTCTTTCCCGGGGCCGGTCGCTGGCTCAGAACAGCGGGAACAGGCCCAGCACCACGCAGGCGATGGTCATCACCACCGAGGCGCCGAACAGGAAGGGAATGGTGTACTTCTGGTGGTCCGCCAGTTCGATCCCGGCAAGGCCGCACACCAGGAAGGTGGCCGGGGTCAGGGGGCTGACCGGGAAACCGGTGGTCATCTGACCCAGCAGCGCCGCCTGCGCCACCTGGATGGTCGGTACGCCCAGCATGTGGCTGACCTCGGCGATCACCGGCAGCACGCCGAAATAGAAGGAATCCGGGTCGAACAGCAGCGACAACGGCATCGACAGCAGGCCCAGCACCACCGGAATATGGCCGGCCATGTCGGGCGGCACCAGGCCGACGGCCGTCTTGGCCATGGCGGTCAGCATGCCCGACTTGGTCATGATGCCGGTGAACACGCCAGCGGCGAAGAGGATGCTGGCCATCAGCAGCGCCGCCTTGGCATGGGCATCGATGCGCTCGCGCTGCATGGTGACGTCGCGGTAGTTGATCATCAGGGCCAGTACCACGCCGATCATGAACATCACCACCGGATCGACCTTGCCGCTGATCATCACGCCCAGCACGAACACGGTGAGCACGATGTTGGCCCAGAAATTCTGCGGCCGGCGGATCTTCATTTGCGCCTCGCTCAGCTCATGCTGCTGCACGAAGTCCACCGTGGATCCCTTGCCCAGGCCGAGGCGACGTTCTTCCTTCAGGCCCAGCAGGTAGGAGGCGATGAAGACAAAGGCCAGCCCCACCAGCTGCACCGGCACCAGCGGCGTGAAGATGTCCGACACCGGGATATGCAGCGCCGCCGAGGCGCGGATCATCGGCCCGGTCCAGGGCAGGAAGTTCACCCCGGCCGCCAGCGAGGCCACGCAGGCCAGGATGCGCTTGTCGATGCCCAGCCGGTTGTACAGCGGCAGCATGGCCGGGATGGTGATCAGGAAGGTCACCGCGCCCGAGCCGTCCAGGTGGATCAGCAGCGCCAGCAGGGCGGTACCCGGCACGATGCGCGTGGGCCGGCTGCCCACCGTCTTGAGGATGCGACTGATGATGGGGTCCAGCATGCCGGCATCGGTGACGATGCCGAAGAACAGGATCGCAAACACGAACATGCCCGCCACCGGCGCAATGGCGGTCACGCCCTGGACGATGAACTTCGAGGTCTGCAGACCGAAGCCACCGATCAGCGCGGCGATGATGGGAATGGCGATCAGCGCCACCAGCGGCGACATCTTCTTGGTGAGGATGGCGGTGAACAAGGATACGATCGTGACAAAGCCTAGCAGCGCTAACATGCGTGTCTCCGGTGTTTGGTTTGATGTTCTTGTGTTGTCATCACTTCCAACGCGCCGGATCATTGTTGTGTACTGAGGCTGCGGGAGGTGAGCAGGGCGAGTGTAGGTGGCGGTCGATTTTGT
Organism: Herbaspirillum sp. BH-1; assembly: GCF_002870055.1. Classification (NCBI taxonomy): domain Bacteria; kingdom Pseudomonadati; phylum Pseudomonadota; class Betaproteobacteria; order Burkholderiales; family Oxalobacteraceae; genus Herbaspirillum; species Herbaspirillum sp. BH-1. The sequence goes on along the minus strand of NZ_PKOI01000007.1, from coordinate 24,399 downwards.
TGTAAAGTCGCTTTTTTCGATTGATTGACCGGTTTTTCAGGATAATGGCCGGCCCACCTTCGCCATGCAAACCAATATCTCCACGCGATTGCTGCAGGCCTTCCTGGCCCTGGTCGACTGCCGCCATTTCGGCCATGCGGCCGAGCGCTGCCATGTCTCGCAATCCGCCTTCAGCGCCATGATCCAGAAGCTGGAAGCCGCCGCCGGAGCGCGGCTGTTCGAGCGCGATACCCGCAATGTGACCCTGACGCCGGAAGGTGAACTGTTCGTGCAGGTGGCGCGCCAGCTGGTGCACGACATCGAGGCCGCCTTCGCCGACATGAGCGACTACGTGGCGCGCCGCAAGGGCCGGGTGGCCATCGCCGCCTTGCCGTCGCTGGCGGCGGGCTGGCTGCCGCCGGTGTTGGCGCAGTACCGGCGTCGCTATCCGGGGGTGATGCTGGAGCTGTTCGACGCCATTTCAGACCACTGCCTGGACCTGCTGCGCCAGGGCAAGGCCGATATCGCACTGACCGCGCCGGGACCGAACCTGCTGGAGTTCGATACCCGCCCGCTGTACAGCGATCCGTTCTATCTGGTCTGTCGACGCGACCACAAGCTGGCCGGCAAGCGCCGCATCAAGGTAGCGCAACTGGCCGGCTGCGAGATGATCCACCTGGCCCGTTCCACCAGCGTGCGCCAGCACCTGGACGCAGCCCTGCGCCCGGGCGCGGTGATCCATACCGGACTGGAAGTGGAGCACCTGGCCACCGTGGCCGCCCTCATCGAAAGCGGTCTGGGCGTGAGCGTGGTGCCGGAGCTGACCTTGTTCCAGTTCCGCCTGCCGGAGCTGGTGGCCATCCCGCTGGATGCCCCCGACCTGGTGCGGCCCTTGCTGATCGTCACGCCCAAGGGGCGCAGCCTGTCGATTGCGGCACAGGGCTTGATGGAACTAGTGGAAGAGAAGGCAGGTCGGGCGAACGCGGCCAGCGCGGTGAACACGCCAAGGACGGCGCTGCCCAAAAGAAAAGCCCCGCGACAGGGCGCGGGGCGTTAGAGCGGGTATGTGTTGCGGTCAGTCGTGGATGTTGTTGTGCACGGTTTCCTTGACGAACAGCAGGCCGATGACCACGGTGACAAGCGCGATCACGATCGGATACCACAGACCGTAGTAGATGTCGCCCTTGAAGGCCACCAGCGCGAAGGAGGTGGTCGGCAGCAGGCCGCCAAACCAGCCGTTACCGATGTGGTAGGGCATGGACATGGAGGTGTAGCGGATGCGGGTCGGGAACATTTCCACCAGGGCGGCGGCGATCGGGCCGTAGACCATGGTCACGTACAGCACCAGGATGAACAGCAGCAGCAGGACCATGGGCTTGTTCATCTGCTCCGGATCAGCCTTGCTCGGGTAGCCGGCAGCCTTGATGTCGTCAGCCAGTTCCTTGGACAGTTGCTTGTCCTTGGCGGCCGCGTCATCCTTGGACAGGCCGTTGGCCTCATAGGAGGTGATGACGCGATCGCCGATCTTGACGGTGGCCACCGAGCCCGGTGCGCCTGCCACGTTCTGGTAGTTCACCGAAGCGGCCGACAGCTTGGCCTTCACGATGTCGCAGGACGAGGTGAACTTCTTGGTACCGGTCGGGTTGAACTGGAACTGGCAGCTGGCCGGGTCGGCGGTCACGATCACCGGCGACTTTTGCAGAGCCGATTCCAGCGCCGGGTTGGCGAAGTGGGTCAGGCCGTTGAAGATCGGGAAGTAGGTGACGGCAGCGATCAGGCAACCCCCCAGGATGATGGGCTTGCGGCCGATCTTGTCCGACAGCGAACCGAAGAACAGGAAGAACGGCGTCGCCAGCAGCAGGGCGGCAGCGATCAGGATGTTGGCGGTGGGACCATCGACCTTCAGGGTCTGGGTCAGGAAGAACAGGGCATAGAACTGACCCGTGTACCACACCACGGCCTGGCCGGCGGTCAGGCCCACCAGCGCCAGGATGACCAGCTTCAGGTTCTTCCACTGGCCGAAGGCTTCGGTCAGCGGAGCCTTGGAGGTCTTGCCCTCAGCCTTCATCTTCAGGAAGGCCGGCGACTCGTTCATGGACATGCGGATCCACACCGAGATGGCCAGCAGCAGGATGGAGACCAGGAAGGGAATGCGCCAGCCCCAGTCGGCGAAGGCGGCTTCACCCACGGCGGTACGCACGCCCAGGATCACCAGCAGGGACAGGAACAGGCCCATCGTGGCGGTGGTCTGGATCCAGGCGGTGAAGGCGCCGCGACGGCCTTCCGGCGCGTGTTCGGCCACGTAGGTAGCCGCACCGCCATACTCGCCGCCCAGTGCCAGACCCTGGAGGATGCGCAGGATGATCAGGATGATCGGGGCGGTGATGCCGATGGAGTTGTAGTTGGGCAGCACGCCGACGATGAAGGTCGATGCGCCCATGATCAAGATGGTCACCAGGAAGGTGTACTTGCGACCCACCAGGTCACCCAGGCGGCCGAACACCAGCGCGCCGAAGGGGCGCACGATGAAGCCCGCGGCAAAGGCCAGCAGCGCGAAGATGAAGGCGGTGTTGGGATCGGTGCCGGCGAAGAACTGCTTGGCGATGATGGCTGCGAGCGAGCCGTAGAGGTAGAAGTCATACCATTCGAAAACGGTGCCTAGCGACGAGGCGAAGATGACTTTCTTCTCCTCCGGTGTGATGCCGCGCGCAGTCGTGTTGACTGATGCTGTGGTCATGTTTGTCTCCTTGGTTTTAATTGATATTGCTACTGCATGGATGCCTGCGGTACCCGGGGTACGGACCCTGCGATGCAACAGGTGCAACAGATGCAACAGATGGTCGAATGGGGCGTTATGCAAGAACGCACCGGAGACAGCATGAAGATTCCTCCCTCGCCTTCCCCGTCAGACACAAACCGCGATATTGGCTTCGCATTGCTTGCGTAAGGACCCACTTGTCCATGCCGGGAGTGTGCGACGTCAAACTTACGCAAGACTTGCTCCAAACTTACACAAGCTTACAGCGCAGAACACCGATTTCTGGTTGCGCTGCAGCAGGCAAAGTGGCCTCTGGCAAGGCTTTGCAGGGCTGGGAGTGGCTATTGCGATGCAGCGACGATGTCAGGGGGGTCGCATCTGCCCAGGTAAGGGGTGAAGTTTTTTCTGTCAGGAACAGGCAGAAAAACCTGAAGCGAACGTCAGGGCAGGTGGAGCGGGAAGGGAAGCGGACGAGAACGCGGGGAAGGATGGCGGGCCGGTCGAAGACCGGTGGCGCGGCAGCGAGGCCGCCGCGCCGGAGAGGGATGCCGAGGGTGAAACGATCAGGCCAGCGCCGTCGCCGGTGCCGGCTGGGCAGTGGGTGTGGGCAGGCTGTCGCCTTCCAGCAAAGCCTTGACCACGCGCTCGCCCAGACCCAGGCCCACGCTCATGCCGATGCCGGTGTGCATCAGTACCACCGAGGTGTGGGCATCGATGGGCAGGGCCGAGAACGGTCCCGGTCCCTTGCTGCCGTAGACGCCTTGCCAGCGCTCGATCACCTTGACCCGGGTGGCCAGGGTGTGTTCCACCAGGCCCAGCATCAACTCATCGATCTCTTCGCTGTTGAAGGGTGGCGAATCGCTGCCGTAGTGATGCGAATCGCCCACGATCAGTTCCTGATACGGCGTGGGGCTGACCAGCAGGTGGATGCCGTGCTTGTTGAGTAGGGGCGCATTGGCCTCGATCTCGGCATGCACGGCACGCGCGGTCGGCAGGTCCGAGAAGGCGCCATAGTGGGTGCAGGACAGCCCGGTCAGCACCGCATGGGTCAGTGGCAGCGGCTCTTCGGTCTTCAGGCGCAGCATCTGCAGGCGGCACTGCTTCAGGTTCATCGGCTGCAGGCGATCGGCGAACAGGGTCAGGTAGTCGTGGCCCGAACAGACCACCACGCGCTCGGCGCGGAATTCGCCGGCCGTGGTAGACAGGCGGCCATCGGCCGTGCCATGCACCAGGGTATTGAAGCGGAAATGCACGCCCTGCGAGTGCAGGTAGGCTACCAGCGCCGGCATCGCCTCGCGGGAATACAGTTGCAGGTCTTCGGTGCCATGCAGGGCCGAACGGTGATGGCGGAAGCGGCCGTTGTAGAGGGCGTTGAGCTTGTCTCCCTCCAGCAGCGAGGCGCGGTAGTCGTACTGGCGGGCGCGCACCATCATGAATTCCTGCAGCACATCGTGCTCGGCTTCACTGCGGGCAAACAGCAGGGTGCCGGCTTCGCGGGCGCTGAAGTGGGCGCGCGCGGCCAGGTGCAGCCAGATGGCGCGGCTTTCACGCGCCAGGTCGAGCATGATGCCGGGCGGCTGGCCGGTCACCAGGCCCATGCCGAAGTTGCGCACGGAAGCGCCCAGCGGGGTGCTGGTGCGTTCGAACACGGCCACCTTGAGGCCGCGCTTGACGGCCGCATAGGCATGCGCCAGGCCGAGGATGCCGGAACCGACCACGGCCAGGTCGAAATGTTGCGGATCGTGTTCTGAGGGGGGTTGCGTCATGGGGAATGCTCCATCGGATACGTTTGCGAGATGTCGTGTTGCCTGTTGTGGCCGGACGCTCTGACGGCGCCCTGTGATCCTCTCCGCGCGCCGTCGCAGGCGGGCTGCGACGGCGGGGTGCTACCTAGGTCTTAGGCCTCAAGGCTTGAGGCCTTGTTGCGGCGTACTTGTTGCAGCGTACTTATTGCTTCTTTTCCGACTTGCTTTCGTAGCGCTTGCTCCACTCGGTCAGGATGCGGTCGCGCTGGGTGCTGGCCCAGGTGAAGTCGTTCTTGATCAGGCGCTTTTCGTAGTCGGCCGGCAGCAGTTCGTCCGGCTTGGCCACGCCCGGGATGGCGACCACGGCGAAGTTCTTTTCATACAGGGCCATGGCTTCCTTGCTGGCGGAGAAATCGGCCAGCTTCTTGGCTGCTTCCAGGTGCTTGCTGCCCTTGACGATGGCGGTGGCTTCGATGTCCCAGCCCAGGCCTTCGGCCGGCAGGATCACGTCGATGGGCGCGCCTTCCTTCTTGGTCTTCACGGCGCGGTACTCAAAGGCGATACCGATCGGGAATTCACCAGTGGCCGCCTGCTTGCAGGGCTTGGAGCCGGAGTGGGTGTACTGGCCGATGTTCTTGTGCAGGGCGTCCATGTAGGCCCAGCCCTTGTCTTCGCCCATCATCTGCAGCCAGGCCGAGACGTCCAGGTAGCCGGTGCCGGAGGACGCCGGATTGGGCATGACGATCTTGCCGGCATAGACCGGCTTGGTCAGGTCGGCCCAGGAAGTGGGCTTGGGCAGGCCCTGCTTTTGGGCTTCCACGGTGTTGAAGCAGATGGCCGAGGCCCACACGTCCATGCCGACCCAGGCCGGCGGATTGGCGGCGCTGCGGTACTTGCCGTCGATGGCCGACAGGCCTTGCGGTGCGTACGGGGTCAGCATGCCTTCCTTGTCCAGCAGGGCCAGGCTGGTGGCGGCCAGGCCCCAGATCACATCGGCCTGCGGGTTGGCCTTTTCAGCCAGCAGCTTGGCGGTGACGATGCCGGTGGAGTCGCGCACCCACTTGATTTCGATGTCCGGGTTGACCTTCTGGAAGGCGGCCTGGTAGGCCTTGATTTGATCGGCTTCGAGGGCGGTGTAGACGGTCAGCGTGGTGGCCGCGTGCACGGCCGGTGCCGCCAACAGCATGCCGGCGCCGATCACCGATGCGAGCAGGGAAAACAGCTTGGTTTTTTTCATGATGGCCTTCGTCTGTGAATGGCTAGGTTGAAAAAGCGTCGGAAACGCGAGGGTAAAAAAGTGCGAGGGTAAAAGCGGACAAGGGGAGAACCCGGTCAGTGGGCGCGTCCACGACGCCAGGCCTGGGCACGCGCCAGCCAGCGGCTGCCGGCCAGGTGCATCAGCAGCGCGGCGGCGGCCGAGGTCAGCAGGATCAGGGTGGACATGGCGGCGGCTGGGCCGACATCGCCGGCATCATCCATGTTCAGCACCGCCACCGAGGCCAGTACGGTGTCCGGGCGGTACAGGAAGATCACTGCGGACACCGTCGTCATCGAGGAGACGAACAGGTAGCGGAAGATCTCCAGCATCTGCGGCAGGCACAGCGGCACGGTGACCCGGATAAAGGTCTTCAGCAGCGGCACCTTCAGCGACAGCGAGGCCGCCTCGAATTCCGGATCGAGCTGCTTGAGGGCGGTGACGGCCGTGAGGTGGGCCGTGGTGTAGAAGTGCACGATGGAGCAGAGCACCAGCAAGCTCATCGTCCCGTACAGGAAGTTGAACGGATTGGCCGGATGGTTGAAGAACAGCAGGCTGCCCAGGCCCAGCACCAGTCCCGGCACCGCCATCGGCAGGAAGCACAGCATGCGCAGCAGCGCGGATAGCGGCGCCTGGCCCCGGGTCTTTTCCATCAGCCAGGCGCCGCTGAAGATCACCACGGTGCCGACCACGCTGGTGCCGCAGGCCAGTTTCAGGCTGTTGAAATAGGCCAGCCAGCCACCGCCATCCATGTTGTCGAAGTCGTAGTGCTGCAGCGTCAGTTGCAGGTTGTAGGGCCACAGCTTGACCAGCGAGGCGCCCATGGCCACCACGATCATCATCAGGATGGCGGCGGCGATCAAGGCCACCGCCAGCAGGTTCACGCCGTCACGCCGCCAGTCGGGGCGCGGCACATAGACTTCCGAGCGGCTGCTCATGTTGGCGCGCTGGCGGCGCTGCAGCCAGCCGTCCAGGGCGAAGGTCAGCAGGGCCGGCACCAGCAGCAGCAAGCCGATCAGCGCACCGCGCCCGAACTGCTGCTGGCCGACCACCGCCTTGTAGGCTTCCACCGCCAGCACGCTGTAGGCGCCGCCGGTGATCTTGGGCACGCCGAAGTCGGTGATGGTGAGCGTGAAGACCAGACACAGCGCGCCGAAGATGCCATAGCGCGTGGCCGGCAGGGTGACCGTGCGGAAGATGCGCCAGCGCGAGGCGTCCATGGCATGGGCGGCGTCGTAGAGGCGTCCGTCGGCCTGCGACAGGGCCGACAGGAGAATCATCATGGCATGCGGAAAGGTGTAGAACACTTCACCCAGCAAGATGCCCCAGAAGCCATAGATGCTACCGTCCATCCATTCCTTGAACAGCCCCTGGTTGCCAAACAGGTAGATCAGCGCGATGCCCGGCAGCAGTGACGGCGCCAGCAGCGGCAACAGGCCGATCCCGCGCCACAGGCCCTTGAAGGGGATGCCCGTACGCTGCAGGGCATAGGCGAAGACATAGGCCAGCGGCACCGTGACCACGGCGGTCATGGCCGAGACCCAGAGGCTGCGCCCCAGCATGGGCAGGAAATTGATGTTGGCGAAGAGTGCCATCAGCGGCGCCGCACCGGCCCAGCTGCCATCGGGCTGCAGCACCGCCTGCGCCAGGATGAAGAGCAACGGCCCACCCAGGCCGATCAGCAGCACGGCCAGTAATAGCCATTTCAGTCCGGCCAGCAGGCCCTGGCTGCGATCGACCGTGCTCATGGGCAGGGCCGGGGCGGGCTGTACGGATGGTTCGATCGCCATGGCGGACGAAGAAAGGGAGGAGGGCAGGCTCATCGCAGATTCAGGCAAACACCTGCAGGGCCTGGCGCGGCAGGGCCACCCATAGGCCGTCGTTGGCGGGCAGGGCGGCCAGGCGTTCATGGGCCTGGTCGCTCACATCGGCCAGCAGGGTCTGGCCGGGCAGCGCGTCGGCAGCCAGTGCCAGGCGGTAGCGGTTACCCAGATAGATGCGGTCGGTCACCCGCGCCTGGAAACGGTTGGCGGTGGCGTCGGTGGCAAACAGTTCGACCGATTCCGGGCGGCAGAACAGGCGGCCGCTGGGCAGTTCCGCTTCCTCGGCCTGAATTTCCAGGCGCAGCGCTCCCACCGCGACCTGTGAGCCGGAGATGCGGGTAAAGGGCAGCCAGTTGGCATGGCCGATGAAGTCGGCCACGAAGGGCGTGGCCGGGCGCCGGTAGATCTCGGCCGGCGTGCCGAACTGTTCGATGCGACCGTGCTGCATCACGGCGATGCGGTCGGCCATGACCATGGCTTCTTCCTGATCGTGGGTGACCATCAGGGTGGTGATGCCGAACTGCTTTTGCAGGCGGCGGATTTCCAGTTGCAGGTGTTCGCGCACCTGGGCATCCAGGGCCGACAGCGGTTCGTCCAGCAGCAGCAGGGACGGCGACGGCGCCAGTGCGCGGGCCAGTGCCACACGCTGTTGCTGCCCGCCGGAGAGCTGGCCGGGATACTTGGCCTGGCTGCCGCCCAGGCCGACCATGTCCAGCATGGCCGCGACCCGATCCCGGCGTGCCTCACGCTTCATGCCGGTGAGGCCGTAGGCGACGTTATCGGCCACCGTCAGGTTGGGAAACAGGGCATAGGACTGGAACAGGATGCCGTAATCGCGCGCCTGGGGCGGCAAGTGGGAGATATCGCGTCCGCCGGCGTGGAGCTGGCCGGCGTCCTGGCGTTCCAGCCCGGCGATGGTGCGCAGCAGGGTGGTCTTGCCGCATCCGGACGGCCCCAGCAGGCAGACCATCTCGCCACGACGCACTTCCAGCGATACCCGATCCAGCGCGATGAAGGCGCCGAAGCGCTTTTCGATGCCCTGCACGGTCAGGAAGCCGGTCTCGCTGTGTTCCTGCGGGTCCTGGCAGGGCGGCAGCGCCAGCGCGGCGGAAGAAGGATTGTGCATCATCTCGGAAGTGGTCTCGCTAGCTCGCGTTGTTGCCCAAACGCAGCGCCCGTGCGGAGTTGCGGGGCGCAGCCGGGGGTGGAAGGCATGCGGATGGTACGGTGAAAATATGACTGCTGGATGACACCCCCTGCTGCAATAGCGGACCAGAATCCTTGCTATAGATTGAAGCTATGGATGCCCGCCCGCACTCCCGGGAGCAGGGAATCGGCACGGCGATTTGCGGTCCAATCCTTCATTGACGAGCGGCATTGAGTGAATCAAGATCGTTCATCTGAGAGGAGACCAGAATGAATACATGCACCAGGCCGGCGCGGCTGCCGACCTCGCCCCGGCAGTTGGTCAGGCGCTTGGCCATCTCGGGCGTGGGCGTGGCGGCCATGCTGGCCGCCTGCTCGGCCCCGGAAAGTACCCAGGAAACCCGTGACGAGCTGGCGCGCACCCTCATCGAGCAAAAGAAGACCACCGAAGACGGTACCTCTACCGCGACCACCGTGGATGGCTACAAGGTCGACCTGGCCAAGCGCATTTCCCAGGTCAACTTCACCAGTGTCTATGTGGAAAGGCCGCAGGCGCTGCTGCGCTCGGTGATCGTGATCAAGTACATCGTCGATGGGGATGGCAATCTGGTCAAAAGTGAAATCCTGCGCAGCAATCGCGACAAGCACGCCGAAGCCAGCGCCCTGGGCAGCCTGAAGACGGCCGCACCCTTTCCCAAACCGCCACCGGCGCTGTTGAAGCAGGGTCGTATCGAACTGTCGGAGAGTTGGCTGTTCAATAATGACGGCCGTTTCCAGCTGCGCAGCGTGGCCTTGGCCCAGATGGACCGCTAGGGGGCGGCAGGGCCGCAAAGATGCCTCAGGGCATTGGCATGTGTATAATGTCGCGCGAGCACGACGGTGTGCGTTGTGCGTCCCGGGCCCAAGGGCCTGCGCCGGATCAGGGCGAACGCGAGTTCGCCCTTTTTATTATCCGCGGACGCCCGGCGGCAGTCCTCGCTGACCTTCATTGACCAGATCGTTTATTGATTGGCTATTCATGTTTGATTTCATTCGTACTCACCAGCGCCTGATGCAGTTCCTGCTGCTGCTGTTCATCTTCCCGTCGTTCGCCTTCTTCGGCCTGGAGGGCTACAGCCGCCTGACCGACGACAGCGGCGTGGCCAAGGTGGCCGGCCAGACCATCACCAAGGAAGAATGGGACGCCGCGCACCGCCAGCAACTGGAGCGCATGCGCCAGGTGTACGGCAACCAGTTCGATAGCAAGATCTTCGATAGCCCGCAGGCGCGTCGCGCCATCCTGGACAACCTGATCGCCCAGCGCGCCCTGGGCGCCGAAGTGGTGGCCAACAAGCTGGTGGTGCCGGACCAGGTGCTGCAGCAGAGCATCCTGCAGATCCCCGGCCTGACCAAGCCGGACGGCAGCTTCGACAATGAACAGTATCGCGTGCTGCTGGCCGCCCAGGGCATGACGCCCAAGGGCTACGAAGCCGGCCTGCGCCGTGAAATGGCCGTGCAGCAGTTGAACGCCGCCATCCAGAGCACCGCCTTCGCGCCCCGGACCGTGGCCGAGAACCTGTCGAACCTGAACGATCAGGAACGCACGGTGCAGATGCTCAACTTCAAGCCGGACAGCTATGCCGCCCAGGTCAAGGTGAGCGACGACATGCTCAAGGCCTACTATGACAAGAACGGCGCCCGCTTCGAGACCCCGGAGCAGGCCGACATCGAATACGTGGTGCTGGACGCTGCCGCCGTGGCCGCCCAGGCTGCCGTCACCGACGACGACATCAAGGCTTACTACGAGCAGAACCAGAAGCAGTACGCTACCGAAGAACAGCGTCGTGCCAGCCACATCCTGATCACCGTCAAGAAGGACGCGCCGGCAGCCGAGAAGGCCGCTGCCAAGGCCAAGGCCGAAGGCCTGGTGGTGCAACTGCGCAAGAACCCGGGCGACTTCGCCAAGCTGGCCAAGGCCAACTCGCAGGACCCCGGTTCGGCTGAAAACGGTGGCGACCTGGGCTACTTTGCCAAGGGCGCCATGGTCAAACCCTTCGAAGATGCCGCCTTCAGCCTCAAGCAGGGTGAGATCAGCGATCCGGTGGAATCCGACTTCGGCTATCACGTGATCGAAGTGACCGGCATCAAGCCGGCCGCCGTCAAGCCGCTGGAATCGGTCAAGGCCGAGATCGGCGCCGAGATCAAGAAGCAGATCGCCGCCAAGAAGTATTCGGAAATGGCCGACCAGTTCAACAACCTGGTCTATGAAAACGGCGACAGCCTCAAGGCCGTCTCCGACAAGCTCAAGCTGAAGATCCAGACCGCCACCGGCGTGACCCGTGCGCCCAACCCGGCCGCTGGCCCGCTGCCGTACAACAATGCCAAGTTCCTGACGGCGTTGTTTACCGACGACGTGATCAAGGCCAAGCACAATACCGAAGCCGTGCAGACTGCCCCCAATACCCTGGTGGCCGGCCGCATGACCAGCTACAAGCCGGTGGCCAAGCGTCCGTTCGAGGAGGTCAAGGCCGATGTGCAAAAGGCCGTGCTGCAGCAGGAAGAACAGGCACTGGCGGTCAAGGCCGGCCAGGAACGCCTGGCACAGCTGCAGGCCAAGGATGACGCCACCGGTTTCAGCGATGCCAAGGTGGTCTCGCGCGTGAAATCCGACGGCTGGACCCAGGAAGCCTTCAATGCCGTCATGAAGGCCGATACCGCCAAGCTGCCGGCCTACGTCGGCGCCGAGACGCAGGGCCTGGGTTACCAGATCTACCGCGTCACCAAGGTGGAACAACCCAAGACCGTCGACACCGCCCGCCGCAAGGCCGAGCAGGAACAGATCGTGGCCGCCTTGTCGCAACAGGAAGCCCTGGCTTACCTGGACTACCTGCGCGAGAAGGCCAAGACCAAGCTGCTCAAGGGGGCCGCTGCAGTCAGCGCGGATGACGCCGCTAAGTAAGCTGGCGTGACCCGCGACGGGGCATGCGCGCACCGGGATCGTGAATCGGCGCGCAGCCCCGCCCAGTTCAGGGGAGTTGTCGGCATGTCTGCCACAATTTACTAAAATATTTACCGAGGCCGCTTTTCCAGCGGCCTTTTTTGTTTCATCATGGACACCGGCGCAGCCTGCATGCGGGATGTACAGGAGGGGGATGCACAAAAGAGCAGGGTTCGGGGATGGACCTTTTTCTGTTTTTGTCCCTCGGGATTTGGTCGGATCTTGTCAATCCTGGTCAGTCCCGGTCAGTTTTCACTCAGCAAGAAAATGCACATATTGTGCTGATGAAGTGAAAATAATGTCATCCGCATGCCATCTTGCGCCGTTTTTGGAATAAACGGCTGCCGTAAAGTTGTCGCTGCCTCCAGTCGAAGTTCGAAGGCATCGCTCGGTGTATTTCCCACAAGGAATGCTTCCGATGCCATGTTTTGCCCTGAATACCGACCACGTTTTTATGCCTGCCCCAGTCCTGATCATCCAAACCGGCGATGCCAATCCTGCCCTCAAGACCAACTATGGTGGTTATGCCGACCAGATAGGTTGCGCCGCCGGTCTGTGCCACACCGAAATCGAAGTCGTCACCGTCTATGAAGGGGAGCGCCCGTCCTGCCCGCGCAGCTACCGGGCCGTCTTCATCACCGGTTCGCCGGCCATGGTGACCGACAAGGAAGACTGGAGCGAGCGCACCGCCGAATGGATCCGCGACGCCGCCGACCTGGATACGCCGATGTTCGGCATCTGCTACGGCCACCAGCTGCTGACCCATGCCTTCGGCGGTGAAGTCGGCTACAACCCGGCCGGCCGGGCCGCTGGCACCATGCACGTGGAAACGCTGGAATGCTGCCGTCAGGATGAATTGCTGGGCGTGCTGCCGGAGGCCTTCCCGGCGCACATGCTGCACATGCAGTCGGTGCTGCGGCCGCCCAAGGACGCCATCGTCATGGCCCGTTCGCCGATGGACCCGCACCACGTGATCAAGCACAAGCACAACGTCTACTCGACCCAGTTCCACCCGGAATTTTCGCCCGAGTTCGTGCGCGCCCACCTGCGCTACTACACCGACATCTACCGCGGCTGCGGCATCGACGCCCAGGCCCTGTGCGAAAAGGTCAGTGCAACCCCGCAATCGACCGGGCTGCTGCGCCGTTTCCTGGACCTGTACGCGCGCCATTGAGGTGTAGCTGTCCGGTCTTCTCCTGGATGAACGAAGCCCCTGGCGCCAGTGACGGCGGCAGGGGCTTCGGCTTTCAGGGCGGGGGATTTACTTCTTGCCCAGCAGCGGCTTCAGGTGTGGCCAGACATTGTCCAGCAGCCTGGGCTGGGCTTGTTCATTGGGGTGGATGCGGTCAGCCTGGAACAGCGACAGGTCGGCGGCAATGCCCTCGAAGAAGAACGGTACCAGCGCCACCTTGTTGGCCTTGGCCAGGTCCTGGTACATCGCGGCGAAACGGCGCGTGTAGTCCGGGCCGTAATTGGGCGGAATCTGCATGCCGATCAGCAGCACCTTGGCCTTTTGTTGGCGGGCCAGGTCGATCATGGCCTGCAGGTTGTCCTGGCTGGTCTTGAGCGGCAGGCCGCGCAGCGCGTCGTTGGCGCCCAGTTCGATCACCAGGATTTCCGGCTCGTGCTGCGCCATCAGCGCCGGCAGGCGATTGCGCCCGCCGATGGTGGTGTCGCCGCTGATGCTGGCATTGACCACCCGCAGTTCCGATTTGTCCTGCTGCAGCCGTTGCTGCAACAGCCCGGTCCAGCCGGTGCCGCGTTGCAGGCCATATTCGGCCGACAGGCTGTCACCGAGCACGAGCAGGTTTTTTGGGGCAGAATAAGCGCTCGCCGTCGCCAGCACCAGGGCGACGCCCGCCAGTAGCCGCAGCAGCCAGTCCAGTACGCTGGCGCGCGCCGCGCCCCTCCCGGCCCCCCTTGCCTGATTGCCCTGCATGCCTGCTTCCCTTCCCGATACTGATACCGATACCGCACAATCCGCCGTCGTTGCAGCCATTGAAGTCCTTCAGTTATCCAAACATGTTGCCGATGTCGCCGCGCCCGGTGGGCGTTTGACTATCTTAAGCGACATCGATTTTACCGTGGCCGCCGGTACCACGGTGGCCATCGTCGGCGCCTCCGGCTCCGGCAAGTCCACCTTGCTGGGCCTGCTGGCTGGACTGGATACCCCCAGCGAAGGTTCCGTGCGGCTCGATGGCGAAGACATCTACGCCCTCGATGAAGATGGCCGGGCGTTGCTGCGCAAGCGCAAGCTGGGCTTCGTGTTCCAGTCATTCCAGTTGCTCGGGCACTTGAACGCCCTGGAAAACGTGATGCTGCCGCTGGAGCTGCGTGGCGACGGCCAGGCCCGCGCCAAGGCCGAGCAGATGCTGGGCCGGGTCGGCCTGGGCAGCCGCCTGAAGCACTATCCCAAGTACCTCTCCGGGGGCGAGCAGCAGCGCGTGGCCCTGGCCCGCGCCTTCGTCACCGAACCGCCGCTGCTGTTCGCCGACGAGCCCACCGGCAGCCTGGATGCGGCCACCGGTGAATCGGTCATCCAGTTGATGTTTGAACTGAACCGCGAACGCGGTTCCACCCTGGTGCTGGTCACCCACGACAACGGCATCGCCGCGCGCTGTGAGCGCACCCTGACCATCGCGGCCGGACGCCTGCTCTGAACCTGCTCAGACCGCTTCCATCGGATCGGCCGGCGGCAGCGGATGGGCGCGCTTGTGCTCGATATAGGCGATGCCGATCCCGCTGGCGCAGATGATGGCGATGCCCAGCACCGTGATGCTGTCGGGGAATTGCCCGAACACCAGCCAGCCCATGCCCGAGGCCGAGATGATCTGGGCATAGAAGAAGGGCGTCAGCACCGAGGCTTCGGTATGCCGGTAGGCGGTGTTCTGCAGGAAGTGGCCGATGGTGCTGGTAATGCCGGTAGAGACCAGAATCGCCAGTTCGATGGCTGTCGGCGTATGGGCGCTCCAGAAGAAAGGCACCATCAGCGTCGACAGCACGCTGCCCACCAGCGCCCCGTAGAACAACGTCACCATGGGATTGTCGGCCTGGCTGGCCTTACGGTTGAGGATGGACATGAATGCCATCGTCAGCGCCGACACCAGCCCCAGCGCCACCCCGTGTGGCGGAATGTCGCCACTGGGGCGGATCACGATCAACATGCCCGTAAAACCCACCAGCACCGCGATCCAGCGCGAGAGATAGCTGCGTTCGCCCAGCAGCCAGGGGGAGATCGCCAGCACGATCAAGGGTGCGCAGAAATTCATCGCCGTCCCTTCAGCCAGCGGCACGATCTTCAGGACCGAAAAGAAGATCAGCGTCGACGCCAGCAGCAGCGCACCGCGCCCCAGTTGCAGGCCGAGCCGGTTGGAGCGCAGGATGCTGCGCCCGTGCCGGCGCTGGTACAGCGGCGCCAGGGTCACGGCCATGAACAGCAGATTGATGGTGTAGCGCATCCAGGCAATCATCACCACGTGGTAGCCGGCCAGGGCCAGCAGCTTGCCGGCGGTATCCAGCAGCGACAGCGTCCACAGCCCGGCGATGAGAAACAGGATGCCCAGTTTATGGCTGGGGGCGATGCGGGGATGCGGCAGGACGGCGCTGGACATGGTCTCGGATGATCTGGTTGAACACCGCCCGGATGGCGGGAATGAATTCGCTTGCGGTCAGCCCCACCGGGCCCAGCCCTGCACCCACCAGCTGGTCGGCGGCGGCGCCGTGGATCCAGGTGGCGGCCAGGGCGGCGGCGCGGGTCGGCCAGCCTTGCGCCAGCAGCGCACCACACAGGCCCGAGAGCACGTCGCCGGTGCCAGCAGTGGAAAGGGCCGGGTTGCCGCTGGGGTTGATGAGGATTTCGCCATCGGGGAAGGCGATCACCGTCCCCGCGCCCTTGAGCACGGTGATGGCGTTGAACTGGCGGGCCAGCAGGCGCGCTGCCTGCGGACGGTCCTGCTGGATCTGCTGGGTGCTGCTGTCGAGCAGGCGGGCCGCTTCCAGCGGGTGGGGCGTGATGATGCTGGTGATCTCGGCACCGGCCTGGTGGCGTCGGTGCAGCTTGTGCTGCAGGGACGGTTCGGCCGAGATCAGGTTCAGGGCATCGGCATCGATGACGATGTCGGCCTCGCTGTCCAGCGCGCGCGCCAGGATGTCATGGGCATGGCGCGAGGTACCCATGCCGGGGCCGATCACCAGCGCCGCGCTGGCGCCGAACTCGACCCGGTCGGCCAGGCGGAACATCAGTTCCGGGTGCTTGTCGTCATAGGCCGGACCTTCGTCGACGAAGGCCACATAGACCCGCCCGGCACCGCTGAAGGCCGCCGTGCGCGCAGCCAGCACCGGCGCACCGGCCATGCCGCGTGCACCACCCACCACGATGACATCGCCATAGCTGCCCTTGTGGCTGTTGTTGGCACGCGGCTTGAGCGCGGTGGCGAAGCATTGTGGTCCGTTGAGGAAGGCGCGGGCTGGCGGGAAATGGCTATCGTCGATCTCCAGCGGTTCCAGCACGATATGGCCGCTATGGTCGCTGCCGTCACAGGTGTGCAGACCTGGCTTGTCGGAGATGAAGGTAATGGTATGGGTGGCCTGCACGGCCAGCCCCTCACGTCCGCCGACGATGCTGCCGGTATCGGCATTCAGGCCGCTGGGGACATCGATGGACAGCACCGGACAGCGCAGGCTGTTGATGTAGTCGATGATGGGTCGGAGCCTGGGACCGGGTGGGCGCGTCAGGCCGATGCCGAACAGGCCGTCGATCACCAGGGCCCAGGACTGGGCGCGCAAGGCGGTGTCGCTCAGATCGTCGATGAACTGGATTTCGGCTTCGCGCACGCGGGCCAGTGCGCGCCGCGCATCTTCCGGCTGGCGGCTTTCGTCGGCATGCAACTGCACGCTGACTTCGATCCCCGCTTCTTCGAGCAGGCAGGCCGCCTCCAGCGCGTCGCCGCCATTGTTGCCGGGGCCGGCCAGCACCAGCACCGCCGGCGAGGAGACCGTGGCCGAGCACAGCAACTGCTGCGCCTGCTCGGCAATGGCGGCGCCAGCGCGTTGCATCAGGGTGTAAGGGGGCAGGGCGGACAGGGCCTCTTGTTCGACTTGGCGGATCTCGGCAACGGAGTGGAGCGCGCTCATGATCGTGGTCGCTGGTGCATTCGTTGGACAGCTGGATGGATGAAGTGAAGCTCAGGCAGGGCGCAGCAGTGCCACGAAGGGCAGCTTGCGTCGGCCGTCAGGCAGGATGCCGGCGCAACGGTGTCGATTTTAAGTGAATTAGGGGCTTGGCGCAGAACCGTCTCAGATGAAATAAATCGGCGCGCTCAAATGAGGCCCGGTCGTCGTGACTGATGCGCTGGCCAGAGCATCGTAAAAAACGGGCTTGATGGCTGGATCTGGGGTGGGTGACTCTGTGTCATGCCTTGCTGCAGAGGATGGCTTGGCTGGGGTTGCAAAAGGTTGCAAAGGGTTGCATAGTGATGCACGGTAAACCCCTGATATCAAGGAGCTGACATGGCAATTGCAATGAAACTTTCGGATGAGCTGGTCGATATGGCGAAGCCTCGCGCAGCCGCTGAACACCGCTCTGTGCCAAAGCAGATTGAATACTGGGCGCGTCTGGGCAAGGCCGTCGAAGACAATCCCGATCTGCCGGTTCAGTTCATCAAAAGCACCTTGGTGGCGGTGGCGGAGGCTGATGCCGGCCAACTTTCCGAATATCGCTTTGGGGTGTGATGGTGTTGAGCATTCTCGGCACCCCCTCGTTTGATCGTGTCGTCAAGAGACTGCACGCGAGAGACAAAAAGGTGGTTGACCAGGCCGTCATGGCGATTGCCACCGATCCAGCCATCGGCGTAGAAAAAAAGGGCGATCTGGCAGGGGTATTCGTCTACAAGTTCAAGATCAACAAGCAAGAAACCTTGCTGGCGTATCGCTTGCAGCCGAACAAGAAGAGCCCGCAGGAAGTGGTATTGCTGAGCCTCGGCTCGCATGAAAATTTCTACGACGCCATGAAGCGCTAAAAAGCGCTAAACCTCGTTCTGGCGCGGTCAGCCCAGCAGATCGCGCGGCAGCAGTCCGTCGGTCGGGATTTCCGGTTCCTCGCCGGCCATCAGGTCGCTCAGCAGGCGTGCCGAGCCCACCGTGGCGGCCCAGCCCGTGGCGCCGTGACCGACGTTGACGAAGACATTGCCCTGCCGCGTCGGACCCAGTACCGGCAGGCCATGCGGCAGCAGGGCCATGGTATTGCTCCAGAAATGGGCCTGGTTGTAGTTGGCGGCATTGGGGTAGTAGTCACCGGCGATCTTGAGCAGGTTGCGCAGGGCCTTGGGCGGCAGCGTCTGCGAGGGCGGTACGAAGCCCAGCAGGCCACTGATGCGGATGCGTCCGCCCAGTCGTGTCATGGCAACCTTGTAGCTGTCGTCGTAGAGCGCCATGCTGGGCGCATCGTCCGGATTCTTGACCGGCACCAGCGCCGAATAGCTTTGCAGCGCCCGCAAAGGGAGCACCGTGTCCAGCGGCTGCAGCAACCGGGCGCTGGACATGCCGGCGGCTACCACCACGGCGTCGACCTGCATGTGCGAGGCCAGGTGGGGTGACTCCAGCAGCAAGGACACGCGGCCGCCGAAGTCGGCGCTCAAGGTCCGGACGGTGGAATCGAAATGGAAGCTCACCCCCAGCTCCTGCGCGGCATTACGCATCTGCTTGGCAAACAGCACGCAATTGCCGGCCATGTCGTCGGGATAGTAGAGCGCGCCGGCCAGCTTGGCTTCCGAGGAAAAGGCCGGCTCCAGGGTGCGGATCGCCGCCGCATCCAGGGCCTGGTGCTTGAACTCGCATTGCCGGGCGGCTTCCTGCAGGTGGGGCATGCGCGCCGCCTCGGCCGGCTGGCGGAACAGGTGCAGCACACCGTTGCCGTTTTCGTGCTCCATGTTGTGGTGCGCCTGCAATTGCAGGGTCAGGCCCTGGCCGTAGGCCGACAGGCGCGACAGTCGCAGCTTGTTCTCGGCGAACTCGTGCTGTTGGGCCTGGCGCGTCTGGCGCATCCAGCGGCGCCGGCCGAAGTCGGCACCCGGAGCCAGCAGCACCCGTGGCTCATCCTGGAAACGGCAGGCAAAGGTGGCCATGGCGCCCGGCAGGGTCAGGGGCATGGCGGCCCCCGGCGCCAGCAGGCCGGAGTCGCCGAAGGTGGCTTCCTCGGCCACGTGCGCGCGGCGCTCGATGACGGCCACCTGATAGCCCTTGGCGGCCAGGAAGTAGGCGCTGCAAATCCCTGAAAGTCCCCCGCCGATGACGGCGATCTGTCGATGTGTGCTGTTCACTCTGTTCGTCTTGGAAGCGGCCGGGCCGCTGTGGTCATGGTCATCGGTTCTGCATGCTGGTGTGCCGCGGGCTGCCTGCCGCGCCACGTGGCCTGATCGCGCAGTGGCTGCAGGCCGTTTCCGATGCGGGCCGAATGATACCGCGAAATTTCCTTGTCGTTCGGATATTGCCGCAAAGCCACATTCTGGCCATCACCATAGGACAATCTGCTCACTTCCCAGGACAACGCACGGCACCGGGCGACCGATGACACGGATGTCCCCAGATGTCCCCATGGGCAGCCGACGAGACCCGGGAGGTCGTCGGCTAGCGCAGCCAACTGCTCGCTTTGCCTGGGACGGGGACCGGCGTCCACTGTATAATGCCGGCTCTGCCAGCAAACGCGCGCACGATCCATCAGTCCGCCGTACCCGAAACTGCACGTTTTTACCTAGTGCGGTGCAACATCCGAGGGTGCGGCCGGTGTCGGTGGACCGGTCCCTGCCGCGATGCTGCGACGGTTTTCCCGATTCAAGCTAACTGCCTCGACCTCGCCATGCTGATCCTGCCGGGCTCCAATGCCCTTTCCGCTTTCCGTACCCAACGCCTTTTGACCCAATTGCAAGCAGTGGACGCCGCCATTACCGGCGTATCCGGCCGCTACCTGCACTTCGTCGATGCTCAGCAGGCATTGACCCAGGAGGATGAGGCACGCCTGAACGGCCTGCTGACCTACGGCGATCCCTTCAACGGCAGCGACGAGGGCGATGCCTTCGTGGTGATCCCGCGTTTCGGCACCATTTCGCCGTGGGCCAGCAAGGCCACCGACATCGTGCGCAACTGCGGCATGAGCCACATCCACCGGGTCGAGCGCGGCATCATCTTCCGCGTACAGGTCAAGACCGGTCTGCTGGGCGGCGCCAAGAAGCTCAACGAAGCCAGCCTGCCGGCCGTGGCCGCGCTGCTGCATGACCGCATGACCGAGGCCGTGCTGCGCGATCCGCAGGAAGCGGCCGGCCTGTTCTCCGAACTGCAGGCCCGTCCGCTGGAGAGCGTGGATGTCATCGGCGGTGGCCGTGCCGCCCTGGAAGCAGCCAATACCGAACTGGGCCTGGCCCTGTCGGATGACGAGATCGATTACCTGGTGGCGGCCTTCACCAAGGCGCAGCGCAATCCGACCGATGTCGAACTGATGATGTTCGCCCAGGCCAACAGCGAGCACTGCCGCCACAAGATCTTCAATGCCGACTGGACCATCGACGGCCAGGTGCAGGACAAGTCCCTGTTCGGCATGATCCGCAACACCCACCAGCTGGCGCCCAAGGGCACCGTGGTGGCGTATTCGGACAATTCTTCCGTCATCGAGGGCGCCAGCATCTCGCGCTTCTACCAGCGCGGCGCCACCAAGGGCAACGTCTACGAAGCTTCGGAAGAGCTGACCCACATCCTGATGAAGGTGGAAACCCACAACCACCCGACCGCGATCTCGCCGTTCCCTGGTGCCTCCACCGGTGCCGGCGGTGAAATCCGCGACGAAGGCGCGACCGGCCGTGGCGCCAAGCCCAAGGCCGGCCTGACCGGTTTCACCGTCTCCAACCTGATGGTGACCCACGCCGTGCAGCCCTGGGAAAACGCCCGTGACGTGGCCCAGCCGGCTGCCGAGCGCGACGCCCACGCCCAGGGTGGTATCTACGGCAAGCCCGAGCGCATCGCCTCGCCGCTGCAGATCATGATCGACGGCCCGCTGGGTGGCGCGGCCTTCAATAATGAATTCGGCCGTCCCAACCTGGGCGGCTACTTCCGTACCTACGAACAGAACGTGGGCGGCCAGGTGATGGGTTACCACAAGCCCATCATGATCGCCGGCGGCATGGGCAACATCTCGGCCAAACACACCAGGAAGAACGACCTGCCGGTGGGCAGCCTGCTGATCCAGCTGGGTGGCCCCGGCATGCGCATCGGCATGGGCGGCGGCGCCGCCTCCTCGATGGCCACCGGCGTGAACACCGCCGACCTGGACTTCGACTCGGTCCAGCGTGGCAACCCGGAAATGGAGCGTCGCGCCCAGGAAGTCATCAACGCCTGCTGGGCGCTGGGTGACGAGAACCCCATCCAGTCCATCCACGACGTGGGTGCGGGCGGCCTGTCCAACGCCTTCCCGGAAATCACCAACGACGCCAAGCGCGGCGCTCTGTTCGACCTGCGCAAGGTACCGCTGGAAGAAAGCGGCCTGGCTCCGCGCGAGATCTGGAGCAACGAGTCCCAGGAACGCTACGTGCTGGCCATCCTGCCGGAACACCTGGATCTCTTCAAATACCTGTGCGAGCGCGAGCGCGCGCCCTTCGCCGTGGTCGGTACCGCCACCGAAGAGCGCCAGTTGAAGGTGATCGACCCCGAACACAACAACAGCCCCGTGGACATGCCCATGGACGTGCTGCTGGGCAAGCCACCCAAGATGCACCGCGATGTGCAGCACGTCGAGAAGCAACTGCCGCCGGTGGACCTGACCGGCATGGACCTGGTGGAAGTGGCCCAGCGCGTGCTGCGCCTGCCGGCCGTGGCCGACAAGTCCTTCCTGATCACCATCGGTGACCGTAGCGTGGGCGCCATGACCGTGCGTGACCAGATGGTCGGTCCCTGGCAGGTGCCGGTGGCTGACGTGGCCGTGACCGCCATGGGCCTGGAAGGTTATCGCGGCGAGGCCATGGCCATGGGCGAGCGCACTCCGCTGGCCGTGATCGACGCCCCGGCCTCGGGCCGTATGGCTGTCGGCGAAGCCATCACCAACATCGCCGCCGCCCCGATCGCCGAGATCGGCGACATCAAGTTGTCGGCCAACTGGATGGCAGCCTGCGGCCAGCCCGGCCAGGATGCCGCCCTGTTCGACACCGTCAAGGCCGTCGGCATGGAGCTGTGCCCGGCGCTGGGCGTGTCCATCCCCGTGGGCAAGGACTCGCTGTCCATGCGCAGCACCTGGAGCGACGAAGAGGGCGCCAAGTCGGTGACCTCGCCGGTGTCGCTGATCGTCTCCTCGTTCGCCCCGGTGACCGATGTGCGCCGCGTGCTCACGCCGCAGCTGCGCAAGGACAAGGGCGAGACCGTCCTGATCCTGATCGACCTGGGCCGCGGCAAGAACCGCATGGGCGCCTCGGCCCTGACGCAAGTCATGCAGCAGATCGGCAACGAGACCCCGGACGTGGATAGCGCCGAAGACCTCAAGGCCTTCTTCAACGCCATCCAGCAACTGAATTCGGAAGACCGCCTGTTGGCCTACCACGACCGTTCCGACGGCGGCCTGTACGGCACCCTGGTGGAAATGGCCTTTGCCGGCCACACCGGCATCTCGGTCAACCTGGATATCCTGACCATGGAAGCCGGGCACGCCGCCGACTGGGGCGATTCCAAGAACTGGACCACGCAAGTGGCCGAGCGCCGCAATGAACTGACCCTGCGCGCGCTGTTCAGCGAAGAACTGGGTGCCGTGATCCAGGTCCCGGCGGAACAGAAGTCGGACGTCATGAACGTGCTGCGCAGCTACAACCTGGGCGCCTGCAGCCATATCATCGGCAAGCCCAATGACCGCGACGTGGTCGAGTTCATGCGCGACGCCAAGAACATCTACAGCCAGCCGCGTGCCGAGCTGCACCGCACCTGGAGCGAGACCAGCTGGCGCATCGCCCGCCTGCGCGACAACCCGGCCTGTGCCGATGCCGAATACGAGCGCCTGCTGGACGCCGCCGACCCCGGCATGACGCCCAAGCTGAGCTTCGACCCGCAGGAAGACATCGCCGCACCCTACCTGTCGCTGGGGGCTGCTGCCCGTCCCAAGGTCGCCATCCTGCGCGAGCAGGGCGTGAACTCGCACATCGAGACCGCCTATGCCATGCACAAGGCCGGCTTCACCGCCGTGGACGTGCACATGAGCGACCTGATCGCCAACCGCGCCAAGCTGGATGACTTCAAGGGCTTCATCGCCGTCGGCGGCTTCTCCTATGGTGACGTGCTGGGTGCCGGCGAAGGCTGGGCCAAGACCATCCTGTTCAATGCCCAGCTGGCCGAGCAGTTCTCGCGCTTCTTCCAGCGCCAGGACACCTTCTCGCTGGGGATCTGCAACGGCTGCCAGATGATGAGCAACCTGAAGTCCATGATCCCGGGTGCCGAAGCCTGGCCCAAGTTCACCCGCAACAAGTCCGAGCAGTTCGAGGCGCGTTTCGTGATGGTGGAAGTGGCCGATTCGCCGTCCATCTTCATGCAGGGCATGGCCGGCACCCAGGCGCCGATCGCCACCGCCCACGGCGAAGGTTTTGCCGACTTCTCGCAGACCGGCGACATCGACAAGGCCATCATCGCCATGCGCTACGTCGACCATCGCGGCGCCGCCACCGAAGCCTATCCGTTCAACCCGAACGGCTCGCCCCAGGGCATCACCTCGGTGACCACCCCGGACGGCCGCTTCACGGTCCTGATGCCGCACGCCGAACGCGTGTTCCGCACCGTGACCCAGTCCTGGCACCCGGATACCTGGGGCGAGGATTCGCCGTGGATGCGCATGTTCCGTAATGCGCGCAAGTGGGTGAATTAATATTTCTCAGCAATGCTGAGAAAAGAGAAGTCCACTCTGGTATAGAGCCGCAAGAAGAAACCCCATGTTTTCGGACATTGAACTGACCCCATAAAGTTGGACGGTCAATAGCCGGTTAAGGCCTCAAGGACTGAGTTCTGTATTGCACAGGGCTCAGTCCTTTTAATTTGCTCTTGATGCGGTGGTGGTTGTAGTAGTGCATGTACTTGCGTAACTCGATCTGTAACTGCTCGATGCTGGAGAAGCGAGTCAGGTAAAAACACTCCGACTTGAGCGTGCCGAAGAAGCTTTCCATGGCCGCATTATCCAGGCAATTCCCTCTGCGCGACATGCTCTGCGTAATGCCGTTTTCGGCCAAGGTGCGCCGGTAAGCGTGCATCTGATATTGCCATCCCTGATCCGAGTGCAGCATGGGGCGATGTGGCCCTTTCAAGGTCGAGATGGCCTTCTTGAGCATGCCGTCGACCATCTGGAACTGGGGTGAACGACTCGTCTGATACGACACGATCTCGCCGTTGTACAAGTCCATGACAGGCGACAGATAGAGCTTCTCTCCACCGACTTTGAATTCAGTGACATCCGTTACCCACTTCTCTCCGAACCGCTCTGCCTTGAATTTTCTTTGAAGCAAGTTCTCGACCTGTGCGTGCCCAGGGCCGCGATACGACCTGTATTTCTTCGGCCTCACCACCGACTTCAAGCCCAATTGGCTCATCAGGCGCTGCACCGTCTTGTGATTGATCAGTTGGCCGGCCTGCTTGAGCGTGTCCGTAACACGGCGGTAGCCATACCTGCCTTTATGCCGATCATAGATCTTGCGGATGCGCGATTTCACGGC